>JAXDQF010000241.1:0-20263 GCA_034668025.1 Gammaproteobacteria bacterium | reverse complement strand
GTCGCCATGCGGAACTCCGCTCGTGGGGTCGTGCTCATCGAAGTGCAGGCTGTGACAGCCGCTGCACTGGGTCTCCATGCGGATGGGCATCATTTCGCGCCCGCTCGAGTTGGGGCGGTGGCAGTCGTCGCATTGCAGGACGCGCTCGCCCAGGGGCGACTTGATGCCTTTCGGGTTGAGGTGTTGCGCATGTGAGAATTTCAGATGCGACGTCTCTTTGAAGCCCGCGGCATTGCTCGATTCGAGCCACTGCGGCCGCCACTGGCCGGGCGCGACGATCTCGTCCTCTTTGAGCACGGCGAGCCGGAACTCCGGGTGGTCGGAGCCGAAGTCCGAGGCGTTTTCCACCTGGACGTCGGACTTGAGCCGGTCGAGGCGGGCGTGGCAGTCGGTGCACAGACGCGCGTCTCGCAGGATCAGCGTGGCCGGCTCCTTGTGCTCGAAATGACATTCGGCGCAGCGCTCATTGTCGAACAGCGCCAGGTCCGCCGTCCGTACATCAACATGATGCTGGACCTCGGCATGACATTTCTCGCACTCGGAGTTGCGCACGCGCTGAAAAGGATTCACGTGGCAGGAGGTGCAGTCATTGCCGATGAAGCGGTGAGCCGCGTGGAGGGGACCGGAGGACCACAAGGCATCGCTCGGCACCAGGGGCGTACTGCGCAACAGCTTGCGCATGGAGGGGGCGAGAAACGTCCCCATGGGCACCAGCAGAAAGATCGCCGCCACACCGATTGTCAGCGTCCACGACCAGAAGCTGATCGTGTACCGGGATGAGTGATTGCGCGTGCTGGCCGCAGAGGTGGGCGAAGTCTCATCCGACGAGAACGGATCCTCGATTCGCAGCACGCAGGCGTATTCGCCCCGCGAGCGCTGGACCTTGACGGTCGTTTCGCCGAGTTCGAGGGTATCGTCCGTATCCAGGAAGACCCGCGTTTGCCGCCGGCCATTGACACTGACACCCTTCGGACCCAACGCGGTCAGAAGCACTCGCCCATTCGGCGTAACGCGCAGAACGGCGTGGTGCGGATCGACATCCTCGTGCGGAACCTGAAGATGCTGGTCGGGGGCGCTGCCGATCGTCAGCTCGGTCGTCTGGAACAAAGTGCCGGGTGCTTGCTGCTGCGCCGTAGACGCATTCCCGGCGACCCCGCGTATGAGGCAAATCAACATCGCCTCACCTCACCAGTACAGGAACACTGTAACGACGTGAATAATGAGCGCTGCGAGTAATGCGCAACACGAGGGGACGTGCAGGAATAGCCAGATCCGCAGCAGTGCTGCGAGCTGGGTCTCGCGGCGCAGACGCTGTAACAAGGCCGCTTTTGAGCCTGCGAGCTCCAGCAGCTTCTGCACGCTCGACAGGGCGACCTGGTTGTGGCTGCGGCCGAGGCGCAGCTCCGCCAGTGTCTGGATGAGCCCCCGCTGGTTGGTGTTGGGTGCTACGTGTGAGCGCCGTGGTGCCGCTCCGATACCCAGCAGCAGTGTCGACTCATCACGGCCGCGCAATTGTTTCCATAGACTTCCCCCGCCCAGGTCGGTGCGGCGGGCGCTCTCGGCAAACAACTGGGTGATCTGCGGGGAGATGCCTTCCGCCAGCTCCAGGGCCGCCCCGTCGATCTCCGCGATCTGGCGCAGGAACTCACTGCGTCGCAAGTTGCCCCGCTGCTGGATCATCGCGCCTGGAAAATTCACGTAGGCATAAACGCCCCACAGGCCACTCAGGGTGACCACACACATCAGTACGTACGCGACCGTGTGAACGTTGGCTCCAAAATGCATTCCGCTGTGCAGCGTCGCAATCAACAGTGCGGCTATGCCCAGGTAGACGTGCGCGGAGACCCAGCCGATAGCCGTGCCGATGTTCGAGCTGAACGAACGCTTGCGAATGCCAAACAGGGCCAGAAAAATAACCAGCAGCGCCGCCAGCGTGCCGAGCGTGTAGCCCAGCCAGGTGCTGCCGTTCGGCGGCACACGCGGCCGGTCGAGCATGTAGGCGCCCACTGTTATGAGTGATGCAGCGCTGGCAATCAATCCATAACGGTAGTTGCGAAAATTAATGAATGACTGATGCATGGAGTGGGGGGCCACAACGGGCGTTTACTCCAACGCCACGGCTCGTTGCCTCGCCAGCTCGATGACATCCTCGGCGTGAATCCGGATTGCCGCCCCCGTGGGGCAGGCGCGGACGCAGGCAGGGCCGCCTTTCAAACTCGCGCAGACGTCGCATTTCACCGCGGTCTTCGCGGCATCGACCGGTTTAGCGCCCATCAACCGCTCAAAGATGCTGGTCTTGGGAGTCTTTTCGGCCATCTGGATGACGCCGTACGGACAGTTCTCCTCGCAGTTGCCGCACCCGATGCAGGTCTCGTCAATGAAGACTTCGCCGTTGGGAAGGCGATGGATCGCGGAAGGCGGGCAGTCCCGCATGCAGTGTGGATGCTCGCAGTGGCGGCAGGAGGTCGGCAGATGCAACGAATGCAACGAGGGCCCGGCGCTGCGGTCGAGTCTCGAGACGCCCTCGTGAGTCGCCGCGCAGGCTTTCTCACATTGATCACAACCCACGCACAAAGTCTCGTCGATCACCAGGACGCTGGTGGCCTCACCCAGGCCATGTGACATCAGGTAATCGAACACGCTGCCGGCTTTGGGCCGCGCCTGCATGTGGGCGTACTGCGTGAGCTGCTCGGTGCGTTCGGCATCCATCTTGGCCGCGAGTCTGGCGTCCGCCTTCAGCAGCGCCTTGAAGCTCGCGTGATCGATGCTCAACGCTTCCGTGGCGACCATCGCCTTCGCATTCAACGAGCGCGCGGTTTCGGCTGACAGGCAGCCGAGCGCGTCGAGGAAGGAGTTGGCCGCGCAATAGCCGACCACGGTGTCCTGGTTGCCATTGCGCCGTGAGAGGGCAACCGATCCGCTGCGCACCAGGTAGAAGCGCTCGATGTGATCGCCTTCCTTGAAAATCTCGGAGCCGGGCGCGAAGCGGTGCAGGCTGACCGCTTTGGAGAGCGCATGAATGGTTTCCGGAGAGGCGTGCGGCATCAAGAGCACACGCAAGGCGCGCAACGCGTACACCGTGTCGATATACGAGCGCACCGACTGCTCCGTGCGCAGCAGCTTCCGGATTGCGCTGTGGGGGGTCTCCAGCAGGATGCAGTCAGGTCCCGCGATCGCCGATGTTTCATGCGGGCGACCGGAGATGAGGCTCATTTCTCCGATCAACTGACCACCGCGTAAGACCATCGGCGCGCCATCTCCCGCCTGCAGGTGCACTTCGCCCCGCAGCACGTTGAAGACGCTGGAGGCATAGTCGCCCTTGGCAAAGATGCTGCTGCCCTTGGCCGGTGTAGTGATCGTGCTGACCAGCAGCAGCTCGCGCAAAGCCAACATCTGGATGTCGCGGAAGACGGGCAGGCCCTTGTGGATGAGGCTCACGATGCGTTCGACGTCGCCGCCGCCGCGCAGGACGCGGAATTTCGCGCGCAGAATGTCGTGATCGGCAGGCGCCACAGTGCGTCCGAGCAGATGCTCCACGACCTCGTAGCCCTGGTTCATTGCCTGCTTGATGAGCGGGTAGCCGGCCAGGGCGCCGATGACATACAGCCCGGGCACCGTGGACTCGAATTGCGACGAAAGTTCCGGCAGCGCGTCGGGTTCAGTCGAAAGGAAGCGCACGCCGATGGATTCGACGAGCTGGCGCGGTGGAATCGCGCCCAGGCGGGCAATCACGCGGTGGCAGGGGATCGTGCGCTCGCCTTCCTGGGTGGCGATCACCAGGCGATAGGGCGCTGCCGTGCCATCGCCGGACTGCGGGTTGTTGGCATGGAGGCTCTTCGCCTCGGCATTCATGAAGCATTTCACCCGGCCGGCGCTGATGGCCTTGGTGATGCGCGCCGCGTTGGCATCCTTGGCACGCGGAAAGCCGCTGCTGCGGTTGAGTACGATGACCGAGTTGTTTCTCGACAAGGCGATGGCATTCTCAATGGCGGCATCGCCGGCACCAATTACGACGATAGTCTCTGCGCGCAACGCGTCCGCTGATTCCAGTGTGTATTGAACACAAGGCAGATCGCCACCGGGCACGTTGACGCGGCGTGGATGTCCCTGCACGCCGAGCGCAAGAATGACATTCTTGCCGCGAATGGTGGCGCCCGACTTGATGCTGATCTCGAAATTGTCGCGCGTGCCGCGGATCGCGCTGACTTCAGAGCGATACCTTATGTTGACCTTCGCGTTCTGGATGCCTTTTTCCCACGACTCGAGAATGGCTTCGCGCCGGCCCGCGGCGAACTGCATATCGCTGCGCAGAGGCAGCACGCTCGGCTCAGCCATGACGTGCTTGTGCTGCTGATATTGTTGAATCGTATTCGCGTGCGCGCCGCCCGCTTCGAGCAACACGTGCGCCATTCCAGCCTGGCCGGCATGGGCTGCCGCGCTCAGGCCACCAGGTCCCGCCCCCACGATGACCAGATCAAAAGTCGAATCCTGCATCCGTTGGCTATCCCCGTTTGATCGCCGTTCCCATGGACGTCTTATACTGACTCGAGGGAACGGTATGCAAAAGATGTAGCCGTCGTGCGACGTTGTTGAATCATGGAGCGTTACTGGAGAACGACATAACAAGCACGAGACTGACGTCTCGACAACCTGCCGGCCTGACAGGTTTCAAGCGGCGGCTATGCGGCCGGGACCCGTGATCCGGCGCCACCACTCAGCTTCGAGCAGCGGCGCTCCGGGGCCGCGGCGGATCAGGCGCAGCGCGAGCAGCGTGAACAGGAAAGCCAGCGATATATACAGCGAGCTCACCAGCAGCGCGCCAAACACGCCGTGCGCCAGCGGCGGCAGTTGTGCTCCGCTCACGGTTGGTAGAAATCCATACACGACCCACGGCTGACGGCCCATCTCGGCGACGATCCAACCCGCCGTCGAGGCGAGCCACGGCAGCGGCAGAATGCCCGGCAGCAGCACCAGCAGGCCGCGATGGCCGTCCGCGAGAATCCGCTTGCGCAGAATCAACGCGAGCAGGTAGATCGCCAGCAGGCACATTCCGGTGTACACCATCACATGAAAGCCGCCGAACAGGATGGGCACATCGGGCACGGTGCGCAGAGCCGCCCGATGCACGAGGTCCTCCTGAGAGCGGATTGCCGTGGCGTGCGCCAGCTCACGGTCATATAGCTCCCGATAACCGCTCAGTGAGGCTGACGAGGGCGCCAGCGGCCAAGTGCCGATGGACTGCCGGATCTGCTCTTCCCCGGCGGCAACTTCTTCGCGGATTCCCGGCGGTGAGCCGCCTGACAGCCCGTAGCCGGCCAGCACGCTCATCACATAGGGGATCTTGACCTCGCTGAAGTTGGCCTGGGACTGCGACTGGGGACGGGCGAATACAATCAGGCCGGCAGGACCTGCCTCGTGCTTCCACAGGCCCTCGATTGCGGCAAATTTCATGGGCTGGAACCGTGCGACGTGATCTGCACTGAAATGGCCGGTCACCACGGCGAGCGCGGTGGCCAGCGCGCCGAGCGGCACTGCGAGGCGCAGGCTCACCCGGGCGACGGGCAGGTGGGTGCGGCGGAACAGGTATGCTCCGGCAATGACACAGATGAAGGTACTGCCACACACGAGCGCCGCACTGTAAACGTGTGCGATTTTCGACAGCGCCATGGGATTGGCGAACAGCTGGTGCAAGGTCGGTGCGCGGGTGAGAGCGCCGCCGCTCGCAGCAAGCACCGGATGTTGCATCCAGGCGTTCACTGTCAGGATCGTGGCCGACTGACACAGCATGATGAGAACGAGCCCCCACATGAGCAACATGCGGGTTGCCGGGTACAGCCGCTCACCCAACAGCGCCAGCGTGGCGACCGCGGCGAGCATCACGGGCCCGAGCGCCGCCTCGATGGGCAACACCTGGTCGAGCACAGGCTTGACGAAAGCGGAATAGTTTCCCCAGTCGCTCAGCAGCTGGGCGCGCAGCGGATAACCGGTAACGATGCCCACCAGCCAGCCGAGGGTAAACAGGCGGAACCAGAAATGAGCGGCCAGCCGCCACGCGCCATCGCGTGTCCAGACGAACGCCGTTTCCATACAGGCTGTACTGATAACCAACCCCAACGTCAGCGGCACGAAGAGGTAGTGAAAGCAGGCCATGAATCCAAACTTGATGCGGATCAGGTCGAACAGGAATGTTTGCTCGTCCATGGCGACTTCCGTTTCCCCAGGGGTTGCAGTGCAACACGGCGCGATTCAGCACGTCATGACGCGTTTGTGCAAGTGAAAATTTTTTGACGACGCATATCGGCGACAGCGTCGGCGGCAACATGGGAGTGCAACAGTGCAGTGCGCGCGCACCCGCGCGGTGCGTTGTCAGGCTCTGGCGCGCTGTGTTGAATCAACCTCGTCGCTTCCAAACACCTTCAGTGTTGGTATGGTCGGACGGCCGGGCGCGGCAGGCGCGTTCCCGGCCTGCTGGGCTGACTCCACGCCCCGGCCGGACTCGCGGGCGGCCGCAAACAACCCGGCATCCAGGGCGCGGTGCACAGTTGTGGCCTGCGCCGGCGTGCCGCCGCCCGCGCACAGTGTTGCCAACACGGGCTCGAGACTGCGCAAGTCGAGAAAATCCGCGCAGCTGGAGGAATCGCGCAACTTACGGAATGCCTTGCGATAATCGTCGGCCCGGGCGGTGAACCAGGCCGTCTGCTCGGGGAAGTGAGTGCTGCGCGCACGGCGCAATCGGACGACATCGGGCAGTCTTGCGCGACCCAACTCCCGGGCCAGTCCGCGCGGGCGGTTGCCAACCCGGAAGATGTGCAGCGGGAACGTCAGCAGCCGCTCGAGCAGCTTGCGGTCCGCCGTGGGATCGAGCCACTCCACGCCGAACTGCGCCATGAAATCAACCCGTGCCGGCGTATGGGGCGTCGTCATGGCGCGCGTAAAAATCTCGCGCTCGGACGAAGGCAACTCGTCATGCACGGCCGGATCCTCGGCGCGAGAACCGGTCCGTTGGATCCATTGACCTTCGGACGCTGGTGTGTTGGTTCCCCGTGGACCCGCGCCTATGCAGCGCACCCGGTCCCAGGCGTGTTGGGCCGCTTCGGCGAGCCGCCGGAGCCTGATGAAGTGCGCGTCACACAGGTCGCCTGTATAGCTGATCGACTGATTGCCGCGATCGGCGCAGAGGATCACCCGGACTCGATTGTGTGCCGCCCGCGAAGTCATTTGCCACGTCCAGACGAGATGGGCGGGGTTGCATACCGGCGTATGCGCAAGGCTGTGAGCCACAGGAAGAATGTCGAGTGGGGTCATTGCCGCCGGCGCCACCAGCCGCTGCCGGATGTTGGGCTGAAATTCCGCGACTGCAGTGGCCCAGGGCAGGTCGTCCTGGGGAATGGCTGTCAATGCTTCCAGCACTTTGCCGTTTGCCGACAGCTGGCGTGCAGCGGTGACGGCCATCAGTGTCGAGTCCAGGCCACCGCTCATTGTGGCAATGACGCCGCCGCGAGCTCGTAGCCGGCTGGCTACCGCCGAATCAAACAGCGCCCGCGCTTCATCCACATAGTCGCGCGGATGAGCGTGAACTTCGCGGGACGCGGTGTCGGGTCGCCACCATTGTTGAATTCGTAGCAGCTCCTCGTGATGGACGAGAAATTGGCCACCGGGCAGGACGTTGATGCCTTCGAACATCGTGCGACCCTGCGCCGGTTTGCCTGCCGCCACCCGCGCGAGACAATCCGTATCCAGGTTCGCGCGGACCGCGGGGCAGGCGAGCAGTGCACCGAGTTGCGTTGCAAACAGGATGCGGCCGCCGGCCCGGCAGTAAAACAGGGGGAAGTTGCCAAGGTGATCGGTTGCCGCTACGGTTCGCCTCGACCAGCGCTCCCACGCTACATAGGCGAAGTCGCCGTACACGTACTGCGGCGTTTCCTCACGCCACTTCTTGTAACATTGGCGCAGTATCTGGGCATCCGACATTGTTGCGCCGCGGGCGGCGTCGATCTGCAGCTGCTGCAGCAATCCCGCGCGATCGTCGAGGCGTGCGCGGCAGACGAAAATCAACTCGAGATCGACGCACGGCTGAGCGTCCACCGGATCTTCGGGCAGCAGCGGCACGCCCCGGCAGGCCGCGGCAAAGGCGCCGCTCGCGTCGATCCAGACAGCGTGGGCCGGGTCGCTGCGACTCAACAGATCGCTGCGACCCGGCAACGCCGCCGCCATCGCCGCGATCTCCTGCGAGCGGCAACCCGCTTCACCGGCCATTGCAGCAAACATGACCTTCCTCCTGTCAGGACCCCTGACACTAACAGAAGGATTGCGCGGGCTCATTCCGCGCGGCAACAACGGACCTCAGGCCGGATCGAGCTTGCGCAGGGGACCTACGAATTTGGAGTAGTGGCGCCAGCGTTTGACGGAATCGCCGTACATGCGTTGGCGGACCTGCCAGGAGCTGGAGGTGACCACCGGCCGCGGATTCTCTTCGAATCGCAGGCAACGCTCGTCCCATTCGAGACCGATGAAAGCTACGATCCGGCGAGTCCAGGTCTCCTGGTCGGCGACCAGTTCCTCGTACGGCACATCGAGCATCGTGCCCGGCGGCAGCACCTTGCGCCAATGGGCAACCAACCGCGCGTGCTCCCGGTAATAGCTCGCGAGATCGTTCAGGTCAAACTTGTAGTTATGTGCCGCGGGAAAATTCTGGAAAAAGCACGACAGGCAGGTGTCGCGCGGATCGCGCCGCATGTAGATGAAGCGGGCGTCGGGGAAGACGGTGTGAATCAGACCGACTATGTCGGCATTGCGGGGCGCCTTGTCCACCACGTAACCGGCGTCCGGGTGACGGCTTCTGAGGATCTGCAGATAGTCGGTCGCGAGCTTCTGCCGCGTCGCCTCCGGCAGCAACTGCCTGCGTATCTGCTCTTCGTCACCGCTCAGCACGTTGGTCCAGAAATCCAACTCGCCGCCGCCGGCGACCGCGGGATGCGCGGCCAATATCTGCTCAACGAGTGAAGTGCCAGAGCGCGGCATGCCTACCACGAAAACGGGTCGGGTGGAGGAGGAGCCGGTGGCCTTGGCGCTCGCGATGCTCTGCGGCGTGTATACACGCTTCAGGTCGTTTACAAACTCGGCATACACGCGCTCCTCGAAAGGAAACGCGAGCGGCTTCAACAACTCGTTGGCGCGCTGGTATTGCTCGAACGCCTGTGGGTACTGGCCGAGGTCGTCGAAGCACTTGCCCATTGCAAACCGGATGGCGGCCTCATCAGTTGCGGTTGTCGTGTTGACCGCAATCGTTTCCCCAGCCGCGATCCATTGTGCGTCTGTCGAAGCCATGCGGCGCGATCCCGCAAGTCCCACCCAGGCGGAAACCAGGTTCGAATCGACTTCCAATGCACGCCGGAACATCTGCTCGGCTGCCGCGAAGCGGCCGGCCGAGCGCTCCACGGTGCCCATGCCGGACAATGCGGCGGCGTAGCCTGGCGTCGTCTTCAGTACCTTCTCGAATTCGGTACGGGATTTGTCGAGCAGGCCCTGGTTCGCCAGGGCGACGCCGAGATTCGTGCGAATCAACGGGTCGGTTGGTTTCAGATTCACCGCACGCCGCAAGTAGTTTTCGGCGTCCGCAAAGCGACCGTAGGTCGAAAACAGGTTTCCGAGGTTGGACAGCGCATCGGTATTCTTGGGACTGACGGCGAGGGCGTTGTGAAATTGCTTCTTCGCCTCCTCATAACGAGCCAGCTTGCTCAGTGCCGCCCCGAGGTTGTTGAGTGCAGCTGCGTCCTGCGGGCGCAAGGCAACATATTCCTGGTAGTGCGCTACCGCTTCTTCATGGGCTCCGCGGGCGAAGGATTCCACCGCTTGGCGGAACAGGGCATCCAGTGCCTTGCGATTGACGGGCGGCCGTTTCGTTTTTGCGGGCGCGCTGACCGTGCGAGGTGCAGCTGCCACCGCAGCTGCTGTTGTGCCGCGAGTAAGCGCACCGATGAGCAGTGTTTGCGTGACGTCGTTGGCGGTCTCAGGTGCCACGCCCTTCTCGAGCAGCCTCCACTTGAAGGCATTCGCAAACCGTACGCGCTTATAGAAGTTGAGCTTGCGGGCCTGCAGCTCCTGCGTGGCCGTCCGGACAAATTCCCGGATGGCATCCCCAGCCGTCTGAGTTGGAAACGTGTCCGCCAGGGCAGAACCCGCTTCGACGGCATCCTGTGCTTTGAGCCAAGTGAGCAACATAAGATGAATGATAAATATGGCCCAGGTTGCACCGCGTGACTAGGGTCTCAACCCGCCGCCCCGTGCGCCGGTTGGAATATTAAGAAATGTTTATGTCCAACCAGTGGTTGGCTGGACTAAGGCTAAAGTCTGTAGTGTGGCCATTCGCCCCGCCGGGTTGCACTTCGCGCCTCCTGGACACAGTCCATCGCACTGTCCTGGCGACTAAACAGCGACTGGCCGCACAGTTTGGCCCAACCTGTTGTTCGTTAGGAGTTTTCCCATGATTCTGAGCATCCTGGAGCACACGCCGGTCTGGGTTTGGGTCCTGTTCTGCGCCCTGATGGCGCTGGGGATCTCGCAGACCCGTACCCGGGACGTCAGTGCCGCCCGTGCCACGGCACTGCCGGTCGTTATGGTTGCCCTCTCGCTGAGTGGAGTGTTGAGCGCTTTTGGACTGGTAGCGCTCGCACTGGGTGCGTGGGGTGTCGGTCTCGGGGTATCCCTGAGACTCGCCGGGCGGGCGATGGCAGTACGGGGTGCGTCCTGGTCCGCCCGGACTCGGCTGTTCCGAGTTCCGGGCAGCTTTATTCCGGTCATCCTCATTCTCGCCGTGTTTATGACAAAGTACGTGGTGGGCGCCATGCTGGCGATCAATCCCTCGTTGGCTGCGAATGTAAGCGTCGCCGTCGTGCTGAGTCTCGTGTACGGGGTGTTCGCCGGCCTGTTCTGGGCGCGAGCCCGATCACTGCGGGCTCTCATGCGCGAAGGCGGTTCGGGGCTGCCCGCGTGAATACCGCCATTCGGGCAGGATGGAGGACCATGGTCTCATCTGTCGGCAGTCGAGCAACGAGCGCCGCGGGTCGCCGCACAGGCTATCTCGCCCGCGCGCTGCGCAGTGTCGGCTTCGGCATCCTGATCGGGCTCTGTATTGCGGTCCTACGTCCCCAGCGTGTCTGGACCACACTGATCTATTCGGTGTGTATCGCGCTGGTGTGTTGGTTCTTCATCGACATGGGCCGGTATCTGGTGGCCGGTTGGGTGAACCCGCGTAACGAGCGGCCAGGGTGGCCTGGTTGGCGCTGGATGATTGCGGTTGTGATTGTCGGCAGCAGCCTGGGGTTCCTGGGTGGCACGCAATTGGGCGATCTGCTGACGGGTGAGCGAACGCCCATCCTCACCGGCAACGAGGATCTGCGCCACGTCTTTGCTGATCTGCTGTTTGTAGTGCTCCCCGCCACGATCATCACGTATTTTTTCAACGCCCGCAGCGTCATTGCCGACCGGGAAGCGGCCGCCCAGGCCGCGCAGCGGCAGGCGGCGGAAAGCCGCTTGCGCCTGTTGGAGGCGCAGCTCGAGCCGCACATGTTCTTCAACACGCTGGCCAATCTTCACGTGCTGATTGGCGTGGATCCGCCCCGTGCCCAGACGATGCTCGACCAATTGATTGCATTCCTGCGCGCGACTTTGAGTGGCTCGCGCGCGACCGAGCACCCGTTGCGTGCGGAGTTCTCCCGGATCCGCGATTACCTGTCGTTGATGCAGGTGCGAATGGAGGACCGGCTGCGAGCTCACTTTGATTTGCCGGATGCGCTGGCGGATGTCCTCGTGCCCCCGCTGCTGTTGCAGCCCCTGGTGGAAAACTCCATCAAGCATGGCCTCGAGCCGTCGGTGCAGGGAGGCCGTATTGAGATAGAGGCCCGGCAGGAGGGGACAACATTGATCTTGCGCGTTCGCGATACCGGCGTGGGTCTGGGGCAGGGTGTTGAGAATGGCACGAGCTTCGGTTTACAGCAGGTGCGTGAGCGCCTCGCAACTTTGTACGGCAGCTCTGCGTCGCTCAGTTTGAACGCGGCGGCGGATGCGGATGGCGGTACGCTCGCCGTTATCCGGATGCCGATACCCGCGCCGATGAAATAATGTCAGCGACGGGACTCATCGCTGAAGACGAGCCATTGCTGGCGGCCAGCCTGAAAGCAACACTGGCACGACTCTGGCCGCAGCTGCAGATCGTCGCAACGGCAACGCACGGTGCCGCGGCAGTGGAGGGTGCCCTTGCTTCCAGGCCGGACGTCGTCTTTCTCGACATTCGCATGCCCGGACTGTCGGGCCTCGAGGTGGCGGAGGCACTGGCGGAAGACTGGCCGGGCGATGTGCCGTTGCCGCTGATTGTTTTTGTGACGGCATATGACCAATACGCCCTGCGTGCTTTCGAGCATGCGGCGGTTGACTATGTGCTCAAGCCCGTCGAGCCGGAGCGACTCGCGTTGACGTGTCGTCGATTGCAAGCCGCCTTGGCTGCGCGCAACCGGACGACAACCGAGTTGCCAAGTGAGCTCCTCGCGGCCCTGTCTGCGCTGCGAAGCGCGGTGGCGTCCACTTCGGGAGCACCCGCTGCAGGGGAGCCGCGCCTGCGCGTGCTCCAGGCAAGTCTGGGCGCGACGATCCACATGGTGCCAGTGGTTGATGTGTTGTATTTCGCGGCGGCTGATAAATACATCAAGGTCGTCACTGCCTCCCGCGAATACCTCATCCGCATGCCGTTGCGTCAGCTGCTCCAACAGTTGGACCCGGAGGAGTTCTGGCAGATACACCGAGCGACAGTGGTTCGCGCGGACACCATTGCCACGGCAGTACGCGACGACACCGGGAAAGTGGACCTGACGTTGAAAGGGCATCCGGCGAAGCTGGTGGTGAGCCGGCTGTACGCGCATTTGTTCAAGGCGATGTGAACGCGAAGCACCGGCCCGCCGGCCAACACTTAAGTATCCGCTTGACTATCTGCCCGGCCGCGTGCAAACTTTAGTCACTGCTTAACTAAGGAGCCGGCCATGAGCGACCGCACCGTCAGCCACAGCACATTCGTCATTGAACGCGCCTTCCCAGCGCCCCCTGCGCAGGTGTTCCGGGCACTGGCGGACCCCGCCCGCAAGCGTCGCTGGTTCGCGGAAGGCGAGGGTTTTGCGCCGGATTCGTTTGAGATGGATTTTCGGGTCGGGGGCTTTGAACGCTCGCGATTCCGCTTCAAGGCGGGCGCTCCACTGCCGGACGGTACTGCGTGCGCCAACGACTCCGTGTACCTCGACATCGTCACCAATGAGCGCGTTGTGTTGGCCTACACGATGACCGTCGGCGGCAATCGGATCTCTGCCTCGCAGTCGACCTTTGAGCTGTTGGCCGAGGGCAAGGGCACCCGGCTGGTGTTCACCGAGCAGGCGGCCTTCTTCCCCGGCGCGGATGGTCCGCAGGTGCGCGAAGCAGGCTGGCGCTCGCTGATTGATCAGCTCGCACTGGAGTTGACGCGGTAGTGCGCACTCAGCTGCGCGCCCGGTCAGTCGACGTCAACCGCGTGTTTCACGCGTTGAGCGATGCGACACGCCGGCAGATGATCGAGCAACTGAGCGAGGGACCAAGCTCGGTCTCCGCTCTCGCGAAACCTCTCGGCGTGTCGTTGGCAGCCATCGTGCAACACCTGCAGCTGTTGGAAGAATGTCAGCTGGTTCGCAGCGAGAAAGTCGGCAGAACCCGCCTGTGCCGCATGGAGCCGGCGGGACTGCGCGCGGCCGAGAAATGGATCGCCGACCGACGCTCGCTGTGGGAGCGGAAGTTCGATCGCCTCGGTGATCTGCTGGCCGAAGAATCCTTACCCGATGCTGATTCTTAGGACGTTGCCCTGCGGTTGTAGCCGCTCCGCTACCGCCGGCATGGCGACCAGGGCTGCGCCCCGACGGTGTGGATTCGCCTCGGTGTCGAATGGCAACGCGGTTTCATTCAAGGTGATCAGGTTGACTCCGCAGCCGCCCCCCTTGATCTGGTAGCGTAACTCGACGGGCCGTCCCAGCAGCGTTGTCTCGACGCGCAGCCCGTCGAGCGTCGCCGGAATCACGGGATCGACGCGCAGGTGGCTCGCCTCCGGGCTGACTCCGAGGAAGCGCCGAATTATCAAGCCCAACGCGATGCCCGCGCCGCTCGAGTACACGCGCCAACCGCCGTCCAGCGCAATTGAGCCTCGCGCGATGCGCTGATACTCCTCGCTCGCCTGGTAGCGATCCTCGAAGGCGGCATCGGAGCTGGAGTAGTAGCAATTCGCCTGGCGCAACGTGGCCGTGGGCACAATCGAGCGGATGCCGATCGGGTTGGCCTGGCAGAGCGCGTGAAAGAATTTCTCAGCTTCTCCAACATGCGCGAGCGCCTGGGCGTACCGCAGGTGGGCGTGTGTGTACATCAGTCCAATCTCGCGGCCAAAGAAGGTTGCGGTCTCCGCGCGTTGGAACAACTGTTGCAGTCCGCCGTGATAGGGCATTGGACGGTCAAACAGCCGGACACCGTCCGGCGTGCTCAGGTGCTGGTCGATGAGCTTCAGATGCTCGCGTGCTTGCGCCGGCGTCAGCAGGTCTTCGAGGATGGCATGAATCATCGCCAGCGAGCTGTAGTGCACACCGGTTGTTTGATCGCTGGGATGCAGCAGGCAGCGCGGATGTTTCTCATCGTTGAACAGTACATATCCTGTCAGAACTCCGTCGACGACCAGCAGGCGCTGGAAGTCGGCTCGTATGGTTTGCGCTGCTGCCTCGAAGCGATCCGCTGCCTGTGTGCGCCCGATGGAGCGCAACACGCCTGCAAGCGACACCAGCGCCTGGAAATGCAGTGTCACGGTCCAGGCGCTGCACATCCGCTCGCGCATTGCCGGATCGGCAGGCTGGAGGGAATCATTCCAGTCGCCGTGGCCGTAAGCAGCCAGGGCCGTGCCCGGAATCACGCGTTTCTCGATCAGGGCCAGCGCCCGCTCAACGTGCTGCCACACCGTTGCAGACTCGCCGGCGAAGAACGGCACTCTTTCATCCAACAAAGCGGCATCGCCGGACGCGGTCAGATATTGGGCGAGGACTACCAATGGCCAGAAAATGATGTCGCCATGTGAATCGCCCGCACGAATGCCGCGCTCGCGCTCGAAGAACATGAACCACTGCGGCCAGTCGCCGTCCGGATTCTGATTGCCCATGACGCGCACCAACAGGTCGCGGATGGCATCCACGCGGCCCAGGGCGAGCAGCAATTCAACCGGTCCCTGACACACATCGCGCGTTCCCCAGCCACCGCCGGAGAATTGCTCCAGTCCGCGGGGCGAGAGATAGTGAATCAACGCGTTTTGCGCGAACCACGGCACAATGTCAGCGAGACGCGCCAACAGGTCGTGGTTGACGGTGGTCTGGAAGCGCAGCTGCGGTGTCAGATCTTCGGCCTTCGCGGCGAGCAGGGGAGCGGGCAGCGCCTCGGCAACCAGTCCACCGCGGATACTCAATCCAACCTGAGTCGCCGGCGCAGTGACAATGCACACGAAAGGCTGGAGCCGGCTGAGCCCGTCGTTGAACGCAAGCTCGTCCCCGCCGACACTCTCGAAGTGCGTGCCGGCGGCGGCAGCGATGGTAAAGCTGCCATTGGGAAATCGCCGGCCGAGGTCGGTGCTGGCTGCCGGAGAAATGACGATGTTCTCGTCGGTGCGCTTCCACAGGGCTGCTCCGGGGGCGCTGCCGTCGTCATCGTTGAGCGCGACGTGATTGGAGATGAGGAACCGGGCAGGGCTGCCCGACTTCACCTCAATCGACAGCGTCAACTCATGAGGATCGGTCTTAGCCTCTGAAATAACGTGAATCGCGCCCTTGGCGTGCTGATAGATCCAACGGCAGCGGTTGGGCGAGATCTCGAATGCCGACGGCACGTTGAGCAACTGCCACTGATCTGCTACCTGCACGAACACACGCTGGCCGTGGGAGCGGAACAGGCCGAGATAGGTATGTACCG
This sequence comes from Gammaproteobacteria bacterium, assembly GCA_034668025.1. Taxonomy (GTDB): domain Bacteria; phylum Pseudomonadota; class Gammaproteobacteria; order Steroidobacterales; family Steroidobacteraceae; genus 13-2-20CM-66-19. The sequence goes on along the minus strand of JAXDQF010000241.1, from coordinate 4,261 downwards.
TTGAAAGGAAGCGATTGATGCTGACGTGTCCTTCCGTCACCATCGAATGAAACACGCCACTCATCCAGGCGGTCGATGTCAGGGCCGTCTCATCGGGAGTCGTGTTCCGGCCCGTACGCAACAGATGCCCGTGTGGGCGCTGCACGCGCAACTCCTTCGCGCGCAGCACGACATGACTGTCCTTGCCATGAAAGAACGACACGCGCGTGCCGTGCTCGTCCACCTCGACGTGGCGCCACTGGGATCCGAACAGATCGCGCAACTCTTCCGGACTCAAATCCAGGGCGTTGAGCAACGGCGCGGAGCTGAAGAGCGTCGCCGCATGAGGCGCTTCCTCGCCGGTGGAGTAGATGGCCGGGGGTTTGGCCTCCGGGAGTGCTAGTGTCGCAGTTGCCACTTGCGCGTCGGCCGCCGAGGTCGCGCCGGGATGATCGGCAACATAGGTGCCGAAGAATCCGGCTGCCGCACTCGCGCGCGCCTCGAGTTGGATGTGCGAATCACGCAGGACTGCCATCGAATGCTCATGTTGTAATCGACGTCCCGGAAGCTCACCCGTGACTCCCACCGGCGCCTCTCCCGCGCGGCTCGCGAGCCCGTGGAACTGCAGCGCATCCGTGGCGAAGGACGTCGCTTCCCGCAAAGAGCCGATCAAACACCACGGGTGCTTGCCATCCGCCGCCTGGTTCTGCCGCGAGGCGATGAGGAATCCGTGGCCCGGCAACTGCAGTGGTGTGTGATCTATGTATTGACTGACGTAGAACTCGTTGAGTCGGATCGCTCCGTAAGGCGCGAGTGCGATATCCTGTGCGTACGTCAGGTCAACGGACAGCGCCTCGGAATTCGTGTTCTCGAGGTGAACGTGCCAGAACCAGGAGGGTGAGCTCTGGGACAGCACCAGCGCCAACGAATAGTTGATCCCCTGCCAGGAGCCCGTGCCCACCAGCATGCCGCTCGCCGGATCGGTGTGGAAGCTCGTCGGACTGGTGGGGCCCAGCAACGGTATCCATTCGACTGTCTGCGCGTGCCGCCGCAGATAAAGATTGGCAGGGCCCCCCTCCAGCTCGTTGCCGACGAACAGGGGCAGGCAGATCGATTCGAAATCAAAGCGCCGCAGCGAGCCGTTCGCATTGATTTCGGCGCGCAGCCCGGAGCGGCTGCTCAGGCGCATGAGTGTCTGACCGGCGGAAGCTTCAGCCATGAGAAAAAGTCCTCGAGTCCGCGGTGCGGCGCGTGCACCGGCCATTGAAAGATTGCAATGAGTTTGAGCGTAGCGACTCGTACGAGCAACCGCTAAGAATACCGTGAGCGCGGCAGGGAGGCGATGTATCGCGTGATGACGGGTGCCAGCAGGATGACTGCCACGAGGCGGGTCGTCTGCATGGCCATGACGAAGGGAACGTCAACCTTGCTCGAAGCCGCGATGATGGCCACGGAATCGGCACCACCGGGGCTCGTGGCGAGATAGGCAGTCAGCGGATCTACACCCGCGGTCACGACTAACACCCCGGCCAGCACTGCGCATAGGACAATCAGCGCCACCATACAGGCGAGAACTCGCGGGAAGGCCTTGGCCGCGTGCGCGAGCAGCGAGCGGGTGAAGCGCAACCCGATGCTCCAGCCGATGACGGCGTAGCTGAGTAGGAGCAACCACGGCGGCAACTCGATGGTCAGCCATCCCATGTGACTCAGTAGCAGACCCAACCCAAGGGGTATCAACAGCGCGCCGGATCTGATGTTGAGTAGATGTGCGACCAATGGCCCCAACGTGGCCAGCGCCAGTGTTTCCAGAAACGGTAGCCAGGACAGGGTTGGAAACCAAACAATACTCGCGACGGCGTGTGACGGGCTCAGGTTCCACAGCCGCGCGACGATCGAAGCGCCTGCGGCAACCACTGCCACACGCAGGTATTGCATGAAAGCAACGAGGCGCGCATCAGCGCCATGAGCCTCCGCCATCACGATCATGGCTGTCGCGGCACCCGGACTCGATCCCCACAACACGGCCGTACCCGGCAGAATGTGCATGCGGGTCATCCACCAACCGAGCAGGGTGCTCACCGCGATGACTGCCAGCACCCCGAATACAAAGACCGGCCAGCGGCTGAGGATTTCGCTCCCAATGGCCAGCGGCGCCATGTTGGCGATCATGCAGCCAATGAGCCCCTGGGCGAGCAGAAACGCCCAATTGGGAACTCGCGCGCTGCCACCACCGGCGGCAATTGCGATGCCCGCCAACATGGGTCCGAGCAGCAGCGCTGCCGGGACTCGCAGCCAGGCAAACGCGGCGCCGATGGCTGCCGAGGCGGCGAGGAGGGCGAGCCATTGCGCAATTGACTGTGGGCTACTTCCTGTTGCCGCGGGCGTGCCGGGTACACTCACCGATTCGCGGCCAGCTCGGGTGCGATTTCAGCCAGGGGCCGCAGGACGAACTCCCGCTCCTGATAGTGCGGATGCGGGATCTCGAGTTCCGGCAAGTGCACCACCCGTGAGCCATACAGAATAATGTCGAAGTCAATCACCCGCGGTCCCCAGCGATACGTCGGTACCCGACCCAATTCAATCTCCAACTTTTTCAGTGCATGCAGCAGCGGCAACGGTTCCAACTGAGTGCGGATCTCGGCGACGGCATTGAGGAAGCGCGGTTGCTCGGCAACGCCCCAGGGTGCGGAGCTCAGGAATGAAGACACGCGCACGACTGAAGTATGCGGTAAGCGGCCGATCGCTTCGACCGCGTCGTGGAGGTTGCGGTCCAGATCCGCGCCGAGATTGGTGCCCAAGCCAATAAAAACCCGCTCCTGGCTCGTTGCACTCATACGTCCCCGTATAATGCCCATCCGTGAGGTGACCAGGCAATGACGTTCGAGCTCAACCCGGATTTGACCAGGGATCTGCCCGCGGCAGTGGCCACGATTCTGCAGGAATTCGTGGCGGTGCTGGCAGCATCCCTGGGGTCGCAGCTGGAGTCGGTGATTTTGTTCGGATCCGCTGCGGAAGGTCGATTGCGGGTCACTTCCGACGTCAACCTGCTGGTCGTCGCCGGCGACTGGACGCTGGAGCAGCTCGATTCCGTGCGCGAGCCGCTGCGCTCCGGCCGGGCCGCTGCGGGACTCACGGTCATGTTTCTGAAAAGCTCGGAGACTCACGCGGCGGTCGAATCGTTCGCGGTGAAATTCGCCGATATCAAGGCGCGGCACCGCGTGTTGTGGGGCGTATCGCCGTTCGATTCCATGCAGATCACGCGCGAGGCTTCCCTGCGCCGCGTGCAGCAGGTCCTGCTGAATCTCGAGTTGCGATTGCGGGAGCATTACGTTCTAGACGGCGATCACGAGGAGCGCCTGGAGCAAATCATCGCAGAGGCGACGGGCCCCCTTCGAGCGAGCGCCGCGACCCTGCTTACCTTGGAGGATGGCCGAACCCTCGCGCCTAAAGCAGCCCTCGAAGAGCTGTTCGCCGCTGACTCCCACGCGCCGATCTTGCGCGCGATCTCGGCGGTGCACCGCGGAGAGCACCTTTCTCGCGGAGCCGCGCACAGCCTGTTCGCGGACGTGCTGGGCTTGATCGCGGATCTGGCCGCCATCGCCCATAAAATTCAATAGCGCAACGAGCACACGCATGTTCGCTCTTCGAGGTCCGGAGTTCCTCGCGCTGTTCGCAGGCCTCGCCGTCGTGGTGTATTTCGCCGTCGATGCACTGATTGCCGCCCGCGAAGCACGCATACCCTCGCAGATGCGAATCCGGGATCCGTACGCAATTGCATATCTGCGCGGCGATAGTCGCGAGCTGGTGCGGGTCGTGGCCCTGTCGCTGGGTCTGCGCGGCTTGCTCCAGGTTGGAAAAGCCACTTTCAAGACCGTCGATGCAGCGGAAATCGACCGGGTGCAGATTCCAGTTGAGAAAGAGGTTCTGCGGCTCTGTCAGACGTTCTGTGCACCGCCGGCGCTGGTCAAGTCCCCGGAGTTCCAGGCCGCGGTCGACGAATATCACCGCGATCTCGTTGCACGTGGGTTGCTGGCGGATGAGGACGTCAGAAACGCGCGCTGGCTTCCGATCTTTGGCGGTATTGTTCTGCTGGGGGCGATCGCACTGAGCAAGATCTGGTTCGCTCTTTCCACCGGCCATCCGAACATTGTTTTCCTGGTGTTGCTGGCGGGTGTGGCTGGATTCGTGCTCATCCTTCGAGCTCTGGGGCGTCGCACGCTGGCCGGCAACACGGCTCTTTCAAACCTCAAAACGCTGTTTGCTTCGCTGCGGTCCCGCGCTT
>JAXDQF010000240.1:0-42716 GCA_034668025.1 Gammaproteobacteria bacterium | reverse complement strand
GCGCGGAAGGGAGCTCGCCAAAATGAGCCCACTTGCCATGCCCAATAACATGGTGGCCAGCATGACTGCCGGGGATTGCGGGTTGCTGAATGCGCGCGCAACGGCCAGCATGCCGACCTCCATGCCGACCTCCATGCCGGCCAACATCGAGCCATAGCAGGCGACCGCCCGAAGGGCCTGGAGCCATCGGTGAGCTTCTTTGCGGCGCGCGGCAGCCGAGTGGCTGGCTGCCAGCACGCCACCCAGGAGCATTCCGGCGTAGGTGGCCGGGAGCTCACGCCAGTGGAGGCAGAGTGAGTAGAGGAGGCTGCGATCGCCAACAATACAGAGTGCTGCAAACATCGCTACGTCACCGTCGTAGAGGTCGATTAGGGAGCCCGCCAGCATGCCTGTAGTGCATGCGAGAAATGCGGCGGAAGGGTGTTGGTTGCGTGCGGCGATCGCTGCGGGCCTGCGCCGGGCAGTCGCGTCGGGAGTGCCCATCATGGGTGTTTGGTTCCTACGCCGCCGTGGAGCTGACCATCTGGGCTCGGATTGACTGATAGTCCTGCGGCGTGTCCATGTCCGTGCAGAAGCGCCCGTGGCTGAACTCGTGGCGCACTACGTCGGCAGGGTGATCTTCAATCAACCTTCGACAGCCGGGGTCGATGGTACCGGCGAGAACCTCGGGTACCCGACTGGCCGCGAAGGTTACCGGGTTGCCGCGCTTGCCGGCGTGGAACGGGATCAGGATGGCATCTCGCGGCAGCTCCGCAAACAACTGCGCGAGCTCGCGATAATCTTCCGGTTGAACCGTCACCAGGTCAGCCAGGCAGATCATGACGGCGGAGCAGGGCGCGGTCAGCGCCGCCAGGCCGGCCATGACCGACGTCATTTGTCCTTGTGCGTGGCGCGGATTCGGCGCGAACGTTACCGGGAGCTCCTCGAGTGCTTGCATAACTTCACGGCCGCGATGACCGGTTACGACGACGACTTCCTCGGGTTGCGCGGCGAGAAGGGCACGGGCGGTGATTCTAACTGCGGGCTCTTCGCCCGCCTGCGTGGGCAGCGGGAGCAATTGTTTAAGGTCGCCCTGCATTCGTGATGAGCTGCCTGCGGCAAGCAGGACTGCGGAGAAGGGGAAATCATTCATGATCGCTCCGCGCGCTGCCCGTGACTAACGCGTTGCCGGCGCACGCATGTGTGCGGCTATGGCGAGATACTTTTCGGGGTCGCGTTCGAATTCGACTCGGCAGCCGTTGCAGCAGAAGTAGTGCGTCTGGTCGCCCACTGTCAGGGTGCTGAGCGCGCGGGTGGGATCGATCACTGCGCCACAGACGGGGTTCACGTAACCGGTGGCGTTGGATGCATTGGGCGCGATGACGGGTCGTGACTCGGGTCTTTTGCCAGCCTCCCTGGGCTGGCCTCTACGCAACGCCACGAGGCCGGCGATAGCGGCAAGGGCTATCTCGTTCGGTGTTACGGCGCCAATGTTAGGGCCTGCCGGCGCGCGCATGGCGGCGAGGCGGGATTCGGGTACGCCACGAAGTGTCATGGCGGCGCGCAGGCGTTCTGCTTTGCGTTTGCTTGCGATCACCAGCACTGCTCGGTCGGGCGAGCGAAGGGCGGATTCCAGGGCGGCTTCGTCGCCGTCGCCTTGGGTGGCGATTAGGGCGTAGCTGTCGGGCGTGACGTGCGCCGCCGTCGCTCGGGACGCCTCGGCTGACGCAAGCGCCGCGGCGTCGGCTGCTTCGGCGTCCGTCGTAGGTTCGAAGTCAGCTTCGCGGGCGAGCCACGCGGCCGCGCGCGCGACCGGCGTGTTGCCGTATATCCGCAATCGCGGTTTCACCGCGACGGGTTGAATGAACAGCTCGATTTCGCCATTGCTGGGACAGTTCATGGAGCGTACATCCGGGTCCTCCGAACTATCACTCGAATTGCTCAATCGCAAACGCTGCGGAGCCATCGACGTCAGCGACCCAAGGGCCGCGGCGCGAGCGGTGCTTTGTACACAGCCTCCACCGATCCAACCATGCAGCTGACCATCCGACGTGACGATAGCTTGTGCGCCCACATAGGCGGAGCTTGGCGACTTGACTCCGACCACCGTAATCCAAGCGTGCGGTTGCCGTTGCTGAATCAGTTCGTTGGAGAGCTCAAATAGATCAGCTGTCTTCATGGCAACGTCCCTAACGCAACACGCTCAGCAAGAGAGTCATTGCTCCCTCAACACTGGAAAAATTGTGCGCGGGGATGAGGAGATCGATGTGGGGTAAGGCTGCTTGCATCCCACTTGCGATGGGTCGGTAGTCGGAGCGGCCTGCGAGTGGATTGAGCCAAACTATACGCCGCGCGCGGCGTCGCAGGCGTTGAAGCACGTGCGCGAGGGTTTGCGGGTCGCCGGTGTCATAGCCGTCGCTGACGACGATCAGCGCGGTACGTTTGTGCACTATTCGGGAGTGCTCGCGTTCGAACTCTCCGAGGCAATCACCAATTCGCGTACCGCCTGCCCACCCGGCAGATAGCATCTGAAGTCGCTCTTGGGCGCGCCACGGATCAGGGTCGCGCAGAGCGTCCGTGATCCCTGACAGGCGCGTGTGCCAGATGTATACGCGTGCATCTATCTTCACTCCTTGCAGGGCCCGGGCTAGACGGAGGAAAAAGAAGCTGTAGAGATTCATGGAACGGCTTACGTCGAGCAACAGGACGAGCCGAGGCTGTGTTCGTCGCCGCTTTTTGAACGCTAGTTCGATGGGTTGGCCGCCGTGGCTAACGCTGCGTCGCGCAGTGCCAGCCATGTCGATGCGCAGCGACCCGCCCGTGCGCTCACGACGTAATTCGAGCTTCCGAAGTCGCAGCGCGAAGCTGCGCATCAGCTCTTCCAGAGCCCGCATCTCTTCCGGCTGGTGCAAATGCCGGAAGTCGGCGTTTGCGAGAGATTCAGCGGTGGTCGCACCGTGTTGTGCCGTGCCTCCCTCGGGGACGCCGGACTCAGCTGCATCGTCGTTTGCAGCGACCGCCATGCCTTCGCCAGCGTCCTGGCTGGTGAAGGCATTATCTGTTTTATCCAGGACGCCGTGGCCACCGCTGCGGCTTTCGACGTATTGGCGTTTGTTGGGTGGCAGAAACCAGGCGTCGAAGAGTTCATCGAAGCGTTGGCGGTCACCCGCACGCCGACATAGCAGCGCTTGGGCGGACCAGCGCAACAGCTTCTTGTCGAGGATGCCGATGTGGTTAGCCGCCTCAACGAGAAGTGCCGCGTCGTCGATGCCAACGGCGAAGCCGTTTTCGCGGAGAAATGAGACGAAGCCGGTGAGGCGGAGGCAGATCGCGTTGTCGACTGGGTCGACCGCCGTCAATGCGTTGTGGACGCCGGTCAGCACGCTGCCACCATCCGTTGGACGACGTCGGCGGTCATTGAGGCGCGATCAGCGCGCGTCTTTAGCAGCGCCGTGAGACTGTCGAGAATGGCCTCTGGCGTGGCCGCCTCTAGCGTGTTCACGTTGAGGCGCAGGAGCGCCGCCGCCCAATCGAGCGTCTCTGCTACGCCGGGTTTTCGCTGCAAGTCGAGCTGTCGCAGCGATTGCACGAACTCAACCAACTGCCGCGCCAGTTCTGCAGGCGCATCCGGTAGCCGTGTTTCGACGATTAGTAGTTCTTTGTCGAAAGTAGGGTACTCGACATAGTGGTACAGGCAGCGTCGGCGCAGCGCGTCCGACAACTCCCTGGTGCCATTGCTGGTGATAACCACCCACGGTCGCGAGCGAGCTTTTATGGTCCCCAACTCGGGAATGGAGAGCTGGAAATCCGACAGCAATTCCAACAGATACGCTTCGAACGCTTCATCGGCACGGTCGAGCTCATCGATTAGCAATACGACCGGCTGCTCTCGCGTAATAGAATCCAGTAGCGGACGCTTTAGCAGATAGCGTTCAGAGAAGATGTCCTGTTCCTTCGCTTCGAACGATCGGTCGTCTTCTTCGAGAAGTCGTATCGCCAACAGCTGCCGCTGGTAGTTCCATTCGTACATGGCTGCATGTACGTCGAGGCCTTCGTAACATTGCAGCCGTACGCAGTCAGTGGCGTTGAGTCGGGACAATACTTTCGCAACCTCGGTCTTGCCGACTCCTGCTTCGCCTTCGAGCAGGAGAGGGCGGCCGAGGTCGTTCATCAAGAGGAGCGTCGCAGCCAATGGCCGCTCGGCCACGTAGCCAAGCGTTTGCAGCCGCTGCCGCAGGCTGATCACGGCCTCCATGCGGTCCATGATGGCCCCCGGCACCGATCAGGCCGGCTTACGCCGGAACAGGCCGCGAAACCATTCGCGGATGATCGCCCACAACAGCGCGAGGGCGTTGATTTCGTTTGCGGGTTCGTCCGGGAGGTCGTTCGCCGCCGGAGCCGGTGTCATGTCCACGGTCGCTGGAGCGCTGGGCATGGCACCGGCCGCAGCCGCAGGTACTGCAGCGGCCTGAGCCACCATCGCACTCACCTGCTTCGCAAAGTTCCCCGCAAACTGGTTCAGTATCTGGTCCGCCACCGTCCCCATCATGCGGCCCCCGAAGGCGGCCGCCTTCCCGCTCATGGAAACCTCACTCTTGCCGATCAAATTGCTGGAGTCTGCGGTGGCGCCCGGCTCCACGCGGGCTGTGAGGTCCAGTGATGCACCCGAGGTACCAGAAGAATCCGATCCTTTCCCAACCAAACGCAACGTCCGTTGCGCCTCATCCAGTCCCATCACCTCAATTTTGCCTTTGAACGCCATGCTCGCCGGTCCCACCTTCACGGCGACGGTTCCCTTGAAGTGCGTGTCGTCGAGCCGTTCAGTGATTTTGGCCCCGGGCATACACCGGGCAACGCCCTCGATGTTTTGCAGGAAGCTCCAGACCACTTCCGGGCTGCCGGGCATGGGATACGATTTCTCGAGTCCTACCTTCATGCGCGGCGCCTGTCGAGGCCGAGAGCGTGGGACTGCTGCCAGAGTCGATAGGCATTGTGCGGCATGTTGATATGCGTAACCCCGAGATGAGAGAAGGCGTCAACGACGGCGGAGGTGAAGCAGGGGATGGAGCCGACGTGCGGCGATTCAGCCACGCCTTTCGCCCCGATGGGATGGTGTGGGCTCGGCGTGACGGTGAAATCGGTTTCCCACACAGGTGTTTCCACCATGGTCGGTACGAAATAGTCCATCAACGTGCCTCCCAACACGTTTCCCTGCTCGTCATAGGGCAACTCCTGTCCCATGGCAACGGCGAGCCCCTCCGTCAGGCCGCCGTGAATCTGACCTTCAATGATCATCGGATTGATGCGGGTTCCGCAGTCGTCCAGGGCGTAGAAACGCCGAACCTTGGTCTCGCCCGTGTACCGATTGATGTCCAGCACACAAACATATGCGCCGAACGGGAAGGTGAAGTTCGGCGGGTCGTAGTAGTCCACTGTCTCGAGCCCCATCTCCATGCCGGCCGGCACGTTGTTGTAGGCCGCCCAGGCGATCTCCTTCATGGTCTTGAACTGATCGGGAGCGCCCTTGACGACGAACCGGTCCAAGTCGAACTCCAGGTCGTCCGGGCTCACCTCGAGCAGATGACCGGCGATGCGCCGGGCTTTCTCGCGAATCTTGCGTGAAGCTCGGGCGATTGCGGCGCCTGCCACCGGCGTGGAGCGGGAACCGTAGGTGCCCAGGCCATACGGCGCGGTCGAGGTATCACCTTCCTCCACGTGAATCACCGAGGCGGGAATTCCCGCCTCGGAGGCGATGATCTGTGCGTACGTGGTCTGGTGCCCCTGGCCCTGGGTTATCGTGCCCATCCGCGCGATCGCAGAGCCATCCGGGTGTACCCGGATCTCACACGAATCAAACATCCCCACCCCGAGGATGTCGCACATCTTCGATGGTCCGGCACCGACAATTTCCGTGAACGTCACGATGCCAATGCCCATGAGCCACTCGGCCTGCGTATCGGCGCGCCGTTTGGCCTGTTCGGCTCGCAGACCTGCGTAGTCCATCGCCTTCAGCACCTTGCGCAAGGCGGGCTCATAGTCGCCTGAGTCATATTCGAGGCCGAGCGGTGTCGTATGCGGAAACTGCTCCTTGCGCACGAAGTTGCGGAACCGGATCTCCGCCTTATCGATGCCGAGTTTCTGCGCCAGGACATCGATCATCCGCTCGATCAGGTAAACCGCTTCGGTCACGCGGAATGAGCATCGATACGACACGCCACCGGGAAACTTGTTGGTGTACACGCCATCAACCGAAACAAACGCATTCGGGATTGCGTACGACCCGGTGCAGACATGAAACATGCCCGCCGGCCACTTGGTCGGATCGGCGCAGGCATCGAACGCGCCATGATCGGCGGTCACGTTGACTCTGAGCGCCTTGATGATCCCGTCCCTGGTGGCGGCCAATTCGCCCGTCATCCAGTAATCGCGCGCAAACGCCGTGGTGGTCAGATTTTCGGCACGCGACTCGATCCACTTGACCGGACGGCCGAGCACGATTGAAGAGGCAATCGCACAGACATAGCCGGGATACACCCCGACCTTGTTGCCGAAGCCACCACCGATGTCGGGTGAGATGATGCGAATCTTGGATTCAGGAATGCTGGACAGCAGCCCGACGACGGTTCGCACGACGTGTGGCGCCTGCGAAGTGATGTAGACGGTCAGATCGCCTTTGATCCTGTCATACGAAGCCACACATCCACAGGTTTCCAAGGGACATGGATGAACGCGGGGGTACAACATGTCCTGTTTGACCGTAACTTCGGCGGCGTCGAAGGCCCGCGCGGTTTTATCCCGGTCACCGATCTGCCAGTTGAAAATGTGATTGTGATGACGGCGGGCGCCGTGTGCGCCGGTGTCTTTCCCAAGCAGATCTTCGCGGATCACGGGGGCGTCGGGCTCGAGTGCCTTGAATGGATCCACAACCGCCGGCAGCTCGTCGTACTCAACCTCGACGAGCTCGGCGCCATCCGCGGCGATATAGCGATCCTCGGCGATGACGAAGGCGACTTCCTGGTTCTGGAAGGAAACCTTGCCGTCGGCCAGGACTGCCTGGACATCACCGGCGAGCGTTGGCATCCAATGCAACTTGAAGGGCTTCAACTCTTCCGCAGTGATCACCGCGATCACGCCCTTCAGCGCGAGCGCTCGGCTGCTGTCGATACGCTTGATGCGCGCATGGGCGTACGGGCTACGAACCATTACGCCGAAGGTCATACCTGGCATCTTTACGTCGTCGACGTAGGTGCCCTTACCTTGGATGAAGCGCGGATCCTCGCGGCGCTTGCGGGAGCAGCCTATGCCCTCGAGCTTCGCCAGACGATCGGCATTCGATTCGGAACTCATGACTTGCCCCTCGAGTCGCTCGGCTCAGGCCGCGGCGGGTTCTGATGTTTCCATCAGGGGATGTGATGTCTGAACGGCTTCGCCGCGGAGCTTGCGTGCCGCGTACTGAATCGCTTTGACGATGTTCTGATATCCGGTACAGCGGCACAGATTGCCCGCCATCCAGTAGCGCACTTCCTCGTCGGTGGGACTGGGATTTTCTTTCAGCAACCGATACGCGCGCGTGATCATCCCGGGTGTGCAGAAGCCGCACTGCAGCCCGTGCTCCTGCATGAAACCTTCCTGCAGGGCATGCAGCGCGCCACCTTCACCGAGGCTCGCGATGCCCTCGATCGTCAACACCTCGGCAGCCTCGGCCTGCACAGTGAGCACTGTGCATGACTTCACCGACATGCCGTTCATATCCACGGTGCATGCGCCGCAGTGCGTAGTTTCGCAGCCAATGTGCGGTCCCGTATGCGCGCATTTCTCGCGCAGCGTGTGAATCAGCAGCTCGCGGGGCTCCACAGCCACATCGATCTCATGACCGTTGAGTTTGAAACTCACCAACGACTTCTTCGCCATTCCCCCTCCAGTGGTATCAATCTTCAGCGCGTTAGCGCGTGGCGCGCTTCGCGGCCGCGTGCAGCGCGCGCCGGGTCATTTCGCCGGCCATTGCGATCTTGTATTCGACATTGCCGCGCAGATCTTCGACAGGCTCGCAGATGGACATGGCCAGCTGGGCTGCCTCATTCACGGCGACTTCATCAAATGCGCTGCCACGCAGGTGTTGCTCGGCAGCCGCCGCCCGCAACGCAGTCGGCCCAACGTTTGTCAGCGTGATCGAAACGTTCTGTATGGAGTTGCCGCTCAGCTGCAACAACACCGCGGTGGCAGCCGTGGCGAAGTCGCCGGTTTTACGCTTGAGCTTGGCGTAGCACCAACCGGTTCCCGCTGCGGGAACGGGAATGCGGATTTCGGTGAGAATCTCGTCCGGTTCGATTGCGGTCGAATAGGTGCCGAGAAAGTAGGTTTCGGCGGGAACGATGCGCTCCCCCGACGGCCCCCGCAGGACGAATGAGGCACCCAGGCACATCATCACGGCCGGGTGGTCATTGCCCGGGTCGCCGTGTGATATGTCACCCCCGATCGTTCCCTTGTAGCGAACCTGCGGATCGGAGATCAGGCGAGCGGTTTCCACCAGTAACGGGCATTGCTCGTTCAACAGCGCCGACCAGATCAGGTCGTTCTCGCTCGTCATGGCTCCAATCCGGATCTCATCGCCCTCGCGCCGGATGCCGCGCAGCTCGCGAATTCGTCCGAGGTCGATGAGATGACCGGGTTCCGCGAACCGCAACTTCATCATGGGCAGCAGGCTGTGGCCGCCAGCCAGTAACTTGGCCTCTGCACCGTATGTGGAAAGCAACGCCACCGCGTCTTCTGTTGAGGAAGGCGCGTGATATTCGAAAGGGCGGGGGATCATGGACTGTTGAGCCTCTTCACCGGCAGGCGACTAGAGGCTAGGAGACTGGTTCAGCGCCGTCTCCCGCAACCCATGCTTCGCGAACGGTCGTGAATCGTTCGCGAAATGCTGCTGTAACTCGGCGACGATCGACAGCGCGAGCGGCTCTGGACCCCGGCCGCCCAGACCCAGACCCACGGGTGCCCGAAGGCGGCCTTGGAGCCGGGAGGCCAAGTCCGGCCCGAGGTCGGCCAACATTGCGTCCCGGCGGGACGCCGGACCGAGGAGACCCACGTAGGAAAGGTCGCTTTTTGCGCAGAAGGCCAGGTGTTGCATGTCCAGTGCGTAGTTATGGGTCATCGCGATGGCGGCACTGACGTGTTGCTCACGCCACACTTCAGCGGCTTCGTCCGGAGGTAGCTCGATGACCTGTTGGACACCGGCGGCGTGGGCGAATTTGAGCCAGCGACCCCGGTGCTCGACGACTTGCAGCAGCCATCCCACCCGGCGGGTAAACAGATTCAACGTAAGGGTTTCCGGCCCGGCCCCGAACAGCAGGATGCGGGGTGGGGCCGCAATTCGCAGCGCAACGGCCGCATGGCCGTCATGCAGTCCCAGTTGACCATCGCGTCCCCACGACCACAGTTCGCCGTGAACAGCAGCCTGTCCACTGCCTGCCTCAGAGCCGTCGATTGATATGCCAACGTCGAGTACGCCACCCTCAGCGACCAGCCGGTTGAGTGCCCGTGTCAGGGGCGCGCCGGCGACTTGCGGTAACAGCAGCAGCCGAATGCGGCCGCGACAGCCCGTCCCGCTGCCGAAAATCAGGTCTTCGTCACTGCGTGTGTCAAATTCAATGGTCTGCGCGCGGCCGCTGCGCTGTACGGCCCGAGCGCGATCCTCCAGCTCGGGCTCCAGGCACCCGCCGCTGATCGCGCCATGAAGCATCCCTTCGGCGCCCAGAAGCACCAGGGCGCCGGGCTTCTGATAGGTTGAGCCGGCGGTTGCAAAGACCAGGCCGAGCACACCGCTCTCATCACGTGCATGCAGACCTGCCAACGCATCCAGTAGTCCCGGCAGGCCGCCGCGAGAGTCAAAACCGGTAGCCGACACAGGCGCCATACACGAGTGAGTCGACATTGACGGTGCCACCCTTCACGCTGGCGACGCAGGAACGGCGTGCTAAGCTCATAGACGATTCTCTCCGACCCCGCCACGTGTGCCTTTGCTGACAATGGAGCAAGTGTGGCGATGGGGCCAAGCATGAGTCCGGCGGGACCCGGTCCCGCAACGGCGGGTTCGTGAACGGAGTGTTGGAAGCGTAACTGGGGGCGATCGCTGCGCGAATGGCGCAGCGGTCAGTAGGCTTACACGACGATCCGGAAATGGTTTCGATGGATAACGAATCTCTTCAGCACCGGTTGCAACGGTTGGACCTGGGCATGGTCTGGCTGGACACTGAGAATCATGTGACCGGGTTCAACGACATTGCCTGGCAGTTGCTGGCGCCCGCCGGCGAGCAGACGTTGGGTATTTCGCGCGACCAGCTGGTTGGAATCAACCTGCTGCAGCTGCATCCGGAAAAGAGCCGGCAGAAGCTCGCACTGCTGTTGGGTGGCGAGGACGGGGAGGCCGCCGGAATCGACAAGTGTCCGGTGCGTTCGCCGCCGGCCATGACCATGATGATCAACATTCCGGATCGCGTGCTGCTTCTGAAAGTCTCCAAGATGTTTGGAAGCAAGGGTGTCGTCGGGGCGTGCATGGTGTATTACGACCTGACGGACATAACAACTTCACCGCGCCCTGAGTTGGTTACGGAAGGTGATCGGGAGTCCGCGCCATCCGGGAACGGCAGGCCGTTGCCCCGTCAGTTGAGTAAGATCCCCGTGTATCGGGCCAACCGGTTGGTACTCATCGAAGTGCAGGATGCTCTGCGGTTGGAATCAAACGATCACTACACTTGGATCGTCACCAGTACGGATCGCTACCTCAGCAACCTCTCGCTGAGCGATCTGGAGGACCGGTTGGATCCGGCCATGTTCTTCCGCTGTCATCGTAGCCACATCGTCAACCTGCGGCACGTCACCGAGATCGAGCGGGACGGCGATGCTCTGCATCTGGTCTTCCCGAAGCCGGAGCTGGCGCGCGTGCCCGTCAGTCGGGCGCACGTACGCGAGTTGCGCGAGATCGTGGGCTTGTAAAGAGCCAGTCGGCCGCGGCGGCGGTCGCAATCGGTAACCACATCGCGCGCGCCGCTCCTCAGCCGCGACCATTGTGGGCGCC
The DNA here is from genome assembly GCA_034668025.1 of Gammaproteobacteria bacterium. Lineage (GTDB taxonomy): Bacteria > Pseudomonadota > Gammaproteobacteria > Steroidobacterales > Steroidobacteraceae > 13-2-20CM-66-19. The sequence goes on along the minus strand of JAXDQF010000240.1, from coordinate 31,666 downwards.
GGTGCAAAACGCACAACCCCGGCCACATGGGGGGTGGCGCCGCCGCGGGAAATGATGCGAAATAGCCCGTTACTGCGGGAGATTTCCATGAATGACGTCGCTGCTGCCACCGCCACCAAACGAGTGATAACGCGGGAGATGGCAATGCATGCGTTATACGAGGCGGCAGAGCTCGAGCACAATCTCATGTGCACCTATCTCTACGCAGCTTTCACTCTCAAGGATGGGGTGGCGGAAGGGCTCGCACCGGAGGAAGCCGAGGCCGTGAGCCGCTGGCGCAGGTCCCTGATCCGGGTAGCGGTCGAGGAAATGCAGCATCTGGCGGCGGTGTGGAATATCACATCGGCTTTGGGCGGCGCTCCGCGCATCGGCCGCACAAATTTCCCGCTCGACCCGGGCATGCTGCCGGCCGGAATCGTCGTCAAGCTTGCGCCGTTCTCGCCGGAAACCCTGCAGCATTTCGTGTTTTTGGAGCGCCCCGCCGGATCCACGGAGGTCGACGGCGAAGGTTTCGTTTATGAGCGCAATTACATTCGGGGCAGTGATTACGCGCACCTGACTCCGATGGGGATCAACTACGACACCGTCGGGGACTTCTACACGGCGCTGTCGAACGGCCTCAAATCGATGGTCGCTCAATACGGCGAGGATGTTACGTTCGCCGGCGATCCGGCGCTGCAGCTATCTCAGAACGAGATCAACATGGCGGGCTGCCGGCCGGTGATTTGCGTTAAGACCGCACTTGCGGCGTTTGACGCTATTGTCGTTCAGGGGGAGGGTGCCCCTGCTGATTCGGCCGACTCGCACTATCAAAAGTTTCTCAGCATTCGCGAGGAGTATCGCGCGCTGATGGCGAAGAACCCCGACTTCTCGCCAGCGTTCCCCGCTGCAACCAACCCGGTTCTGCGGCGGCCACCGCGGCCTGAAGGTCGCGTGTGGCTCGAGAATCCGGAAGTGATCGCGGTGGTTGATCTGGCCAATGCGTCTTATGGCTTGATGGTGCGGCTCCTGGCTTACGCATATGCAGTGCCGGGACCAAGCGTTGAGAAGTCGTTGGCCGCGGACCTGGCGATTGGCCTGATGCAGGCAACGGTGCCTCTTGCGGAACGTGCCGCACGCCTTCCGGCTGGGCCCTCCAACCCGCACTGCCACGGTGGAATGTCATTCACTGCGCTACGCGACGCGTCAGCGTTGCCGCCGGGTCGCGGTGCGCGACGGTTCTTTGTCGAGCGTTTCCAGCAGCTGGCCGACGCCGGAGCGGCACTGCGATCGTGCGGGGACAACCGAGCGATCATGGCAGCTGATTTGTTGGCGAAGTTGTCGAAGCGGGCGGCGCGAGGGTTTGACCTCGCCGCGCCAGGCGCAAGCGCGGGGCAGGGTGCAGCGGCCGCCGCGCCAGCAGTGCGTGCCGCGCAAATGTCAGGCGGCGCGCAAGCATCGTGCGGCGCCGTCAGCACTGCAGGTCGATCGCAGGCTGCCGCGACGGGGGTTGCCACCGGCGGCTCAGCCGTGTCGGCCGCCGCGGCCGCGCACGCACCCGCCCCATCAACCACGGCCAATGGCGTAGAAACCGCCCCCGGCGAAAAACTGGATCTGCTGTTTGAAACCAAACGCTGCATCCACGCGCGCTTCTGCGTAACCGGCGCACCAGATGTGTTCCTTGCCAATGTGCAGGGCGCCTGGTTGCACCCCGATGCAGTAGAAGTAGAGCGCGTCATGGAAATTGCGCACGCGTGTCCTTCAGGGGCCATTCAATATCACCGGACCGACGGCGCGCACGATGAGCTCGCTCCGCCCGTCAATCTCGCCAGTATTCGCGAATCGGGCCCGTATGCATTCCGCGGTCAGTTGGAAATCGATGGTGAGCCCATCGGCTTTCGTGCCACGTTGTGCCGCTGCGGCGCGTCGAAGAACAAGCCGTTCTGCGACAGCTCGCACCACGAAGTTGGATTCAGCGCCACCGGTGAGCCTGCTACCGGCAAGACCGACGCGTTGTCAGTGCGCAATGGCGTGCTGGCCGTTGACCCACAACTCAATGGGCCGTTGTCTGTCCGTGGCAATCTGGAAATCACCAGCGGCACGGGACGGGTTGTCTCCCGTGTCACGACGGCGAAATTGTGTCGGTGCGGCGGGAGCGCCACGAAGCCGTTCTGCGATGGCACGCACGCGCGCATCGGATTCAAGTCGACATAGATAGCAGTGTGCTCAGGCGCTGCGATACAGCTTGGTCATCACGAATTCAACATGGCCCAACGCCTCCGCGGCCGTGTAGCGACCGTTGGAGGTACGCACAATGGAGTCGATGAGAGCATCACCCGCCTGATCGATTGTCATTTCACGGCGAATGATTCCCGACACGTCGACGTCGATGTGCTCGCTCATCACCCGAACTGTCCGCGGGTTTCCGCTGACCTTGATGACCGGCATGATCGGGTTGCCGATCACGTTGCCTTGTCCCGTTGGGAAGATATGCAACGCATAGCCGGCAGCCGCCTGTAGCGTGCAGCACTCTGCCGCAGCCGACGAAGTGTCCATGAAATACAGACCATTGCCACGCGCAGGCGCTTCCGCCGGTTGCAACACGTCAATGAACTTGACCTTCTTGCCGATCTTCTCGAGGTTGCCCAGCGCTTTCTCTTCGATCGTAGTCAGGCCGCCGGCGATGTTGCCTTTGGTGGGCTGACTGTCAGACAGGTCGGATGTTTTGTGGGCCTCGATGACGTCCTTCTGATAGGCAGACCACGTCTTCATGAACTTGGCGGAAATCTCCGGTGATACGGCCCGGGCAGCAGCCAGATGCTCCGCACCTGTCAACTCCGAGGTCTCGCCAAAACACCCATACAAGCCCAGCGGCACCAGCTTGTCATACATGTTGCCCACAGTCGGACAAGAGGCGAGGCCGGTTGTCGTGTCGCTCTCACCGCACTTGGCGGCAATCCATACGTCCGTCAATGGACACTCGACGCGTACCTTCTCAGACGCGAAGTGCACAAATTCCTTGGCTTTGCGCGAGGCCGCAGCGACGGTTGCGATATCGCCGTTGCCCTCGATCCAGAAACCTGCGACCGGCTTGCCGGTTTTGGCGATGCCGTCCACCACTTTCTGTGTCCAGCCCGGCTCAATGCCAATGACAATGCAGGCGGCGACGTTCGGATTGGCACCGGTGCCGATCATCGTACGGAAATGCAGCTCGAGGTCTTCACCGAACTGGAGCCGCCCGTACGCGTGGGGCAGGGCAATAGTCCCGCGAATATGCGCCGCCACTGCCTCACATGCGGCGTTTGAAATATCATCGAGCGGCAGGATCACCACGTGATTGCGGATGCCGACGCGGCCGTTTTCGCGGCGGTAGCCCCAGATGGTCTGTTTCGAGGTCGACATGATGCTCACCAGCGCTTCGTCTTCAGATTGTGGGTATGCACATGGTCACCTTTGTGAACGGGCGCCACGATGCGGCCGATGTCCTCGCCGTACTTGATGACGGTTTCACCGACCGCGAGGTCCTTTAGCGCGACCTTGTGTCCGATGGGCACGTCCTGGTTGATGACGGCGTGAAACTCGCTGTTATCCTCGGTTACGACGCAGAACATGTCGGTACCGGCCGCAAGGTTCTCGACGACGACGACGCCGACGTTGTCGCGGCGGTTATGAACGAGAAGGTGAGGTATCTTTGCCATGGCCATCCATAGGGTAACTAAGTCTTCTATAAGATATAAGATTGCAGATCGAAATGGCGGAAGACAAGTGCCGCCATGAAAAATCGCCGTTACGCGGACCGCCGCTGGTTCGCGCGGCGCCCGCGCCCCCCATTTTTTGAGGAAGCAGCATGAGCTCCAATCGATTCGAGGCCAAGTCAGTCGCCAGCGCTGGCGTCGCCACTGCTTCGCGGGCCTACTAACATGAGCACTACCAACGTCGGCGCCAGCTTCACACTCGCATTGGATGTGAATTGCGCACTCGGTGAGTCGCCTGTGTGGGTTCCCGACCGGGGCCTGTTGATCTTCGTCGATATCACGGGCCGCCGCCTGTATCGGTTCGACCCTCACGCCAATCGGGTCGAGCACGTAAATGTTGATGAGGATATCGGTTGCGTTGCCGTGGCGCGCGGCGGCGGCTATGTCGCCGGGATGCGCAGCGGTATCTGGCTGTTGAATGAATCAGGGAACAAACGCCGCAAACTGGCTGACAACCCGGAAGATCACTCAATCAGTCGCTTTAACGATGGCCGCGTGGACCCGGTGGGCCGGTATCTGTCCGGGACGCTCGACGAGTCGAGGAAGACCGGGAATGCGGGACTTTACCGCTTCGACACCCGCGGGCTCGCGAAGGTGGGCGACGGCTTCATGACCTCGAACGGTCTCGCGTTCTCGCCGGATGGACGGACGCTGTATTTCTCGGACACACCGCGCTTTGTTGTTTACCGATTCGACTACGATCCGGCCACCGGAGAGGCGGCTAACCGCCGCGAGTTCATCCGGCTCGAGCCGACAGCGACCGATCGTGGCCGTCCCGACGGCGCTGCAGTGGACGCGGACGGCTGCTATTGGACATCCCTGTACGAAGGAAGTCGGGTGGCCAGGTACGATCCGACGGGTCAACTCATGTCGACACACTCGTTACCGGTGCGTTGCCCGACGATGCCGGCGTTTGGTGGCGCGGACATGAAGACGTTGTTTGTCACGACGGCTCGCGACAAGAACGCGGTTGCTGCCGGCGGTGGTGCGGCAGCAGCTGTCACGGGTGTCGCTGGACGAGTCGGGACAGCAGCGCCGGGCCCCGGTGGCGGCGTCTACTCCTTACGTGTCGAGGTTCCCGGACTCCCCAACCCGCTTTTCGACCCGCAGATATGACGTCGCCCTACGAAACAGTCCGCTATCGATCACTCGAAGGCCGCTCGGTCTTGATCACCGGCGGAGCGAACGGCATTGGTGCGGCCATGGTGGAGGCGTTCGCGCAGCAGGGCGCAAGAGTTGCATTCCTGGACGTGGATGCTGAGGCCGGCGGTGCGCTCGCTCAACGGACTGGCGCGCGATTCGTAACCTGCGACCTGTTGGATATCGATGCACTGCGGGCAGCCGTACAGAATGTGGAAGCCATACACGATGGCGTCGGCGTGTTGATCAACAACGCTGGCAAGGACGATCGCCAGTCGTTTGCTGCCGTAGAGCCCGCGGATTGGCGCCGGCTGCTGGCGTTCAATCTGGACCATCAATTCTTTGCCAGTCAGGCAGTGTCACCGGGTATGGCAAATAAGGGGGGCGGGTCGATCGTAATGCTGGGATCCGTAGCGTGGATGCGGGGCCGTCCCGGTATGGCGGCCTATACAACCGCGAAGGCTGCGATCAACGGCATGACGCGAACTCTTGCTCGCGAGCTAGGGCCCACAGGTGTGAGGGTGAATTGCATAGTCCCGGGAGCGATCCTGACGGATCGACAAAGCGCGCTTTGGCTGACGCCGGAGGCGAACGCCGAATTCATCTCCCTTCAGTCTTTGAAGTTTCGGCTGACGGCAGAGCACGTCGCGCGCATGGCGCTTTTTCTCGGGTCGGACGAGAGTTCGGGATGTACGGGCGCCAACTTTGTCGTCGACGGCGGGGTGACGCAAAACTAGTCCGGCGCCGACGTTAAGCGCCGCCACGGCTCGTGCACGTCCAGACAGCCCTGTCAGGTCAACGTCACCGCGTATACGAGGTCTCCCGACCTAACGCGACTCGTCCGCCATTCAACCTTCTGGTCCTGTAGGGAGACGGCGAGGCGATCGATGACCAGTACCGGGCTACCTACTGGGACCTGCAGCGCTTGCTCATCCGCCGCGGTCGCAAGCTCGGGTCTGAGCTCTTCGTGTGCGGCCACGATGTTGATCCCGTATTCGGTCTGATACAACGAATACAGAGTGTTCGGCAGCGACGCACGCTTCTCGATGCCAGGAAACAGCTCCGAGGGAATAACGATTAACTCGTGTATGGCCGGCCGGCCGTCGATGAGGCGAGTTCGGGTGATCTCAACTACGCGGGCAGTGCGTGCCAAGTCGAGCTTCGTACGCTCCTGCGCACGCGACACCCTGACCTTCACCGACTCCTGTACACGCTCGGGTACTAACCGTTTGCCGCCGGGTCGGGCCATCCTGAAGAAGCGGAAGAGGGCGCGCTCCTGCGTGTTCTCGGCTATGAAGGTGCCTTTGCCCTGCCGGCGCTCGAGGAGCTTCTCGGCGGTGAGGGAGTCGAGAACCTTGCGCATCGTGCCTTGGCTGACGCCCATCTCACGTGCGAGGTTCTGCTCGCTGGGCAAAGCCTCGCCCGGACGCCATTTACCTTCCGCAACCCGACGCACGACAATGTCGTAAACCTGCCGATACAGCGGCCTATATCCAGGCGATTCAGTCACGGGGGACATCTCTCCAAGTGGGCCAGGCCAGAAACTACGCCGTGGCCGATTCGGCTGTCCAGCACCCATTCTACTTTTCGGCGGTTCCGCAGGCGCGGGCCGCTATACTTGGCGGACGAGCGTCAGCCGAACGCAGCCCTTGCGAGAATTATTGGTGACATCCGATGAGCCGCCGTATGACCTGCTGGTCATCGGCGGCGGAATAAATGGTGTTGGGATCGCCCGCGACGCGGCGGGCCGTGGATTATCGGTACTGCTCGTCGAGCGCGGTGACCTCGCATCCGCGACGTCCTCCGCTTCATCCAAGCTGGTTCATGGCGGACTGCGTTATCTCGAGCAATACGAGTTTCGGCTCGTGCACGAGAGTCTTGCGGAGCGCGAGGTCCTGCTGGCGGCGGCGCCGCACATCATCTGGCCATTGCGGTTTGTTTTACCGATCCACAGCGGGTTGCGGCCACCCTGGCTGATTCGCGCGGGCCTGTTTCTATACGATCACATTGGCGGGCGGAAGATATTACCGCCGACTCGAACGGTCCGCAGAGGGCGCGATGACGCTCTGCTGCCACTCCACGAACGTTACATTCAGGGGTTCGAATATTCGGATTGTTGGGCCGACGATGCTCGCCTGGTCGTCATCAACGCCATCGATGCGGCCGATCGAGGCGCGTGTATCGAGCCAGGCTGGAATGTGACCGCCGCACGTCGCGAAGGTGGTTTGTGGCACGTGGAGATGGTATCGGCCAAGGGAAAGCAGCGGACAGTGCGTTCGAGCGGGCTGGTCAATGCCGCCGGCCCCTGGGTACAAGATGTTCTGCGCGCTACCGGGAGCACTCGACGCAACTCGCTGCGGTTAGTGAAGGGCAGCCATGTGGTCGTCCCTCGTCTTTACGAAGGACCGCAGGCGTTTACGCTGCAGACTGAGGATCGTCGCATCGTATTCATCATTCCGTACCAGGATGACTTCACGCTCATCGGGACCACCGACATCCCATTTACGGGTGATCCGTCGAAGGTGAGTGCCAGCGGCGACGAAATACACTACCTGTGCAACCTGGCGTCGGAGTATCTCAAAACACCTGTTACAGCGGCGGAAGCGGTGTGGAGCTATTCGGGTGTGCGGCCGCTCTATGATGATGGTGATGTTAGTGCATCGACTGTCACCCGCGACTACGTGTTTGACCTGGATACAGATGAAGGCGGTACACCGCTGCTATCTGTGTACGGTGGCAAGCTGACCACGTACCGAAAGCTTGCCGAGCACGCCATGTCAGAACTTCGGCAGCCTCTGCGCTTCGATGCACGAGAATGGACACGGGGTTCTACGCTGCCGGGCGGTAACATTGCCAAGGGGGACTTCGAGGCGTTCAGCACGGAGCAGACGGCGCGCTACTCGTATGTACCACCGAAGTTGATTCGCAGGCTGTGCCGTGCGTACGGGACGCGCATTGAGCTCGTTTTGGGGAATGCCCAAGGGTTGAAAGATCTGGGCGAGGAGCTTGGCCCGCAGTTGTACGAGGCTGAGCTGCAGTTCATGCGTGATGAGGAGTGGGCCCGAAGCGGGGAGGACGCGCTATGGCGTCGTTCCAAGCTGGGGTTGCGGTTAGACGCAGCGCAGAAGGAGCGAGTGGCGGCCTGGTTTGCCGGTGTCAGCTCGACCTGACGCGCTGTAGCGCCTCCCGCCACCCCACCATCTCCCGCTCGCGCGCAGCCGCATCCAACTTCGGCTCGCAGCGGACATCGCTCTCCCAAAGACCGGCGATCTCCTGCAACGACCCATATACCCCATGTCCCAGTCCTGCCAGGCAAGCCGCGCCGAAGGCCGTTGACTCGGCCATCCTGGGTCGCAGGATGGGCACCGCGAGCAGGTCGGCCAGGCGTTGCAGAAAGAATCCGTTCTGCGCCATGCCGCCGTCGACTTTGAGTTGGGATGGGCCGATGCCGTCGGCGGCCATCGCATCCAACAAATCACGTGTTTGATACACCACGCTGTCCAGGCCCGCCCGAGCGATCTCGCCGCGACCGGTGGCACGCGTCAGGCCGACAATTGCGCCCCGCGCGTCCGGATCCCAATGAGGCGCGCCGAGGCCGGTGAAGGCTGGCAAGAGGTATACGCCGCCGGCATCCGGTACGGACTGCGCCAGCAGCTCGATTTCCGGTGCACGCGCAATGATTCCCAACCCATCGCGGAGCCATTGGATCGTCGATCCCGCCGACAGGATCGACCCTTCGAGCGCATAGGTTGTCTCGCCGTCGAGGCGATAAGCAATTGTGCTGAGCAGGCGATTTTGCGACCGAACCAGTTGTCGCCCGGTGTTGAGCACGAGGAAGGCGCCTGTGCCATAGGTGCTCTTCACGTCACCGGCGGCGAAGCAAGCCTGCCCGACCAACGCTGCCTGTTGATCGCCGGCCACGCCGCAGATCGGCATGGCTTCGCCGAATACATCAACGTCGGTGACGCCGAAGTCGCCCGCACTGTCCCGGACTTCGGGCAGACACTTCAAAGGCACTCGGAACAACTCGCACAGCGCTTCATCCCAACAGCATGTGCGGATGTCGAACAGGGCAGTGCGGCTGGCGTTGCTGACATCGGTCGCGTGAACGCGGCCGCCCGTGAGTCGCCAGATTAGAAAGGTGTCGACGGTTCCAAAGGCCAGCTGGCCTGCCTCGGCGGCCTCCCGGGTGCCGGGAGTATGGTCGAGGATCCACGTGAGCTTGGTGGCCGAGAAGTAGGGGTCGAGCCGCAGACCGGTTTTCTCGATGACCTCGTTCTCGCGTCCCGCCTCCTGCAGCCTCCGGCACTCATCCGCGGTCCGGCGATCCTGCCAGACGATCGCGTTGTAAACCGGGATACCGGTGCGGCGATCCCACAGCAGGGTGGTTTCGCGCTGGTTCGTAATCCCGATGGCCGCAACGCGCTGTTGTTTGGCGCGCAGCTGCTTGAGGACCTCGCGCGTGGTCGAAATGGTCGTCGCCCAGATGACCTCAGGATCGTGCTCGACCCAGCCCGAAGTGGGGTAGATCTGCTCGAAGGGATGCTGGTCGAGTGCAACAATGGCGCCGCGCGCCGAAAACGCGATGGACCGGCTGGAGCTGGTGCCTTGGTCGATAGCCAGCAGAATCGGGTCTTTGTCGCTCATGCGCTGCGAAGATAACGTATTTGGCAGCGTCGGCCCGAACGGCCAATTTAGATTCCACGTCCACACTGTATATTTATACAGATGAGACTCTTGGTGCAAGCTTGACCGCCCGGCTTCGTATTTAATGGCGGTATGACTACTCTATTTGATTCGATATCCCGGGCCCATGCGGCCGTCAGACCGCAGGTACCCGTTTCTCCACTGCATTTGAGCAGGCCGCTGTCCGCCGCTTTGGGTTGCAGCGTGCTGCTCAAGAACGAGCATTTGCAGCCCACCGGCTCGTTCAAGATCCGTGGGGCCACCAACAAGATTCAAATCCTGGGGGAGGCCGCGCGTCGCACCGGGGTCACGACGGCCTCTACCGGTAACCACGGACAAGCCGTTGCCCGCGCTGGATCGCTGGCGGGAGTTCCGGTCACTGTCTACGTGGCTGCATCCGCGGCACAGCCCAAAGTCGACGCTATCCGGGCACTGGGCGCGGAGTTGGTGGTTGTGAGCGGCCCCCCGATCGGAGCTGAGTTGCTCGCACGCCGTCACGCTGACGAGCAGGGCAAGATTTACATCTCTCCCTACAACGACCTCGACGTCATAGCGGGGCAGGGAACCCTGGGAATGGAGTTGATCGAACAGGCGCCGGAGCTGGATGCCGTCTTTATCTCAGTCGGGGGTGGAGGGTTGATCAGTGGTGTTGGTACCGCGCTGAAGAACCTGAGTCCCCGCACCCGGGTCATTGGGGTATGGCCGGAGAACTCGCCTTGCATGCTCAGAGCGATGGAAGCCGGTGCGATCGTCGATGTTGACGAGAAAGAGACCCTTTCCGACGGTACGGCCGGTGCGGTTGAGCCCGGGTCTGTGACGCTGCCGTTGTGCCGCGCCGTGATCGACGAGACGATTACGGTGAGTGAAGCCGATATCGGTCGTGGCATGCGGATGATTGCCGATGCCGAGCACTGGATCGTTGAAGGGTCGGCGGGAGTTGCGTTGGCCGGGTTGGCGAGACGAGCAGAGGCGTTCCGGGGTAAGAAGGTGGCGGTGGTGCTGTGTGGGCGGAATATTGCGCTGGAGCGATTTCTGTACGCCATCGAGTTGGCGATCGAGACGGGCTGATATACGAGTGATGCAAGCCCTCATCTGCAAACAGTTCGGCCCGATCGATGCGCTGCAGGTGGGAGAAATGCCGGCGCCCGTGCCAGGTGCGGGCCAGGTTGCCATTGATGTCGAAGCGGCCTCGGTCAATTTTCCCGACGGACTGATGGTCCAGGGAAAGTACCAGCTCAAACCCGGGTTACCGTTCGTTCCCGGTGCTGAGATTGCAGGGACTGTGCACTCGGCAGGTGACGGTGTCACGCAACTGAAGCCGGGCGATCGAGTCGTGGCCCTTTGCAGAATCGGCGGTTTTGCGCAGCGCGTGGTCGCCGACGCGGATTCCACATTTGCGCTCGCACCGGCAGTTGATATTTCAATAGCAGCAGCAATGCCGTTGACCTATGCAACCACCTACCACGCGCTGCTCGATCGCGCGCGACTGACCGCAGGCGAGACGCTCCTGGTCCTCGGAGCGGGCGGTGGCGTCGGTATCGCTGCAGTCGAGCTCGGCAAGCTGATGGGCGCAACAGTGATTGCTGCGGCTTCTTCGCCGGAGAAGCTCGAGGCCGCACGCAGCCGCGGCGCCGATCACCTCATCGACTACTCGCAAGAGGACCTGCGGGCGCGGCTCAAAGAGATTGCGGGCTCCAAGGGCGTGGATGTTGTATACGACCCTGTGGGTGGGCCCTACACAGAGCCGGCATTGCGCGCCGTGGGTTGGGGCGGGCGCTATCTCGTAGTTGGATTCGCTGCGGGCGAAATTCCCCGGATCCCGCTCAACCTGACGCTGCTGAAGGGCAGCTCCATTGTGGGCGTGTACTGGGGCGAATTTCGGCATCGTGACACGACTCGGTCCACGACGGAGCTCACACAGTTACTGAAGTGGCTGGAAGAGGGGCGGATCCGCCCGATCGTCAGTGCGAAGTTTTCCCTCGAGGACGCGGCCAGCGCGTTGGCGAGCGTTCTGGAGCGCCGTGCCGTGGGAAAGGTGATTATTCTTCCGCGTCAGTCGGGCGTCTTGTAACGTCCGAGCTCCAACTTGGCGATCTGGTTCCGATGAACCTCGTCCGGACCGTCTGCCAGGCGTAATGTGCGAGCACTGGCCCATGCCGCGGCGAGTGGGAAGTCGTCACTCACACCAGCAGCCCCATGCGCCTGGATGGCCCAATCCAACACCTGGCAGGCCATGTTCGGCACCGCCACTTTGATCATCGCGATCTGTTGCATCGCGGCCTTGTTGCCGTGGCGGTCCATGCCATCGGCCGCGTTCAATACCAGGAGCCGGGACTGATCCAGCAGGATGCGGGCCTCAGCAATGCGCTCACGAGTGACACCTTGATCGGCAATCCGTTTGCCGAAGGCAGTCCGGCTCAACGTACGGCGGCACATCAGCTCGAGCGCACGCTCCGCGACGCCGATCAGTCGCATGCAGTGATGTATTCTTCCCGGTCCCAGGCGGCCCTGTGCGATCTCGAATCCGCGGCCCTCGCCGAGCAGCATGTTCGAAGCCGGAACGCGAACACCGGCGAACTCAACTTCCGCGTGGCCATGGGGCGCGTGGTCGTAGCCGAAGACCGTGAGGCTGCGAAGTTGGCTGACGCCGGGGGCGTCGGCGGGAACCAGGATCATGGATTGTCTGCGATGCAGGTCCGGGTGCTCCGGAGCAGACTTGCCCATGAAGATGAAGATCCGGCAGCGCGGATCAGGCGCGCCGCTGGTCCACCATTTGCGCCCGGTAATGACGTACGATTCGCCGTCGCGAACGATACTCGACTCAATGTTGGTTGCATCGGAGGAGGCAACCGCAGGCTCGGTCATTGCAAACGCCGAGCGGATGCGACCCTCGAGCAACGGTTGCAACCATTGTTTCTGCTGCTCCGGCGTTCCGTATCGGGCCAGCACCTCCATGTTGCCGGTGTCAGGTGCGGAGCAATTGAAGACTTCAGGTGCGAAGGGCGACCGGCCCATGATCTCGCAAAGCGGCGCGTACTCCAGGTTGGTCAGACCCGCACCCAGGGGCGATTCCGGCAGGAACAGGTTCCAAAGCTGCTGTGCCCGGGCCTGTGCCTTCAGCTCTTCCATGAGAGGCACTGACGCCCAGGTGGCCCCCTGGCGGCGATTCTGATCGATCCGGGCGTAAATCCGCGCCTCGTTGGGATAGATGTGCGCCTCCATGAACGCAGTCAGGCGCTGGATCAGCGTCCTGACTTTGTCGGAGTGCTCGAAGTTCACTTGCAGACTTCGAACAGGCCGGCAGCGCCCTGGCCACCACCGATGCACATGGTCACTACGACATACTTGACCCCGCGCCGACGCCCCTCGATGAGCGCGTGTCCCAACAACCGCGAACCGGAGGCGCCGTACGGATGACCGACTGCGATTGCGCCGCCGTCGACATTCAACCTGTCGTCGGGAATCCCGAGCTTGTCACGGCAGTACAACACCTGGACCGCGAAGGCCTCGTTCAACTCCCACAGACCGACATCCTCCAGCTTGACGCCCGTGCGCTCGAGCAGCCGGGGTATCGCAAAGACGGGTCCGATTCCCATTTCGTCCGGCTCACAGCCGGCAATGGCGAAGCCACGGAAAATGCCCAGGGGCTCGATATTTCGTCGCTCCGCGAGCTTGGCGTCCATGACGACGCAGGCGCCGGCACCGTCGGAGAACTGACTGGCGTTGCCCGCACTGATGACTCCACCCGGCATGGCGGGACGGATCTTTGACACACCCTCCAGGGTGGTATCCGGCCGGATTCCTTCATCGCGGCTCAGGACGACTTCACGGGTACCGATGCGGGAGTTATTGGCATCCACCACGCCCATGATGACCTTCATGGGCGCAATCTCGGCTTCGAATCTGCCTTCGGCCTGCGCTTTCGCAGCACGAACCTGGCTGCGTACGCCGTATTCGTCCTGCCGCTCGCGCGAGATGTTGTAACGTTTCGCGACCTGTTCGGCGGTCTGCAGCATCGACCAGTAGATCTCGGGCTTGTGCTCCAGCAACCAGGGGTCGGCGCGCATGTGCATGTTGACTTCGTTCTGCACGCACGAAATGGACTCCAGTCCTCCCGCGACAATGACCGGCACCTTCTCGGTCATGACCCTCTGTGCTGCCATCGCCACGGTCTGCAGCCCCGACGAGCAGAATCGATTGACTGTGACACCCGCGGTAGTGACGGGCAGTCCGGCGCGCAACGCGATCTGACGAGCGACGTTTCCGCCGGTCGCACCCTCACCGAGGGCACAACCCATCATCACGTCTTCAACTTCCGCCGGGTCGATCTTCGCGCGTTCGACGGCTTGCTGGACCGCGTGACCGCCGAGGGTGGCGCCGTAGGTCATGTTGAGTGCGCCCCGCCATGACTTGGCAAAAGCGGTGCGGGCTGTGGAGACGATTACGGCGTCGGTCATGAGGCTGATCCCGAATTCGAGCTGTCAAAGGAGGCGAAGCTTTCCCCTGCGTCGGCCAGTCGCACCAACAGGGGGGCGGGTGGCCAGGGGTTGGCATTCGGGGATTGGTTGTAGCGCGTGATGGCGCTGACCACTTCACTCAACCCGACGGTGTCGGCGTAGAACATGGGGCCGCCACGCCAGATCGGAAACCCGTAGCCGTTCAGATAAACCAGGTCGATATCGGAGGCGCGCTGCGCGATGCGCTCGTCCAGAATCTTCGCTCCCTCGTTGACGAGCGAGTAAATGAGGCGCTCGACGATTTCCACCTCTTCGACCTTGCGCCGGACGATTCCCAGCTCCCGGGAATGTCGCACAATCATGTTGTCGACATCGGCGTTGGGGTGCGGAGTGCGATCGCCGGCCCGGTAGTCGTACCAACCCGCGCCCGTCTTTTGACCGAAGCGGCCCATTTCGCACAAGCGATCCGCGACATGCGGCTGTGCCGGCTGGCCGCTTTCGGCATAGTGGCGCTTGCGAATGGCCCAGCCGATGTCATTCCCGGCCAGGTCGCTCATCCGGAAGGGCCCCATGGCAAAACCGAACTTCTCCACTGCACGATCCACCTGGGCCGGCAGGCAGCCTTCCTCCAACAGGGCGGACGCCTGGGCGGAGTACTGATGGATCATCCGGTTGCCGATAAATCCGTCGCACACACCGGAGACGACGGCCAGCTTGCGGATCTTCTTGGATAGCTGCATCACCGTCGCGAGCACATCCTTCGCGGTGGCGTCGCCGCGCACGACTTCCAGCAGCCGCATGATGTTTGCGGGACTGAAGAAATGCATGCCCAGAACATCCGCCGGGCGGCGGGTGAAATTCGCGATCCGGTTCACATCGAGCGTGGAAGTGTTGGTCGCGAGAATGGCACCGGCCTTGGCAACAGTGTCGAGCTCGCGGAATACTTTCTCCTTGACGCCCATTTCTTCGAACACCGCCTCAATGACCAGGTCTGCAGTCTGCAGCGCGCTGTAAGAGATCGTCGGGGTCAACAGACCCATGCGCTTCTCGAGGTCTGTGGGCGACAGCTTGCCCTTCTTGACGGAGCTCTCGTAGTTGCGGCGAATCGTGGCGATGCCTTTCTCCAGCGCGGCCGCATTGACCTCCAACAGGGTGACCGGAATGCCGGCGCTCAGGAAATTCATGGCAATGCCGCCACCCATGGTGCCGGCGCCGATCACACCGACTGAGGCGATGGCCCGGGTGGGCGTGTTGGCGGGAATTCCTGCCACCTTGGGCGCTGCGCGCTCGGCAAAGAAGATGTGCCGCAGGGCCCGCGACTCCGGAGCCTGGAGGAGGCCGAGGAAAATTTCGCGCTCCTTGCGCTTGCCGGTCTCGAAGTCAGGTGCGGTGATGCTCTGCTCGATTGCGTCGAGGCAGGCGAGCGGGGCAGGGAAGGGACCCGCCTTGGCTTTCACCATGTTGCGAGCGAAGCCCATGAAGGCTTCGTAGTTGGGATACTTCACGCGCATCTCGCCGATGCGCTCCTTGCGCAGCTGCTTTGCAACCACGTCCCGGGCGAAGGATCGGGCCGCGTCCAACAGATTGTCGGGGACGACGCGATCAAACAGAGACGTTTGCGCCAGGTCGGCAGCGCGCACCGGCTCGCCGGAAACGATCATGTTGACTGCGATTTCCAACCCGACGATGCGCGGCAGGCGTTGCGTCCCGCCCGCTCCCGGGATCAGCCCGATCTTGACCTCCGGCAATCCCACGCGTGCCGACTCGGTCGCGACCCGGTAATGGCAACCCAATGCGAGCTCGAAGCCGCCGCCGAAACAGGTGCCCGAGATGGCTGCAATCGTCGGTTTGCTGCTGCGCTCAAAGCGGCGGATCAGCGTGTCGAGGGAGGGCTCCGCGGCGGCCTGCGGCGAGTTGAATTCCTTCACATCGGCGCCGCCGGAGAAGATTTCGTCCGTGCCGATGAGGATTACGGCCGTGATGGCGGGATCCGCTTCCGCCTGAGTCAACTCACTGACGATACGCTGGCGTGCAGCGTGCGAAAGGGCGTTGACTGGAGGATTATCGAGCTTGATGACGGCCAGCGCATCGGCAGGGCCGGAGGGGAATTTCGAGATCGCCATAGGGCTTGGGCTCGTTCCTGTTGGACCTTGACAGTTTCGCTGTGCGAAACAACGTTCCGCGACAGACCAACCATTATCGCCTGCCGCGCGTCCTTGTCAAAGACGTTCCACTGCAGCGGCTGCCTGACCCAACGACGTCTCGATCCGGCGCGCCAACTCGATCAGCCGGGGGCGGACCTCCTCCAGCAGAAAATCCCTGGACATTGTGAACGCGGGTCCGCCGCAGTTGATGGTCATGGGACCCCGGGAGTTGCCTACCCGGATGCCTACGGCGATGCCGTTCACATCGCTTTGCCAGTCGCCGAAGGAGACGGCTGTTCCTGATTTTTGGTATTCAACGATAGACCGCTCGAGCCGGGTACGCAGCGTCGGCCAGCCTGCCTCGTCCTGCGCACACAGACGCGTGAAGATTTCGTTTCGCTCGCGCTCCGTCGCCAGTGCGAGATGTGCCCGTCCTGCGGCGGTGGTAGCCAGCGGAATCCGTGATCCCGCCTCGAGCGTGAGTGTCAGCGTGCTGTCCGAGCGCACGACGTCGAGGTAAATCATCGATAGACGATCACGGCTGGCGAGCGCCACAACTCCTTTCGAAAAGTTGGCGAGCTCCTGCATCAGCGGGCGGGCGAGTTGTCGAACACCGAGCCGTCCCAACATGACGCTTGCGAGCGCCAGGCCGGCACTCCCAACGCTGTACCTGCCATCGTCTTCGTCGTACGACAGGTAGTTGAGCCGTGTCAGTGTATGGGTTAGTCGCGAGACCGTGGACTTGGGCAACTTGCAGCGTTTGGCAATCTCATGATTGCCCACCGTCTTGTCGCCCGAGCGGAAGCACTCGAGCACACTCATGGCACGTGCGACCGCGGTGACGAAGTGACGATCCTCTTTCTTTCGCGGCAAGGAGGGTTTCCTGACTCTGGGCATCAGTCACCCAGCGACGCCGTGGCACAGAGTGTCCCCCCATCCACCACAATCTTCTGCCCGGTAATGTACTTGCCGGCCGGCGAGCCGAGAAACACGATCGCGCCTGCGACCTCGTCGGCTTCACCGATGCGCCGCAGGGGCATGCTGGCCTCCGCGGCCCTGGCGATCTTCGGGTTGTCCCATAGTGCGCGGGCGAAATCGGTCCTGATGATCCCCGGGGCAACGCAGTTGACCCTGACATTATGGGGGCCCAGCTCGACAGCGAGATTGCGGGCCAGCTGAAAATCAGCCGCCTTGGAAATGTTGTAGGCGCCAATCACGGGACTGCCGCGCAAGCCCCCGATCGAGGAGACGATGACAATCGACCCGTCCCGGCGCGCCACCATTTCCGGTACGACCATCTGGATCAGCCAGTGATTGGACAGGATGTTGTTGTCGAGGATCTTGCGGAACTGTTCGTCCGTGATACTGGCCAGGGAGCCGAAGTGCACATTGGTGGCCGCATTGCAGACGAGAATGTCGATCTTCCCGAATTCGCCGCGGGCGCGCGCCACCAGCTGTTCCAGTGCCTGCTTGGATGAAATGTTGGCTTCGACGGCGATCGCTCGTCCGCCATGCTGATCTTGACGGGAATTGATGGCGTCCGCCACCGCCTGACAGGCATCGAGCTTGCGCGAGGAGATGACGACATTGGCGCCTTGCTCCGCGAGGCGCTCGGCGGCCGCTCGTCCGATTCCGCGTGAAGAGCCCGTAACGACGGCGACCCGGCCGGTCAGATCGAAGAGGGACATGGGCGTTTCCTTTTGCTCGCCGCTATATACTTGAGTCGTTAGCTACCCGCAAGTCACTTGGCCCCCTGGAGAACCGGAAATAGTGCGCACCATGCCCAGTCTGCAAGTCCTGTTGAAAAAAGAAGAACTCCAGCCGACCCATCTCGAAGACCGCATCGTCATCGTGTTGGATATTCTGTTCGCCACCTCGACCATGGTGCACGCCTTCGCTGCAGGCGTCACGGGCATCTGGCCGGCTCTCGATACCAACGATGCAAACACGGTCGCTGCCGGCGTCGGTGACTGCATCAAGTCAGGTGAGTATCTGGCAGAACATCTGCCCGGGTTCTCTCCGGCCATGCCCCTCCTGTTGGGTCGGGAGCCATTGCGGGGCAAGAAGTTGGTTTACTGCACGACGAACGGGACGGTCGCGTTGCGCGCGGCGGCGAATGCGTCATTTGTATACGTTGGCTGCCTGTTGAACGGTGCGGCTCTGGTCTCTCATGTACGCGAGGCACACCCGGATTCATCCGTGTTGATTGTCTGCTCCGGGTCCGTGGGCATGTTCAACCTGGAGGACTTCTATGGGGCGGGTCACTTCGTCGAGCACTTCGCAGCGCAGGGCAGTTATCAACTCAACGATGGTGCGCGGGGCTCGAGGTTGCTGCGCCGTGCCTACGACCCGCGGACGGTGCTGACGGGCTCGCGTGTTGGACTGATGATGCAGGACAAGGGACTCATGAACGAGGTCGAGTACTGCGCCCAATTAGACATATTGGATGTGGTCGCGCGCCTGCAGAACGGGGTGCTGCGCAGGGTCGATTCCTGACGCGCGTCACAGTCCGGGCCATTGACGAGGGTATAGCAATTGATATGATCACATCTGTTACTATATTGACCGATATCATCTCCGACGCACCCCGTGGACGACCGCCTGCGCAATTTCGGGTTCCTTCTCAAGGAGCTCAGCCGCCGCTATACCCTCAGGTTTGAGGTCCGTGCGCGCGAGATCTCGCTGAATCTCGCGCAGGCCAAGATATTGGTTCGCCTCGAAAAAAACGAGGGCGTGAGCCAGGCGCGGCTGGCTGAGCTGGCCGAAGTCGAGCCGATGACCATGGTTCGACTCCTGGACCGGATGGAAACGGACGGATGGCTGGAGCGCCGCCCTGACCCGGCCGACCGGCGGGCCCGCTGCCTGTATCTCACGGCCAAGGCCAAGCCGATTTTGAGTGAGATCTGGCGGCTGATTGAGGAGACGCGCGCGGAGCTGTTTGCCGGCGTGAGCAAGGCGGAGCGCGACCTCTTCATGACGGTGCTCGAGCGCCTCCACGACAACATTTCCCAACTCGACGGCGGGCCCTCGCCAGGTCCAAAGGGTTCAGGCAGTTCCCAATGTTGACCAGTCTAATGTTGAGAAGAGATCATGAGTGAGTCTGGCTGGCGCAGGCGCCTGCGGTTGCCCCTGATGATTGGCGGGCCCGCGCTTGCTGTCATCGTCCTGTTGATTTTCTACCTGACGGGAGGGCGGTACGAAGGCACAGACGATGCCTATGTGCAGATCGCAAGCGTCGCGGTCAGCTCCAACGTGGCCGGTCGCGTTCTGGAAGTGAACGTCCGCGACAATCAAACAGTGCACAAGGGCGCCGTGTTGTTCCGCCTGGACGATGAGCCATTCCGAATTGCGGTGGAGGAGGCCGAGGCCCAACTATCCACTGCGCGGCTGCAGGTTGAGTCGCTCAAGGCGAGCTATCGACAGCGCCAGGCGGAGCTGGCCTCGGCGCGCGAAACGCTCGAGTTTCAAAAGCGCGAGACGGACCGCCAGCAGCGCCTGCTGACTGCCGGAATCTCCTCACAGCTGCTGGTTGATCGCGCCGTGCACGCCCTCGAGGGCGCGCGGACTCAATTGGCAGCCACCGAGCAGCAGTTGAACGCCGTTGTGGCCAACCTCGGCGGTAACCCAAACATCGAGGCGGATCGTCATCCAACCGTCCAGCACGCTCAGGCCGTGCTGGACCGGGCAAAGTTGAACCTGTCGTACACGGTGATCAAGGCGCCCACCGACGGAATCGTCACGCGCGTCGAGCAGCTGCAGGCCGGTACTTATATCAGCGCGTCGGCCGCCGTCTTTGCCCTGGTGGTGGCGGGCGATACCTGGATTGAAGCGAATTTCAAGGAAAACCAGCTGACCCACATGCGGGTGGGACAGCAGGTTGAAGTGCACGTTGACAGTTATCCGGGCAAGACATTCGAGGGGTTGGTGGCGAGTGTCAGCCCGGGCACGGGCTCGCAGTTCTCGTTGCTGCCCGCGGAGAATGCGACCGGCAACTGGGTGAAGGTGGTACAGCGGTTGCCGGTGCGAATCGAGTTGCGAAATGCGGATCCGGAGTTTCCGTTGCACGGCGGCCTGAGTGCCACCGTGAATGTGGATACACGGTTTGAGCGCCGCTTGTTCGGCTCCGACGGTGCGTCACATAGCACCAGCCCGGTCTCCAACGGCGAGCTCGCGGCAGCGAAGTGAACGCGCGAGTTGCGAACTTGCGCAGTGAGGCGCCAACCGAGGCGCCCACCGCCGCCGAGCCAACCGGCGTGAGCGTGGGTCCGCCAGACGCAGCGCCGCCCGCGGCCACAGTAACGACGGGCACCGTTGCAGCAGCCAAGGTCCCCCATCGGGTCCTCATCACCATCACCGTGATGTTGGCCTCGGTCATGCAGGCCCTGGATAATACGATCGCCAACGTCGCGTTGCCGCGTATCCAAGGCTCGCTGTCGGCGAGCCAGGACCAGATGAGCTGGGTGCTCACGTCCTACATCATCGCCGCCGCCATCATGACCCCGTTGAGCGGTTGGCTGGCCGGGCAGATCGGCCGCCGCCGCGTGTTTCTAACCTCGATCATCGGCTTTACGATCACCTCTGCCTTGTGCGGTCTGGCGCAATCCCTGCCGGAAATAGTGATTGCACGCCTCCTGCAAGGCCTGTGCGGCGCAGCGCTCGTACCCATGTCGCAGGCAGTGTTACTCGATATCAACCCACCCGAGAAGCATGCGCGCGCAATGGCCATCTGGGTGATGGCCGTGACGGTGGGTCCGATCCTGGGACCGGCCCTGGGAGGGTGGCTCACCGAGAACTACAACTGGCGCTGGGTGTTCTACATCAACGTTCCATTCGGCGTGCTGGCGGCCGCCGGCACCATCGCATTCCTGTCTGAAACGCCGCTGCGCAAGTCGCGCTTCGACTTCTTCGGCTTCACGACGCTCAGCCTGGCGATCGGGGCATTCCAGCTGATGCTCGATCGTGGGCAGCTGAAAGACTGGTTCAACTCCACGGAGATCTGCATTACCGCCGGGATCGCGGCCGTGTCCCTCTACCTGTTCATCGTGCACATGCTGACGACCAAAGAGACTCCGTTTGTCAGCGCGGCGCTGTTCAAGGATCGCAACTTCCTGACGGGCAGCGTTTTCATTTTCATCGTCGGCGCCGTGCTGTTCGCGGTGCTGGCTTTGTTACCGCCGTTACTCCAGGACCTGATGAATTACCCCGTGGTGTTGACGGGCCTGGTGACCGCACCGCGCGGAGCAGGCACCTTCGTTGCCATGTTTCTGGTGCAATGGCTGATGCGCCACAAAGTCGATGTCCGGATCGTCATCGGGATGGGCTTCATCATCACCGCGGCGTCGCTTTACAAGATGACGGGCTTTTACCTGCAGATGGACCAGTCCATGGTGATCTGGTCCGGCATTCTGCAGGGACTGGGTGCCGGTATGGTCTATGTTCCCCTGGCGGCGGTGACGTTCACGACCCTTGCCCCCACGCTCCGCAACGAAGGCACGGCGATTTTCAGTCTGGTGCGCAACATCGGCAGCAGCATCGGCATATCGGTCGTCGTGACGATGCTGACCCGCAATACGCAGATGATGCATTCGCGACTGGCGGAAAACATCACGCCTTATTTCAACCCGTGGCATCCGGCACCCCCGACGACAGCTGCGGGTGCACAGATGATCAATCACGCGGTGACCAACCAGGCTTCGATGATTGCCTACAACAACGACTTCAAGATGATGATGATCATGACCCTGTTCGCAGCTCCGTTGGTGTTTCTGCTGCGTACCGCCAAGAAGGCCGCCGCCGCGAGCCCGGACGATGCGCCAGTGGTGATCGAATGAAGTTGCAGAGACAGTCAGGGTTGGCGTCCCTGCTGGGCATGACCGCCGTGCTGGCAGGTTGCAAAGTGGGGCCCGACTTCAAACGTCCTGACCCGCCGGCTGCCGAGCGGTATACCTCGCAAAAGCTGCAGGTCGAGCCGGGTTCCAGCGCGAATGTGGATCAACAGATCGCGTTGGGGGCCAGCCCGGATCGGGAGTGGTGGCATCTCTTCCAGTCCGAGGCGCTCGATTCTGTGGTCAAGCGTGCGCTGGAGGGTAATCGCACGCTCGTCGCGGCTAACGCGACGTTGGCTCAGACGAGTGAGCTGGCGCGCGCCCAGGCGGGGTCGCTCTATCCCCAGTTCAACATGACTGCCGGGTTGGGCCGGCAGAAGTATGGCGCCCAGTTTTTCGGCTCGTCATTCGCAGGGTTGCCGCCTTTTACGTACTACGCCCTGGGCCCAACTGTCAGTTATGCGCTGGACTATACGGGTGGAACGGCTCGCTCCGTGGAACAGCAGTATGCCCAGGCGGAATACCAGAAGCAGCAGCTCAATGCTGCCTATCTGATGGTCAGTGGAAACGCGGTCATGCAGTGCCTGCGGATCGCGTTGCTGCAGGGAGAGATTGCCACTGTCGAAGCCATCCTCGATGAGGACCGGCAGAATCAGAAACTGGTGCAGGTTGCCTTTGAAGCGGGCTCGGTATCCCGCGTCGACGTGGTGAGTGCCGAGAGTCAGCTTGCAAGTGATGCGACGCTGCTGCCGCCACTTCGACAGGAGTTGGGTGTCGCACGCCATGCCTTGTCCATCATCATGGGACAGTTCCCGGCTGAAGGCGCACCCACCGAGTTTGAATTGTCACAGGTGACGCTGCCGCGGAATCTGCCCGTGAGCCTGCCGTCCGAGCTGGTTCACAGGCGGCCGGATATTCTGGCAAGCGAGGCCCAGCTGCATGCAGCGACCGCGGCGGTTGGCGTCGCCACCTCGAATCTGTACCCGCACATCGTCCTGTCGGGATCTCTGACTCTGCAATCGACCATTCTGGGGCATCTGTTTGAGGGCCAGAACAATGCGTACAGCGGTTTGGGCTCGCTGACTGCGCCATTATTTGACGGGGGTACTTTGCGCGCCGAGAAGAGGGCAGCGATCGATGCCATGCAGGCAAGTGCCGCAAACTATCAGCAGACGGTCCTGGCGGCGTTCGGCCAGGTGGCCGATTCTCTGGAAGCGCTCGATCACGACGCCGAGCAACTCGATGCCCAGGCGCACGCTCAGAGTGCGGCCCGCGAAAACGTTGATCTCACCCGCAAGAGTTACAATGAGGGCAACGTAGGAGTGCTCCAGGTCCTCGACGCTGAGCGCCTGTACCAAAATGCCCGCCTCGGGTACGTACGAGCCCAGGCACAACGCTACATGGACACGGTACAATTGTTCCTTGCCCTGGGGGGTGGCGCCGGCTAAAGCGAGCCCATGTCCGCTGTTATAGAAACGCACGACCTCGCAAAGAACTATGGCCAGTTTGGCGCACTGCACGGTCTGAACCTCTCGATGCCGGAGGGCAGTGTCTTCGCCCTCGTGGGGGCCAGTGGCGCGGGCAAGACCACGACCATCAAGATTCTCCTGAATATGATCGAGCCCTCTCGCGGGCACGCGACCGTGCTCGGGGTCGACACGCGCTCGATTGATCCGCCCTTGCTGGCGCAGGTGGGTTACGTCTCCGAAAGCCAGGCGCTGCCGGCCCGCCTGCGGGTGGAGCAGTTCTTCAACTATCTGCGGCCCTGCTATCCCACCTGGGATTCCCAGCTCGAGCTGCAATTGCGCCGGCAGCTGCGCTTGCCTCCCGGCCGCAGGATCAACGAGCTGTCGCACGGCATGCGGCTGAAACTGGCGCTCGCCTGCGCGATGTCCTTCCGGCCGCGGTTGTTGATCCTGGACGAGCCGTTCAGTGGCCTCGATGCGCTGACGCGCGATGAGATGATCGGTGAGTTCCTGCGTGAGCCGCGCGAGATGTCGATCCTCATCTCGTCTCATGAGCTCGACGAAGTGGAGCGTCTTGCCACACACGTCGCCTTCCTCGACGAAGGGCGCCTGCTGTTCCAAGGGACCCTTCCGGAGCTGCGCGACCAGAATGGCCATCGGTCATTGCGGACGATCTTTGTATCAATGGTCAGTGCGGCGCGCGCCAGCCGATGATCGGCTCCGTATTTAAAAAGGATTGGGTGCTCCTGTGGCCGCTGGCCGTCCTGGTCACCCTCATTCAAGTTGCATTGGAATGGGCCATTTACAAATTCGGCTTCTTCGGCGTGTCGCCCGTCGCCCGGGAGATCATGAGGCTGTTGACCCCGGCCTGGTATATCGGCGTCATTGCGTTGGCGGTCGCCGTCGTACATGAAGACACTATTCCCGGTGTGGACCAGGACTGGTTGATCAGGCCTCTGAACCGGACCGAGCTGCTGCTCGCCAAGTTGCTGTTTGTGGCGGTCACGGTCTGCGTGCCGATGCTGATTGTGAATCTGGCCGACGAGTTGGCGCTGGGCTTCAAACTAATGCCGTCTTTTGGAGACGCGCTTTACAAGGAAGTCTACATGTTCGTATGCCTCCTGGTACCGGCCACTGCCATTGCGTCGGCCACCCGCAATGCGGTTGAGCTCGTGATCCTGGTGGCGGGTTTGGTCCTGTTGTATGTCGTGACTGTCTGGCTCAGTGCCACGCTGTTCGGTCTGGACCGGTGTCCGACCTGTGATACGAGCGTGTCGTGGCTGCAGAGTCTGTTGCAACACCTGGGACTGCTCGTGGGATCCGGTGCCGTGCTCGCTGTTCAATACTACTGGCGCAAGACGTCGGTTGCACGAGTGCTGTTGGCAGCGGGTGTGGTTTTGCTGGTGGTTGTCCAACTGCCGTGGAGTGTGGCCTTCACCATTCAAACCTGGATGGGAGTCCCCATCGGCACCTCACCCGCAGCAATCCAGGTTACGGCCGGAGCGACTACGACAGCGGCGGCCAGTGGCAGTGGGCGTAGCCGGCAGGACAATGCGAAACGGGCAGCGCAGGCCCTGTTGCAGGGAGATGTTGACGCGGCTGTACAGATCCAGAAGAGCCTCGGTCAATCGCACGCGGCTGCCGTGATTTTCACCGTGCCTCTGACCATCACAGGCACGACCCACGATGAGTTTCTCGTGGTCGATCGCGCCGAATTCACGGTTCTCGACCCAAAGGGCGCGATCCTGTATCGCGGCAGCCGTGCCGATCGCAAATCGGTGCCTTTGACTGGCGTTGGAGACGCTGTGCAACAGACATTCGAATTGCCGGGTGCCGACTATCAGCGAATCCGGGCACGTGCGGCGAGCCTGGCCATCGATTACTCGTTGACCGTCAGAGCAGTGGTCGCCGAGCACAAAATGCACGCCGCCGGTGGCGAGCTGCGCTCACCTGAGATCGGCGTTTGCCGTTCTGATGCTGACTCGAGCGCGTCGTACATTCGCTGCAGGCAGATCGGCCGCGCGCCCAACTGCTATACGGCTACCTTGTACGGTCCTGACGGGCAGCACAATCCTGAAATACGCGCCTGCGGCTCAGACTATCGGCCGTTCATCCCGTCGCCGATGAACATCATCAGTTTCGCCGGCGTCGAAATGCCGATACGCGATTCCTACGGAGTCGCGCACTACGATGTGGATGGCTCGCAGATACAGGACTCATACATCCTGCTGAAAGTTTACGAGACCGGCGCGCATTTCCAACGTCGAGTCGTGTCGCAGATTCAGGCGCCACCGGCTGATTGAAGAATGGCTCGCTCGATGGCCTCACACGCCATTGACACGCCGTTCTCAGCGTTGATTATCTTCCCGACCTCCCGGGCACGCTCACGAAATGGCGGCGCGGCCAGGGCCTGCAGTTGCTTCACCACGGTGTCAGCTCTGTAACGCCGTCTGCTCACGGACAGACCCACTCCGATCCTCTCCATCCGTGCAGCGTTGTCCGGTTGATCGAAGGCGTAGGGCATGACCATTTGCGGCACACCGGCTCTCAGGGCCTGAGCGGTGGTTCCAACTCCACCCTGGTGTACTACGCAGGCTGACCGTGGAAACACGGTGGAATAGGGGGCATATTCGGCGGCAAACAGGTCGTTCGACAGCCGGGCAGGCGGCGGATTCTTCCCCATGAGCAACAGACCGCGCATACCGAGTCGGCGCGCGGCCGCGGCGCTTTCTTCGAAGAAGCGCCCCGGATCCATCACCGCTGCGGAGCCGAGAGTGAAAGTGACCGGCGCAGGACCTCTGGCGAGGAATTCTTCCAACTGCTCCTGGCGCGTGTCGCCGGCAGTGTCGTAGAACACGAAGCCCGTTTGCACGACGTTGTCGGGCCAGTCGGCCTGGGGCCGACCGAGTTGGTTGGAAAACAGCGCGAGGTTGAGCAGTGGAGAGAAGCGATCTGCGAGGATCGGATGCGAGGTGATCCGCAATCCCAGCGAGCGGCGCAATTCGTGGATGGGCTCGTTCCAGCTGCGGGTCACGAAGTGTCCCAGTCTCAACAGTTGACGCTGTATGAACGGGGGTGCGCGGGTCAGATTCCGGGCGCCGGGCACAAACGGAAACGGGGGAGGGTCATACACCGAAAAAAACGAAAACGGCGCCAGGATCGCCCCAGCCCAAGGTAACCCCCGCTTCTCAGCCACGAGCGCGGCCGCGAGCACGACTTCCCCCGAGACGAGAAAGTCCGCGCCTTCGGTCGCCACCGTCAGGTCAGCGTACATGTCGCCGATGTGCGGCAGAAGGAGCGTGCGCAACAGGTATTCCACCCCTTTGCGCGGATCGAACACCCGCCGGAGCATTTCGGCATCTTCGGGCATTCCCAGCGGGCGCAGCGGACTGAACTGCAGCCCCGCAGCCTGGACCCGCTCCCGGTAGAACTCGCTCGTAGCCAGCACGACATCATGACCGCGTGCCTGCAAACCCAGCGCAAGACCGATGATCGGATGCAGATCGCCGAGCGAGCCCAGCGTTGACAGAACGATTCGCCGCCTGCGCATGAACTACGGATGAACGCCTGATGAATGAATATTATGGCTCAGCTTCGAGCAACTCCCGTACGCCCGGAACGGTCCCACGAGGGCGAAAACTGTGAATTTCCGCGTGTGCTGCCGTTTGGAGATCGAGACACCCCGTGTCATCATTTGCAATTGTCACCTGCTCTCACCAGGAGCGTGTATGAGAATCAGTGCCCGCAACTCGAGCGTCATGGTCGCTGTCGACTGAGTGATGACGTCAACCGTGCTTGCGCCCCCGATATTCCGGGTTTGGCGCCCCCTACTGATTGCTCTCGTTGCGTTGCTGACCACCGTTGAGGTGCACGCCGAGCCTGCCCCCTTTGACCTCGCCGGGCCGAACCTCGCGATAACCGTTACGCGGGGCGACAAGACCCTGCCGATCACGCAGGTTCCGAACCTGGCGCCCGGCGATCGGCTGTGGATCCAGGCTGATTTTCCCGCCACCCAGTCTGCTCGCTACCTGATGGTCGCGGCATTCCTGCGCGGCGCCACCAATCCGCCGCCCGAGGACTGGTTCTACCCCTGCGAGACCTGGAAACCGAAATGCCTGCAGAAAGGGTTGACCATCACGGTCCCCGCGGATGCACAGCAGGTTCTGCTCTTTCTGGCACCGGCGACCGGCGGCGACCTGCGCACCCTCATCAGTGCCGTCCGGGGCCGGCCCGGTGCGTTTGTGCGCAGCTCTCAGGATCTCAACCAGGCGTCGCTGGACCGGGCGCGCCTGGAGAAGTATCTGTCGGCCATCCGTTCCATGAACGAGAAGGATCCCTCGAAGCTGAAGGAGGTGGCACCCCTGTTGGCCCGCAGCCTCGCGATCAAAATGGATGACAGGTGTCTGGACCGCAATGCGCTGTTACAGGCTCCCTGCCTCACGCAGGGGCAGAGCGCGCTGATTCTCAACGACGGCCACAGTGCCTCGATTGTTGAAGCCCTCACCACCGGGCCGGCAAGCGATCTGGCGATGGAAGCCAGCTTCACCCCGCAGTTGAGTTACGGTTACTACAGCCCCTACATCGCCTCTGTGCTGGACATCGCGCGGATCTTCGATTCGTTCCGGACAGCGCAGTATCAGTACATTCCGGCGCTGGCCTCCCAACAGGGGGAGCAGCTCGGGCTGACCCTCAACGCGCCGCCTTCGTTTCATAACCCGAGATCCGTCATCGTCATCGCGCTGCCGGCCGTGGAGCAGGCGCAGCTGCCGCCGCTGCATGCAGTGGATCCCAAGGCGACGTTCTGCCTTCGCAAGTCAACTCTGGCTCTGCCGGTCGAAGGCGCGCCCCTGGTGTTCTCGACCTCCTATGCGCACGATCTGACACTGAAGCTGACACGGGATGACGGCAAGACCGTCGAGTTGCCCGCCAAGGCGGATCCCCAGCTCGGGGGTTTCCTCATCGACACCAGGGAGCTGGGTACCACCGCGGTCGGCGATCATGTACGTGCTTCGCTGCAGGGCTATTGGGGATTTGAAAAATACAATGCGCCCAGCTTCGAGCTGGTGAACGTCCACAATCAGTCCTGGGCGTTGGCCACTCCGGATGAGGGCGCGCTGATTGTCGGGCGTGACAAGACAGTCCGGCTGCAGGCTGGCAATGTCACTTGTCTGGACAGCGTCCTGTTGAAGGGCGAGGACGGCACGGAGCATGAAGCTGAGTGGAAGCAGGTGAAGCCGAATGAAGTGGAGGTGACACTGCCCCTGCAGACCGCCAAGCCGGGTGCGATGACTCTCCTGGTGTCACAGTACGGCGCGTCCCAGGCCCAGCCGGTTCGGCTGCACGCATTCTCCGAGGCGGCGCACCTCGACGGCTTTTTCATCCGCGCCGGCGACAGCCAGGCTCTGCTGAAGGGAAGCCGCCTGGACCAGGTATCCAACGTCACGCTCCAGGGTGTTGAGTTTGTGCCCGGAAAGCTGGAGACCCGGCAGGGCAATGACGAGCTCGCCATGATCACCCGGGATACTCAGCCCGTGACCATCCTGAAGCAGGGCGACATTGCGATCGCCAAGGTTCTGCTGAATGACGGGCGAACCATCGAGCTCAACACGGCAGTCAATGCGCCGCGCCCCCGTGTGACGCTGATCGGCAAGGGCATGCAGACTGCGGCATCGTCCAGCGAGAGCAATATCGAGCTCGCCAACGCGGACGAGCTGCCGCAGGACGCGAAACTGACATTCTCCGTACGCGCGCAGTCGCCCGCGACCTTCCTTCGCGACGAGCAGATCGAGGTGGCGATGGCAGATGAGTCCGCCTCGACCACCCTCAGTATCGCCAATGGCGGCATCACTCTCGAGAACTCCAAAGTCGCGGTGGCCACGCTCGATCCCACCAAGGCGTTGGGATCGTCGGCATTTGGACCTCTGATCTTCCGGACCGTGGTCAATGGTGTTGCGGGCGATTGGCAGTCGTTGGCGACCCTGGTGCGTTTGCCGGTGCTGCGCGAGCTCAAGTGTCCTGCATCCGCCGAGTTGGCCTGCAAGCTGTCGGGCACAAACCTGTTTCTGGTGCAATCGGTGTCCAGCGACGCTGATTTCACACATGCAGTGGATGTCCCGGATGGATTTCCCGGTTATTCACTGCCTGTTCCACATCCGGTCAATGATGTGTTGTTTGTGAAGCTGCGTGACGATCCAACCGTTGTCAGTCGTGCAACACTGGCTGCGCAACAACTCGCGCCGTCGCCGCAGGAAGTAGCCCGAGCCGCCGAAAGACAGGCTGCTGCACCCGCACAGGGCCCCACCCCGCAGTAACCCAACCGGTTCCCGCTGCGCGAGTCATTTCGGACACCGTAGGTGTCCGACTTCTGCGGCATTTCACGTTTAACTCCTGGAAGGGACGTTTCTCACCACCCCACACGCGTCCCGCGCGTGTGCGGCCAATAACGACAGCCAGGGGATACACCATGTTCACTCGAACGCACAAAGCGATTATGGGGATCGGCTTGACTCTCAGCCTGACCTTGGGCGCCACCACGGCCATGGCGGACAATCAGGGCGTCTACTGGGCGAGCTGCGTCGGCCTGCCCGATCACCACGTACTGCAGACCGCATTGGAAAATGCCCGCGCGCAAAGCAATGGCGGGTTCAATCTCGACATGTGGGCCACCGTTGTGAATCGCGACGGCCTGGTGTGCCAGGTGGCTTTCACAGGCACCAACCGTGGCTCACAGTGGCCGGGAAGCCGGGTCATCTCCGCGCAAAAGGCCAACACGGCCAATGCGTTCAGCCTGCCGAACCTCGCGCTTTCCACGGCGGACCTTTACGCCGCGGTACAACCGGGTGGCACGCTTTACGGATTGCAGCACAGCAACCCGGTTGATACGTCGGTGGCCTACCAGGGGCCGTCGTCCAACTTCGGCCAGGAAGACGACCCGATGCTCGGCCATCGCGTCGGCGGCGTGAACGTATTCGGCGGTGGGCTCGCTCTCTACAATTCCAGAGGCCTGCTCATCGGCGCAGTCGGCGTCAGCGGCGACACCTCCTGTGCCGATCACAACATCGCCTGGCGCACGCGCCACACCCTCAACCTGGATTTCGTGCCTGGTGGTGTGAGCCCCGCCTCTGATGACAACATCAACTATCAGGGGAAGGTGCCGGTACCCAGCCTGGCGAATGACTTCTCCCACCCCATCTGCAAGATTGGGGGAGTGGATGGAGTTTCGGCCATCAGTGCGAACCTGCCGGCCGTGCAAAAGGTCGGATCACACTGAGCGTCAGTCCTGGGCGGTGGGGTGTCCGTTGAGCCGATAGACGACACCCCCCTTCATGACAAACCCGACGTGGCGCAGGGCCTCGGGTTGTACGGTGGGGTCGGCCGGTATCGCCACGATATCGGCCAGCCTTCCGGGCTGGATGGATCCCACCTTGTCCGAGCGCCCCAACAAGTCGGCCGCGTTCCGCGTAGCCGCAAACACCGCATCCATCGGCTTCATGCCGTTCGCGATCAGCAGCGCGAACTCCATCGTATGATCGCCTTCTCCCAGGTCGGTGCCATAGGCAATCTTCACGCCTGACTTCACGGCCAGGGGCAGGTTCTTCTTCGGGAGCAGATCGTTGGCGAGCTCCTTGGGTGCAGTACCCGGCGTGAGCAGCTCAGGGTGGTCATGCGCGACCGTGTAGAACACATCATAAACGGTTAGCGTTGGAACGAGATAGGTTCCGTGTGACTTCATCAACGCGAACGTTTGAGCAGTCGCAAAGGACCCGTGCTCAACAGAGTCGACGCCCGCCCGCACGGCATTCTCGATCGCCGTGGCGGGATAGATGTGGGCCGCCACTTTCATTCCCAGTGAGTGAGCCGTCTCCACGGCAACGCGCATTTCGTCGTTGGTCATGAGCTGCTGGCGCGGATCGTCACCTGTTGATGCAACGCCGCCGGACGGCATGAGCTTGATGACATCGGCGCCGCGCTGTTTGTGCTCGCGTACGCGGATTCGCGCCTGCTCGGGCGAATCAACGATGCCGTTGTGCCAGCCGGGATGCGACAGACTGTGGTCGAGTCCGTTGTAGACGTCTCCGTGGCCCGCGGTCGGGCCGAGTGGCTCCAGCGAAACCATCAGCCGCGGACCGGGAATTTTTCCGCCGTCGATGGCATTGCGAATGGCGACCGTCTCGTCGCCGCCACCAACATCACGCGCGCTGGTGAAGCCCTGCT
>JAXDQF010000239.1:0-36999 GCA_034668025.1 Gammaproteobacteria bacterium | reverse complement strand
CGCAATTCCGGATAGCTGCTGATGTCAACGGTACCCGTTAGAGTCTTTTGCCGGTATGGATAAGTTGTAGTGCCGACGACCTGTGTGCCGGTTGTTTCAGCGCTGACGACCCAGTTGACCGGGATGTGGGGATCAATCGCCGTGCCGTACAGATCCTGCTGTATGAGCCGGAAAATCTCCGGCCGCCGGCGCAACCACCAGTCTTGCGATGTTTTGATCCGCCGGCCGTCCTGGGCTTTCAACAAATCGAGGTCGGTATAGCGGGGTTGAGAGAAGGGTCCGTAGTCGCCGAATCCGCTCAACGCCCCGCCATTCACACCGGAGTCGCTGTCATAGGTGTGCCAGAGACCGAAATCCGTGCGGATCACAACGTGCCCGCGAGGATCGGTCCAATTGCCTTCCGTGTTGTTGGGATCCACGGGCGAGGCGTTGACGGGCCGATTCGGGTCGCTCACCCGCGGCGGGAGGGTCGGCAAGGTGATCCCCAGCTGACACAGCATGTGATCACGATCCTGAGTGGTCGTGATGGTAGCATCCGGCAGAGCCGGCAGGCTGCAGATCTGAGCTGCAACCCGATGTGGCACCGAAAGTGCCAGGCATGCAACAACGCACAGCGCCATAGAAAACCTGATGTTGAACAAATCCATGTTCACTCCTCTCCATCGTCCCATTCAAGACGACGGGTTACTGTAGCCGCAGTTCAAAGGGCCCCGCCGGCAGGCCAGAGGCATCAAACAGTGTGCAGATCGGACTGTCGGCCCAACAATAGCGGACGCGCGTCGGTGTCGATCCACTCAAAACCGCAAGCTTCACTTGGGAACCCGCTATTGCTGCATCGGCGAACCGGCAGCTGTCGGGCGAGTCCGTGCAGAGCTGGAAACCGATCGGTTTGTCGTGGCCGTACGCCACCAGTCCCCGTTCGACGTCCCCGAACTCAACGCTAACCCCCTGGGAGTTGCGAATCGCACGCAAAGGAGTCGGGCCCGATGCCGGAATTGATTCGCCGTAGATGACTCGACGGGCAGCTCGTGCCAAGCGTCGTGACACGTCCTGCTTGTTCGTCGGGTGCAGATTGCGTGGTTCACCTACATCGATGGTGACTGCGAGGCCCGCGTGTGGATCACCACTCACGGCAAGTCGCTGCGCCTCGCGCAGGGCCGCCCAATCTGACTCTGCAGGCGTCGCCTCGAGGGGACCGTAATTTGGCAATTGCACAATGAGGAACGGCAGCTCCGGGCTGAACTGGCGTCGCCAGTCCGCCATCAGACCCGTGAGCAGGGCTCGGTAGGTGTTTGCTTCAGAGGTGTTGGATTCGCCTTGATACCAGAGGACGCCTCGAAGGGCGTATGGGCCTAGGGGGGCGATCATTGCGTTGTAAATGGTGGATAGGCCGCCGACAGACTCCCAGGGTGCGCGTGGTGGGTTTCCCACTTTCGCCGGCACGATGCGGTACTGCCAAATACCGTTGAGAGGTATCGACTCTCCGTTGGGCAAATGCAGCGCACGCTCTGGTCCGCCGTTCAGGAGGCCGCCCTCGCCGTAGGTGCTGAGTACATTGATGACCATGGTATTCGACCCGGCGTGCAGAATTCCTGGTGGAAGCTGATACGTGCGGGGGGTTCCGTAACCGAAGGTGTTGCCGACCGCGCGGCCGTTGATCCAGGTTTCGTCAACCTGATTGATGTTGCCCAAGGTTAGAGTGGCAATCGTTGAGGGCAATGCCGGGGCTGTTGGCGCCGTCGCTGCGGCTGTTGGGGCCGTCGCAGCCGTTGCTGTGGTTGCGGCCACCAGTGCCGCCGTCGCGGTCGTTGCCGTCTTCGGCGCGGGTGTCGTCGCGGTTGCGCTGCGGGCCGCCCGCGTCTGCAGGGACTGCGCCTGCTCCCGTGTCAACGTGAATTGAGCCCGGTACCACACGAGCCCTGTGAAGGTTTTGAGCTCGGCCACATCCCACGTGCGCCAATCGCCCAGTGTTGCCGGCGCACTCCGCCACTCCCCTGCCGGCGACAGCGATTGCGCGCGCCAAGGCTCAGCGCCCGGCCGATCTCCTGTTTTACTGCGCCACCACTGCTCCCACAGATCGGCAAATTGTTGTTGTCCGGCGGCTGGATCTTTTGCATAGGCCGAAAGGACCTCGAGCCCAGGCTCGTAACCGCCGTTGGCGTGCAATGTCTCTACACTCATCCACGGACGGATGTTGGATCCGCTCCATGTCGACTGAATCAGCCCGATCGGGACGTGCGAAGTCGACTGCAGCTCCCGCGCAAAGAAAAGGCAAACCGCCGACCAATCGGCCACCGTATCGGACGCGGCCATTTTCCAGCTCACCGGGCTGGTGAAATTCAGCAGCGGCGCTGCGCTGGTGGCATGCTCCACATTGAGCCATCGAATGGTGTCGTTGGCCGGCTTTTTGATCTCGCCCTCGGAATCGCCGGCACGCAGCACCGACATCTCCATGTTCGATTGACCTGAACAGAGGAAGACGTCGCCGATCAGAAGATCGTGCGCTGACTGGGTCGTTCCCGAGCTGCTTTTTGCAGTCAGTACGTAAGGACCTCCGGCTGACAGGGGTGGCAGGACTACGGACCAACGGCCGTCTGCGGCCACCTGAGTTTTTGCGCTCGCGGCGGCGGCGGGTGTCGCTGAGGCCTCCCGAATCGTTGCAGGCGTTCGTGTCGGCGAAGTGGCTAGTGCCACCGTCTCGAGCGACACAGTGATTGTTTCGCCGGCCGGGGCTTGCCCCCACACCGTGATAGGTTTTTCACGCTGCAGGACGGCGTGGTCCTGGAAAAGCGCGTTGAGTTGCAACGCCGACGCACCGGCCAATGCGGAAACGCTGGCACCGGCACCCACGGTGGAAAAGGCGAGCACAATTGCTAGCCGTCGTGACGCCCCTGCCAGCAATCGCGGCACCCCTGCTAGGCGTTGTGGCGCCCTCACCCCGCCCAGCGTGTTGGAATTCATGCCGATATCCAGCCCCCTTCAGGAATGCGATTCACCTGCCCGAATCAGCGGTCGATGGTAGCGCTATCACGGAAGGGGCGTCAATTCACTGCGGCCGTGGGGTCATGAACTCCAGCAAATCACGGTTCAATTGAGCTGAATGCGTGAGCGGCAACCCGTGCGGTGCCCCGGGATAAATCTCCAGCCGCGCACCGGGGATCAGTGACGCGACTCGACGACCCGTGAGGTCCAACGGCGCTGACACGTCGCGGTCTCCATGAATGACTATCGTCGGCATCCTGAGCTGCGGCAGCTGCCCACGAAAATCTGTCGTCGTGATAGTACGATTGCACTCAACTACAGCCTTCATCGAACACTCCAACATCATGTGCTTGACCCAGCTGACCATGCCCGCCGATGTATCCGCAACGAAGAATGGGCCGGCATTGTCATCGAGCCACTTCGGGAAATCCCTCTGCAGCACGTTGCGGCGAAACCCTTCCCACACCGCGGGATCGGTGCCTTCAGGATTGTCCGGTGTCTTGGTTGGAAGCGGAAGGATTGGCCCCACGAGGGCTAAGCGCGTTACACGCTGACTACCATGCCGAAAGAGATAGCGGATCGCCTCCCCCAACCCCATGGAGTGCGCCACGAGCGTGACCCCGGTGAGATCGAGGGCATTCAAAACGTCCGCAAGATCGTCTGCGAGGCTGTCGTAATCGAAGCCACGTCCCGGGTCGCTTGATCGCCCGTGCCCGCGACGATCGTATGCGATACATCTGAAACCTGCGTCCGACAGCGGCCCCATCTGATACGCCCAGAAGTCTGACGAGAGCGCCCACCCGGCGAGAAAGATCACTGGGGCGTCGGTGCCCCAATCACGATAGAAAAGCTCGGTGCCGTCCCGTGTCAGGATGATCGACCGACCACGGTAGGAAACCGCCGTGGACTTCTGGGCTACCGTGGTCGCCGAAGCATGACCACCGGACGTGGCGATCAGCGCAGCTCCACCGAAAGTGGCAGCGGCGTTCGTTAACAGGGTTCGTCGGTTCATTGGGGTTGTCCTCCAGTCGTTAACCACAGGATGCTGGCGACGAGGACGTGCGTCGATTACCTGGGAGGTAATTGTTAGTCGGCCGGTATGGCAATGCGGCTGCGGACCGGATTGCCAGCCATGCCTGCTCCCAAACCGGCAGCCGAACCCGAGCCTATACAGGCTTTCTAAAAACCATTTGCTGAGGACGATAGTCGCAGAGGCATGATCCGCCCACCGCACCCCGACACAGGACGAGCCAATGAACTCTCCAATGCCCCTCTCGCTGGATGTCGTCTCCTGGTTCAAGGTCACCGACTCGAACGGTCGGATCCTGCGGTCTGAGGAGCTGAAGGCCGGAGCGGACCTCCACGACCGGCTGCGGCTCGCACACCGGAACTACCAGCTTCAAGGGTGGGCCGTCGACCCACTCCTGCGTGGCCGGTGGAGTTTCTGCGCCAGTAAGGCGGGACGACAAATTCTCATTGGAATCCGCGTGGCGGCCCCGCAGCCCTACCGACCCGAATCGAATTCGCTTCCTATCCACTCGCAGGTAGCGACGTAACACGGGTCGAGTTGATAACGAGCCTGAGGACACCCGCCGGGTGTGAGTGTTCGGCAACCCCACTCGGGGTTCCAATCACTGACACCGCAGCGGGCGCTGCAAGAAAAAAACAGGCTGTCTGCTACTCGGATCTGCGCGGAGGACTTGCCACAGTCACTTCCAGACTTTTGGCAGTTACTTCGGAATATCCTTCGCCGCGTCCTTGGCATTCTTCGCATGATGATGCGCCTTGGCCTTATGGACCTGGGCTTTCGCCTTGTCCACGCTCTTGTTCGGCTCAGAGGATACGGCCGCTTTTGCCTGGTCGCCGTATTGCTGTGCCTTCTCCCCTGTGGCCTTGGCACCTTCCTTCACGGTGGTCCCCACCTGGGCGAGGGAAATATTGCACACAGCCAATGCGGCCATTCCCAACAGGATCTTCTTCATGACGTCTCACCTCCACTGCGAATTGCTCAACTTGCACTGAAGCTAAGCAAGCAGCGTGCCCGCGGCGCCGGGGGTGCGGTGCGCCAAGCGGTACTTCCAGAGTTATCGTCGGGTTTCTTCGAAAGACTCGAACAACAGGGCTGGATTGACGCCGGTGGCCTCCGTAGAAGCGTACTCGTCGTTGCGACGGTCGAAATCGACCGGCTCGGCAGACAAGTACAACGGACAACGCGACGCGGGAATGGGCCGCGAGAACAGGTGCCCTTGGGCGAACGAGCAACCGAGCTCACGCAACTTCTCCAGTTGTTGCCAGCTCTCGACCCCGACCGCAACCACCGGGATACCGAGGTGCTTTGCCATTGTCGTGATCGCGGCCACGATCGCCAGGTCAGCCGAATCAGTGGCCAGGTCGCGCACAAATGAGCGATCGATTTTGAGCGAGTCGACGCGTCGGCGCTTGAGGTGTGACAGGCTCGAATAGCCGGTTCCAAAGTCATCAATGGCCACGTGCACGCCGAGCTCGCGCAACTGTGTCACGCCATCTTCTTCCAACTCGCCGCTAAGCGTCTCACGCCGCTCGAATGCGCTGTTTTCGGTTATCTCGACCTGCAGCAACGCCGGCCTCAGATCCGCCTCCGCGAGCCGCGCTGCCAGGAATTTGGCGAGATTGGAGCGTTGCAATTGCACCGCTGATACATTTATGGCGAACGGCACCGACGTGCAGCCGTCGGCCCGTAGTTGCCGCATATCCTGGAGGACACGGTTGAACACGAACTCGCCGATGGGAACAATCAGGCCGGTCTGCTCGGCGATGCTGATGAAGCGTTCGGTAGGGATCAGTCCGTAGGCAGGGTGATGCCAGCGCAGCAGTGACTCCATGGCCACCACTTTGTGCGTACGGGTATCGATGATCGGTTGATAATAGACATCGAGCTGGTCGGTACGCATGGCCTCGCGCAGTTGCGACTCGATGTTGATGCGACGCTTGAGCCTCTTATCCATGGCGGGGCCGAAGATCTGCCAGGTGTTGCGGCCCCGCTCCTTGGCCTGGTTCATGGCCTCATCACAGTGTCGCAGCAGTACCTCCAGGTCCGCCCCGTCGCGCGGAAAGATACTGACACCCACACTGGCGGTGGTTGAAACGGTATTGCCATCGATCTCGAAGGGAGTGGCAATTGCCTCGAGCAGCCGGATGGCGGCCTCGCGTGCCTGCTCCTCGAGGGACAGATCGTGCAGCACCACGATGAATTCGTCGCCGCCCGTGCGCGCCACCAGGTCCTTGTCACGCGCTGCTGCCCGGATGCGCCGCGCAACAGCAATCAACAACTTGTCGCCGGTCTCGTGACCGTGCGCGTCGTTGAAGTATTTGAACCGATCAATGTCCACCAGCAGCAGCGCCAGGGGCTCGTTTTTTCTGTCAGCCGCAACGAGGCTCTCCCGGACCTGGTCAGTCAGCGACAGCCGGTTGGGCAGGCCCGTCAGCGGGTCATGGTGCGCGAGGTGGGCAAGTTGATCCAGATGCTCCTGCTTCTTCAGCAGGCGTCCCTCGAGTCGCGTTTTCAGACCGATGTCCTGCGCGATGTAGACCAGGACATTTCCACGGACCGAAGTGACTGGATAGCCGACGAGCTCCAATTCGAGCTCGCGACCGTCTTTGCGTCGCTGGCGTGCGCGCAGCGGCACCTTTGGATCGGGATCGCGCAGCCTCGCCTTTAGAATCTCGGGCTGGCAATCGTACTCAAAGAGAGTGTCCAGAGTGAGGTTCTGCAGGTCCGCTTCCAACACATCCAACTGCCGGCGCATCATTTCGTTGGCGCCCAGCAGTCGCAGTGAAGTGGCGTCCACGAGCAGGCCCCCATGGGGGGATTGCTCAAATGCCGCCGCGAAGCTGGCATTCTTCTGCGACCCTGCCAAGGGCAGGCGCAATGACTGAATGAATGCGGCGCCGAGCACCGCAACGCCGGATGTGATGGGGTTCACGCACCGCTCCTTATCTCATCCACAGTGTGGAGGAATGCGCTCGAAGCGACGGTAACTCGCCGCACAGTTCTTCCGCCTCGGCTCGAGGTGCAGCGCACCTACGCAGAATGCCGCATAGCAGCAATCAGACCCGTGAGGCGGCTATTGGTGGCGGCGAAAGTCGATGGCAAATCGAAAACAGGCGCTTTGAGGGCGGCCACCCAGAGTCGGCGGTATATAGCGTCCGGAGTCCGCCCGCGCCATCTTCAAGGCCCCTGAGTCAACGCGTGAATCGCCCGACGACTCGACGATCATGGGGTCTCGGGTAAGAGCGCCCGTCTCATCCGTGCAAACACACACCACCGATCGGCCGCTCGGTGGCACGGCGTGGACGCCGGGGGCCGCTGGTGGCGGCGCCTCACACCGCTCAGGGGCCGAGGTGTTGGAGATGACTCGGCCGTTTGGTGCGAGCGGGTTGGAATCCCAAGCGCGACCCGCTACGACGTCGGGCGTCACCGCGTTAGTCGTCGGCGTGCGAGTGGCTCCGGTGGCCGCCGCAGGCGCCGTAGTGTTGTTCGCAACGGCGGTAGTCGTGGTGGCCGCCGCGTTGGCGGCAACAGCGGTAGCCGCGCCCGCCCTACGCTTCTCAACCATGTAGTGTTGAACCTGCGCCAACGCCGCGCGTGACGCACCGACATCCTTCTGCCCAACAGGCGATCGATAGTAAGCCAGGATGGCGTCGAGGTCGCTCTCGGTCAGATTGTCAGCATAAAACCGACCCCACGCCCGCGCCGCATCCTCCTGATCAAAGTTCCCATCGACGGACCGCAGAAACTGCCGTGCCGAAGTCAATTGCATCAACTCGGCAATCTTCGCCGCCTTGGACGACTCGTCGGCCCGAGCTACAGGCACACCCGCAACCGTACACAGCAGGATCAGACACAGGACCCGGGTGATGAAGCAGGTGTCCTCCGACGTTCCTCTCAAATTCATTTGATTAAACCGGTGCGTAGCCCTCGGGCCGGAAATAGTATCAGCTACGGCGGCGGTGCGAACCGCATCGACCTGAACCGTCCTATCGCGCCCTTCACGGGGACGTTCCCGCACACCACCCCGTCTTTCCCGATGACCGCCAGCGTCCTTGCTGGCGGTCAATAGTTGCAATCAACGGCTAACTGACGTCCCGACGGAGCTCGTCTGACTCGCCGACGAGCTACCGTGACTGAACGCGCTCTGATCCGCGGCATCCGCTCCCAGGCCTGACTTGGAAGCAGTCAGTCCTCCAGCCGCCTGCGAGTTGGTTTGCGTCGGCACAGCAGGTCGCGAGGCCGGTTCCGAAGTTGACGAGCTCTTGGCGCCGTCGCCGGTTGCCATCGCTCGCGAGGCCGTCGCGTTGGTAGCGCCTGAGCCCGCAACGGCAAGTGCATTGTTGGTCGCACCGGCATGTTGGGCAGCCGCAGTTACATCGCCCTGGGATCCGGACGTGAGAGTCCCCGCCTTGCCAGCCGCGGTTACATCACCCTGGGATCCGGAAGTGAGAGTCCCAGCCTTGCCCGCCGTGGTTGCGGCAGCCGAGCTGGCGACTGACGTTGCAGACTCACCGGCCACGCCGCCGTCTCGCTTTGCAGTGCTGGCGGAGTTGCCAACATCGCTGGCGGCGACTTGCTTGCCCTTGTCAACATCCTGGCCGGCGACCTGCTTCGAGTGGCCAACATCCTGCTTCACCCGTCCGAGGCCCGTTGAGCTCGCATTCAGCGCGCCGTTGCCCATTGCCGTGGCGCCGAAGCCGCCATTCATGTCGGCACCGCGCATCCCGCCACCCAACGTGCCCATGCCGGAGCCGAACCCGCCGCCGAGCGCGCCTCCAACACCTCCACCCAACCCACCGGCAAGGCCACCCGCCTGGGCGCCTGCGCTGAAGATCAGACCGGCAGCCACCAGGGCACTCGCAATCAGACGATTCGTTTTCATGGTTGTCCTCCTAGAGACCGCGGCCAATCCGCGACCTTCATGGAGAACTACGACGGGGCCCGGCGAATCCTTCCCGGAGTGCCGAATATTTTGAGTTTCCATAATCCAACCGAGGGCGGCCGGCGCGCCACCGCGGCCTCCACCAATCGAGCGCGGCCCACAACCGGCGCGGGGCCTGCGGTCCGCACGCGAGCCGCTGTGCACCCGGGCGTCCTGCTACCAGCG
Source organism: Gammaproteobacteria bacterium (assembly GCA_034668025.1). Taxonomy (GTDB): domain Bacteria; phylum Pseudomonadota; class Gammaproteobacteria; order Steroidobacterales; family Steroidobacteraceae; genus 13-2-20CM-66-19. The sequence continues at coordinate 27,880 of JAXDQF010000239.1, read as the reverse complement.
TGGGCCGCTGCAGCCGGGCATCCCGGTACAGAACGTGGGCCGCTGCAGCCGGACGTCCCGCTACCGAGCGTGGGCCGCAGCGAGCCGCGGCTCCGGGGCCAGGTCGCCTCCCACCAGCCCCAACCCGTACACCGGATCAGGCCCCGCAGCGCCCAAGTCCACCGCCCGCTGGGCCAAATCATCAACAGCCCGTTGCGCGGCTGTTGGATCGGGCTCCTGCAGTCGCGCAGCGAGCAGGCCGGCCACAATCGGGGCAGCGAATGACGTACCACGCACCAGCGCGAAGGTCTGCACCGATTTCGCGGCCGCCATATCTGCACCCGGTGCCGCAAATCTCACCTGCGGCCCCCGCCCTGCTTCAAACAACACTCGCCGGTGCGTATCAACCGCGGTGACTCCAACAACTCCGGGATACGATGCTGGATACAGCGGAGGTGCTGCGGGCCCGTCGTTGCCGACAGCGGCGACAATGAGATGACCGCGGGCCACGACCAAACGGACCACCGCCTCGAGTGTCGCATTGGGTGGACCAACCAGGCTTACGTTGATCACTGGCACGCGCTCGTGCGCGAGCCACGAAAACGCATCCGCCACTGCATCGGCCGCCCCGCCCGTAGGCAAACCGCAATACACATCGGCGGCATAAAGCTCAGCGCCGGGGTCGGCACCACGGAAATCAGCAGAGCGACCTATCATCAACGACGCAACGGCGGTTCCGTGCGCTTCGGCCACCGGCCCCGCCGAGCAACCGTGCTGGTGAACAGCAGTCCCCTCGAATACGGGGTGGGCCACATCAACCCCACTATCAATCAAACCGAGTTTCCCGGCGTGCGGGACCGTGCCAGCCTGTTGGGTGGCAGCGGTTGGCGGGACAGCAGCGGCCTGCTCGCGGGCGGCGCGAGCAGGCACACCGGTCTGTTGGTTGGCACCCAAAGCCGCCGCACCGGCGAGCCGCGCGATCGTCGTACCGCTGCTGGTGTAAATATGGTTGTAGTCAAAACTCGCCGACGGGGCCAACGCGCGCAACTTCTCCAGCGCACGCAGAGTATCCATGCCAGGTGGCACGCCCAGGACTACGATCTGCGCATCGAGACCATCCAGTACCCGTGTCCGCAGGACCGTAAAACCGGCAGCTTGCGCCGCATCGATAGCGGTCTGCTCCGGCGAGACAGCCAGTATCTCGCCGCGGACAATGGCGGCTCCATTGCGATCTGCCTGCAGCACCGTTCGATTGTGGCGAATGAGGTCACGGACCTGTAACCGCCGAACGTCCCGGAGCATCCGCAGGTCAGCCTGCGCATCCGTGGAGACGCTTTGGGCCAGCGGAACCTGTGGCAGCGCGGGAAGGCGCACATTCGGCAATGCGATCTGCGCCTCCACGGCCGGTGCCGCTATCATCAACAATATGAATGCCAACCGCACCATGGGGATCAATCTAGTTCAGGGCGTGCCGCGCGGGAAGAAACCTGCATCACGGTTCGTATTACTGGCATAAACCGCATGCCTGCAGGCAACGAAGACCTGGGTGAGCAAATTGTGCAGCTGTTACCCCGACTCAGACGCTTTGCGCGCTCCCTCGCCAACAGTGTCCAGGACGCCGACGACCTGGTGCAGCTGGCGGTCGAGCGAGCTCTGTCACGCTCGAACCAGCTGCTCCCGGGGTCGCAACTATCCAGCTGGATGTTCGGCATCCTGCGAAACGCCTGGATCGATGAGTCCCGGGCACGGAGCCGGCGTACTCGGCTGTTCGCGCCTGAAGAGCTCGGTGCAAACGTTGCCGATCCCGCTGCCAACAGCCAGACGGACGCGCTTTCGGTGCAGGAAGCGATGGCGCGCCTGCCGGTCGAGCAACGTGAGGTCATCGGCCTGGTGCTGGTGGAAGGACTCTCTTATAAGGAGGCAGCCGAAATCATCGGCGCGCCCGTTGGAACCATCACCAGCCGGCTGGCGCGCGGCCGTGACTCACTGCAGGCATTGCTCGGCAACGGCCAGGGAGTCTCGGCATGAACTTTTCTGACGAAACGCTCATGGCCTATGCCGACGGCGAGCTCGACGACACAACCCGTCAGCAAATACAAGAAGCCATCAACCGGGACCCTGAAATCGCCCGTCGTGTGGCTTCTCACCAGGCTCTGCGGGATTCACTGCGCTCGAGCTTCGAACCCGTGCTCGCGGAAGCGGTACCCGACCGGTTGCTCGCCGCCGCACGCTCAAAGCGGCGGGAATCCTCGGACTCAAATGTGGTGCCGCTGAGAAGCCGCACCAAAGCGCCTGCGCCGGTTCGTCCCTGGCCGAAATGGGCGGCCCTCGCGGCAAGCTTCGTTCTCGGCGCGCTCGCATTGCAATTCGCGACGCGCCTGCGCAATTCGCCATCAATCACGGAGCGCAACGGACAACTGCTGGCCGCAGGAGCATTACAACAGGCGTTGTCGAACCAACTGTCCGGGTTGCAAGCGACAGCCCCATCCGCACACATTGGCATCAGCTTTCTTTCCAAGAAAGGTCAATATTGCCGCACGTTCCAACTGACGCAGTCCACCTCGCTCAGCGGATTGGCCTGCAATGAAGCAGGCAACTGGAAAGTCGAGATACTGGCTCGTGCGGACGGCTCGTCCACCGCCAACCCGGAATATCGCCCGGCGGGTTCTAACTTGCCGCCGGCCGTCATTCAGGCCGTCAACGACAACATTGCCGGTGACCCATTGGATGCAAAGTCGGAAGCGAGCGCACGGGCCCAGCAGTGGCAACACACTCAGTGAGGTAGCACGCCGGCAGTCGGCTGATGCTGCTAACTCTACGTAGCAAAGCTTATGTCGCCCCAGCCGCGAGCCAGGCACTCACGCGCTTCAACCTGCGCAATTGGGCGAAACGCCGCTTTGTGATAGAAGGTGGGGCCGCGCGGCGGCCACTCCGGAGGTGGCCCGGCCACGCCGTAACAGCAGCAAATCGAATCTCATGTCGGAAGTATCGTTGGCCTTTAAGGATGGGTGGCGGCCGAAAGCCGCGGCGGTGTTGCCGCATGAATGGGTGTTCAGCGCGTTCCTGGTGGTCACCGGAGCGCGTTTACTGGCCGACAGCCCGGCCAGAGTTTGGGCGGCTGTCTTCTTTGCCTGCCTGGCAGCTTGCGTTCTCATGATCTTCTGGACGGAGCGCAATCCCACTCCGGGGCGTTGGCGGATTCGCCTGTCGTTCTATTACGTGGCCATGGGTGTGTGTTTCTTTTCGATGGGAAGCGCGGTGCCGTTATTGGGCACCCCGCGGGCGGACGCGCTGTTACTGCAGTGGGACCGCGATTTATTAGGTGAAACACCGGCCGTCACCTGGGAGGCATGGCTGCGTCCCTGGCTGGAAAACGTGGCCATGGCCGGTTACCTGTTTTTCTTCTACTACCTCATGGCCGGGCCGGCACACTATTGCTTTCGGGATATTCCAGCGTTCCGCAAATGTATCGTCGGCCTGTTCACCATCTACGGCATAGCGTTGCTGAGCTATACGGTGCTCCCGGCGGGCGGGCCACATCTGTTCATGAGCTTTAACACGCCCTTGCAGGGGCCCCTGCTGCTGAACTCGACGCTCAGCTTGGTGAACCGCGGGAGCAATACCGTGGATGTGTTCCCCAGCGTGCACGTAGCCGCTTCACTGTACTTATTATTGTTCGATTGGCAGCACTGGCGGCGGCGATTCTGGTGGGTTCTGGCGCCCTGTGCCGTGCTTTGGCTCTCTACCCTGTACCTGCGGTTTCACTACTTTGTCGACCTCATCGCCGGCGTGGCCGTGGCCCTGGTCGGCTGGTGGACGGCACAGAAATATTCACGCGACTGAGGCAGGGAGGCCGAAGTGCGCTGCAATTGCAGCCCGTATACTTTGTACCGTAAAGTGACGCCCTGAGAATCTGCGTGAGTATCCGGTGCACGTCGCAATCATCATGGATGGCAATCTTGCCTGGGCCGAACGGGACGGCCTGTCTGCAAAGGTGGCGCACGTTGCAGCGCTTGGCGCGATTCATGCCGCAATTGAAGTTGCGGCCCGTGCGCAGGTGACAACCCTGACACTGTACGCGCTATCAGCCGCCGACTGGGAACCGGACTTTGCGCAAAGGCTCACCCCGCTCCTGCGCAGACATCTCCTCGCTGAAGGCTCGCGAATGCAGGTGCGCCTGGTCTGTGACTACGCGCGCGAGCAATCCCTCGAGCCGGTGGACCTGTTGTTTCGGACCGGCTCTGCCGGCAATTTCAGCAACTACCTGCTGTGGGAAACGGCCGCGGCCTGCCTGGTTTCCATGCGGCTTCCCTGGCCGGACTTCGATGCAGCGCTGTTCAAGCGAGCGCTGGACGGGCTCAGTACAGAGTAAACGCGTAAATCATATCGCCGGCTGCAACCATCACATGCTGATGATCGTCCAGCATGTAGGTTTCCGGTGCGTTGGAAACTCCATTCAACCGTGTATGCCACAACGGCTTGCCGTGCTCGGCATCGAAGGCCACGAGGTTGTCGCCGTGGTCCGCGGCGAAGAGGATTTTCCCGGCCGTGGTCAGCAGGCCGCTGCCGATTGCACCGAGCAACCCGTGCCCCGTCTCGAACGGATGCTCCCAGACTATCTTCCCGGTCTGGTAGTCGATCGCGCGTAACGCGCTTCCGAGGGACACCTGTCCGCCCCGGGCGATGCCGCCCATCCCCATGGCGCCACGGGGATCTGTTTCCGTGTAATACAACACGCCGTAGCTCTCGTAGCCGCGGAAATAGAATAAGCCCGTCTGCGGACTGAAGGCAGGCGGCGGCCAGTTGGCCCATCCGTCAATCGAGATGATGACACCACCGACGTGCGGATCGCGGTCCGGGTCGCGAATGGGCTGGCCCTTCTCGTTGAGCCCCTTCACCCATTTGCCCCAGGGAGTGAATCGGGTCGTGAGCAAATGCTCGCCGGTCACGCGATCCAGTACGAAGAAGTGACCGTTGCGGGCGGCCTGCAACACGAGCTTGCGCGGCTTGCCGTTGAATTGCCCATCCACCAGTACAGGTGTTTGTGCCGAATCCCAATCGTGAGTATCGTGAGGCGATGTCTGGTAGTACCAGGCTAACTTGCCGGTATCCACGTTTACGGCCACCAGTGAGCACGTAAACAGGTTGTCACCCGGCCGGTTGGCGGACCCATAGGCCGGGGCCGGATTACCCGTTCCGAAGATATACAGATGGGTCTCCTCGTCATAGGAGCCCGTGACCCAGACATTTCCCCCGCCGTGGCGCGCGGTTTCGATGTTGGGCCAGGTGTCGGCACCCGGGTCACCCGGGTTCATGGGCGTCGTGTGAAACTTCCACTGCAGCTCGCCGGTGTCCGGATCGAGCGCGCGCAGCGAGCCGGGCTCATCCGAATCGTTACCGGCTCCCACCAACACGTGGTTGCCGATGACGATCGGCGCCGCTTCGGAGAAATACTGCTCAGGGAAACTTTCGATCACCTTGTGCCAGCGCTCCTTGCCCGTGCGAGCGTCGAGCGAGACGAGGTAGTCGTCCGCTGTCTCCATGTACAGCCAGTCCTTGTAAATTCCCAGGCCCTTGTTGGCAGTGTGGGTTCCACCCTTGGTCTTCCAGTAGTAATGCCAGAGCACAGTCCCGGTACGGGCATCAATCGCCCAGGCGTTGTCAGGTGCTGAGGCGTACAGGACCCCATTCACCTGCAACACTGCTCCACGGACGCTGACAGGCGCATCGGATGAGAATATTCCGCCGGTGACCACAGCTTCCGCCGCTTCTCCGCCAACAATTTGCGGCGGCACGGGAGCCGCCAGGATTCCGCCGCCCTGATCGATCCCGCCCTTGAGCCGCGCGGCCCATGCGAGCGTGAGATTCTTGACGTTTGACTGGTTGATCTGGGTGAGCGCGCTGTAACGCTTACCGGAATAGTCACCCGAATACGTGGGCCAGGAATCGGCCAACGGTGGCAGTGAGGGATTGGCAGCAGCGGCAACCACGAGTGTCGGGACTGCACACAGGCCTGCGAGCAGCAGCTTGGTTGCAACATTCATTTCACTGTTTCCAGGTAGGCCGTTACATTGCGCAGATCCCGATCTTCCCAACCGCGAACCATGTCCAGGTGAGCCTGCAGCGGGTTTACGATGTCAACCTTCGGAACATCGCCAGCACGTGGGAAGGTGCGCCGGTGGCCATCGGCATCAGTCAGGACGACAACGAAATCATCCAGGCTGACGAGCTTGCCTTTGATCGCCTCCCCGGTTGGCAACGTGACTGTGACTGTTCGCGGCGGCGCGGTGGGAGACGGTATGCCCAGCATGCCGGTGGCTCCGCCCGTAAAAATGGTGTCCTGCAAAGTCTTGGGATCCATGGCGCCAATACCCGCGAGATCCTTCTTCACCGAGTGACACGCAGTGCACCGGCCCTTGCCGTTGAAATAAGCCTTGCCCGCCGCGGCATTACCCACGAGAACCATCTTCGGATTGAAATTGCCGCCCGCGCCCACCTTGATGCTGTGAACGTAGGCCGCAATGTCGGCCACGCTCTCCAGGGCCAAATTGAATTTCGGCATGCCCTTCTCGATGCGCCCATTCAACACGACGGCGGCAATGATTTCGCCCTTCTGATCGTTCAGAACGATTGGCGAGCGCAGCAGATTGGGGCCACCCTCGCCGCCCCGGGCGTCCGATCCGTGGCAGAAGGCACAATTAACACTGAATACCTGTTTGCCACGTGCGATCGCCGCCGGGTCGCCCGGCGGCCGGTCAAAATCGTGACTTTCGAAAGGGGACGGTTTCGCCGGCGGCTCATCCGCCGTTGCGGCTACCTGTGTCACCGCAATGGACAGGGCTGCCAGCGATGCAATCCGCAGCGCGGCGCGTGTGAAATTTGTCATAAATGGATTCGCCCCCGGGCTTTACCCCCTCGAATGTAAAGCTTTACATGCAGTGCAAACTATACCTTTGCTCAGGCTGATAAGCAAAGTCGAGCGGCGCCCGTCGCAGCTCAAGCGCTGTCCGCGAATTGCGTGTGGCCGCTGCCCGCCTGCGGATGGAACAGACGCCATTTTTCGGCCGCCAACACAAACACCAGGCACGCTGTCGCGCAGCACAATGACCCGACCGTGAAAGGCACGGTCGAGTTGTCGAAGGTCTTGCCGATCGCGCCCCCGATGACGGCCGCGCCGGCGGTGGTCACGAAGCCCTGCAGCGAGGCGCCCGCCCCCGCCACGGCACCCACCGGCTCCATGGCCATCGCGCCAAAATTCGACACCATGAGTCCGAAACACCCCATGGCGAGCGATTGAAACAACACGAAGGTCCACATCCGCTCATATCCCTCGAGCGCGACGAGCAGATGCAACACGGCGACGCCGAGGTAGACGATCAATGCGCTATGCGAGATGAAGCGCATGCCCAGCTGTTCCACGAGGCGCGAATTCAAATAGGAGGCCAGGCTCATGGCCAATGCACACACCGCGAACATCCCCGGCATCCAACTGGCACGACCGAATGTCGAGCCGAAGATCTGGGGTGCCATCGCGACGTAGGCCAACACGGTGCCGAACGTTACGGTGACTGCAAGCGTGTAGCCCAGGGAAATGCGATTTCCGAGCGCAATGCGGGTCGCTGCAACGAGGTGGCGCGGTGAAAGCGTTTGCCGCAGCTCCACAGGCAGCGTCTCTGGCAACCGCAGCAGCGCCCACACCAGTGCGACGGTGGAGAACACACTGAAGAGCACAAAGATGGCACGCCAAGGCCACACCATGAGGATCAACTGGCCGACGGTGGGGGCCAAAATGGGAATCACCATGAATACAATGAACGTCAGCGACATCACGCGGGCCATGGATCGCCCCGAGTACATGTCACGGATGACCGAGCGGACGATCACCGCGCAGGCGGCCGCCAGGCCGTTCAGTAATCGCCAAAACAACAACGTCTCGAAGCTGCGAGTCAGTGCGCAGGCCAGGGCAGCAATACCATAGAGCGCAAGGCCGATGACCAACACGGGCCGCCGGCCAAATCGATCCGACAGTGAGCCCCAGATCAGCTGGCCGGCACCCATCCCCAGAACGTAGAACGTGACGACCCACTGCACGCGGTTATCACCGTCCGTGAGCAGCTCGCGACTGATGGCCGGCAACCCGGGCAGCATTCCGTCGATGGCGATTGCTTGAATCGCCATCAGGATCGCGGACAACGTTACAAATTCACCAAACCCGATCGAAACTTTGCTGGAGGTCATTTACCGTGCGCGCGTTGTCGTGAAAACGGTCGCAGAGTACATTATTTAATGGCTGCAAATGTGGTCGGTGCGCAGTGAAATGGGAGACGGGCCGCCGTTGTGGAGCTTGCGGGGTGTCTCGCTTACGTGAAGGCTGCGCTCGAGACTACGCGCTGATCGATGAAGCCGAACGGCATTGTGTTATCAGCTGCAACCGCGCCCATGCACACGCTGTCACCAAACCGCATGTACTGAGTTTCGGGGTGTCCGCGGTCGAGCAGCTCAATCGCACGGCGCTCCGCAATACAGCTCGAGCCAATCTCACGATAGTTGTCGTTGGAGACGGTGCCGGAGCCAATAATGGTTCCAGCGCACAGCTTGCGGGTACGGGCCGCATGGGCTACCAACTCCGGAAAGCTGAAAGCCATTGCCTGCCCGTTGGCAGCACCGAACTGCTTCCCGTTCCACCAGACGTGCAGGGGCAACGCAACCCGGCCGAGGCCCCACGCGGGTCCCAACTCATCGGGAGTCAGTGCGAGGGGTGCCACGCTGCAGGCCGGCTTCGCCTGAATCCAACCGAAGCCGGTCTTCATCTCGATCGGCGCCAGGGTCCGCAGGGACCAATCGTTGATCTGTACAATCAATTTGATGTGACGCGCGGCGTCGGCGACCGACACGGCCATGGGCACACCATCGGTGATGATTCCAAACTCGCCTTCGAAGTCGATTCCGTCGTCCTCGGAAGGCAACACGACGTCCTGCGTGCCACTCAAAAATTCGTGCGACATCCCTTGATACATGAGGGGGCGATCGGCCTGTGGATTGTCGATTTTGAAGACCTTGGCCATCAGGTCGCCGTGCGATTGGAAGGCCGAGCCGTCGAGCCATTGAAAACAGCGCGGCAAGGGCGCTGCCGCTGTTGTCGGATCAAACGGGAAGGCCTCGGGCGCGTGACCCGCATTGAGTGCATCCCAGCGTGCCTGCAACAACGGCGTTGCATCAGACCAGTTATCCAATGCCGCTTGCAGATTGGGAAACAGGTCGTGCGTGGCCGCCGCAGACCGTCCATCCCGGCTCACTATCACGAGCCTGCCGTCGGGGTGAGCCGATTTGAGTGTCGCCAACTTCATGGTCGCGCCCCTGCTGAGCCTGAATATCCGGCATCGCGCAACGCCCGCGCCACCAATGCGGCGAGCTCGCCGTCATTACTGAACCCGAGCGAATCCGCTACCTGCGTGGACAGCACCGGCAACCGGCCGAATTGGCGCTCCAAGGCATCATCCGGCTCAAAACTCACCAGGCTCATGTCGCACCCCGTCGCGGCCGCAACCGCCACGGCCAGCTCACGTACCGTAACACGCAATGCGGGAAGTGTCGTAGCGCGCAGATGAGCGACGGAGTCGATCACCGCCGCATGGATGAGGTTTTCTGCAGCTCGGGTAGCCGACATGATCCAGACAGTGGCGTCCGGGCCCGTCGGAAGCACTATCGGCCGGCGGGCGACACACGCATGAAACAGGTCGCTCATGAAAGCCGACCGCAGTCCAACGGCGCCTTCAGGCCGAGCCAACAACCCACACAACCGCAACGCGACCCCTTCAATCCGCCCGAGCCGCGTCAAATTGACCAGACTCGTTTCGACCATCAACTTATGTGCGCCATACGTCATCGTGGGAAAAGTCGCAGTGGAGTCATCGATTCTGTGCGGAAGCGGCTCACCGAATACCGCCACCGAGCTCGCATAGATGAAACGTACGGGTTGCGCTCGGGAAGCAACCTTTTCGAGTAGCGTCAGGGGTACTTCCAGGTTAGCAACGCGGGATCCCGCGTAATCACGTTCAGCAGCCCCGCCTGGGAGAGCGGCCAGATGAAACACAACATCGGCGGCGGCCAGTGCGTCATCGAGGCCTTCCATGTTGGGCAGCGCTCCCACGAGCCGACTCACGCGCGAGTCCATCGGATCGGGATCCACAATCGCCACACGGTCAATGAGCGTGAAGCGGTCATCGGCACCAGTCCACTTGCGAAGAATCTGGCTGACGAGTGTTCGACCTAGAAAACCTGCTGCACCGGTTACGACGAACTGCACAAATATCAGTTCCCTTCACAAATGACGGTACCGCCGTCGACGACCGGGAAGTGTGCCGGGTCGCGTCAATTCGCCATTCTCAGCGGAGCCCATCAGTAAATTGGCCGTCAATGAGAATGAAGGCAATACGGCAGTTCTTACCAGAGCGATTCGCCCAGCCGTGATTAGTACCGCGTTGGACGACGATGTCACCGGCCTTAACCAGCGTCTCGCCCTCGTCGACAATCAAGACGATTTCGCCTTCCAGAACAATTCCATAGTCGACAGTCTCGGTCCGATGCATGAAGGGGTGCCTGGCCGCCCCGCTTCCGTGACGCAACGCCTTGGCGGCGCCAATCTCCGCGAAATGCTCGCGCGCCTCTTCGGGGCTGATGTTGCGCGTCTCGTCGGTCTCCGGCGGAATATCGAGCACCCGAATGCGGGTACCGCGACGCGGAGGGGCCAGAGTCAATTCCTTCTCCGGGGGCTCGCCCGAGCTTCGATCAATGGGCGCCGGAGTGTCGGTCGTGTTCCAGACTTCGTAGAACGTAGGGCCCGTGGCGCCGAGCTTTTTGACACGCGGGGGTGGCGCGTCCGACTGAATGATGGCGAGTCCGGCAGCGTTGTGCCCGGTCACGATCCGGCGGAATGAATCAGCCATTGAAGGTCTCCGCAACCCAGTCTGCGATATAGCTGCGACCAAACGACATGTTGTCCACGCTCACGTGCTCCACGCCACCGGTCCTCGAGTCGAACAGCTTGAGCTCGCGTTTTGGACTGTTGATCAATTGATCGAAAGTGCGATGGGCGTAATCAACGGAGATCTGCCGGTCCTGGGACCCGTGTGTTACCAGGAATGGGACACGGACGCGATCCAATACACCATCCAGGTTGGCCTTTGAGGAGATCTCCATGAACTCGGGCAAATCCCGGGCGCCCCAGACCCACCGCACGTGCTCCCAATAATGCGGAACCGGGCGATCACCCTCGCGCGCGACCCGTTTCTTCTGTACCTCACCCCAGTTGTGATTGGCGCCCCAACACACCCCGAGCGCGAAGCGACTCTCGAATGCAACTGCGCGCGGCGCGTAATAGCCGCCCAGCGAAATACCTACGATTCCAATGCGGCGTGCGTCCACATCGGATCGCTTCTCGAGGACATCCACGACCTTCGATGCCCAGCGCTCGGTGTCAAACGTGGCGATGAGTCCATGGACGCGTAAGGCCTCGCCCGAGCCAGGCTGATCGATATGCAACGTGGAAATGCCCCGCTTCAACCACTCACGAGCCAGCCCTGACCAGTAGAGCATCTCTTTGGAGCTGTCGAGTCCATTGATATACACCATCACCGGTGCCGGTCGACCCGGCGCGCCGGCGTTGACGAAGATTCCAGGAATGATGCCGCCCTGGTATGGAATCTCGATACGTTCGTAGTTCTCGCGGCCCAGGCGCATGGACTTGCGGAATGCGTCCTGGCCTCTGCGGAAGACGACCTTGCGTGGCTCGAACCCATCCGCCTGCATGCGTTCGGCGGTCTGGTAGTACAGCGCGGCCCGGTTGAGTTTGATTGCGGCGGACAGATCCCGGCCTCGGGCTTCGTCCTCGTCGGCGAGTGCCACGAGCTTGTCGGCCATGGCGACCCAACTGGCAAAGAACTCAGCCGTGCCGGCATCCTCACCCCGCGCCGCAGCATCCCGCAGCGGCCGGCACATTTCGTCAATCTCGCCAATCTGGGCGCCGGACTCGATCGCAATGGCGACTGACAGATTCCAGACGTAGTTGTTGGGGAAATATTCAAACATGACGCCTCACTTCCCGGGAACGGGAGCGGCGGCGGCCGGCTTGCGGAATGCAGCGAGCGATTTCCCCTGCGGATCGAATGTCATGTCCCAATTCTCGTTATCTGTGCGGAAGAAACCCGGCACGTTATGGGCCCACAGCAACGCACCGAACTTCCAATCCCAGGCGCGCGGCACCCAGTTGTCATCAATGTAGTCGGTGTCGGCATGATACTCCGCCTCACCGCCGTTCGGATTGTCGAGGTAGTAGTACAGGGCCGAGGAAATGCGATGGCGCGACAGGCCGCCGGAGCTGTTCATGGATTTGTTGACCCAGCCCTTCTCGGCCATCTGGTTGGCACCCAACATGACTTCGTCGATGTCCTCCAGGCCGAAGGCCGTGTGCATATAGCCATTTTTCTGCGGTGTGATGGGGAGATTGGCATTCACCCAGAAAATGCTGTGGTGCTCATTGGCGCCGTCCGCACGCGCAAACACCCCGAGGCCCTTGCTGTGATCGGCCAGCCGGAATCCCAGCCGGTCACGATAGAAATCAAATGATCCTACGTAGTCCTTGGAAAAGAAGACGACGTGATTGATGGTCTTGGGAGCGGCCCGCCTGCGCCACTTGCGATGTTGATTGAGCCTTTGAATGCATCCCGGTGCGTTGACCGGATCGGGCTGTGACACCACCGCCCGCTTGTTCCAGACTCGCAGGGCGATTGGTTGGCCGTCGTCGGCGAAAAGATGCGCCGTACCGTCTTCGGAACGCGTGACTTTCCGGTCCCGCGACAGGTCCGCAACCAGGATCGCGAGATTCGCCGCAGTATCGACACCCCAGATCGTCTCGCGGATCCCGTTCCAGTCGTAGTACCGGGGAGGCAGGCGCTCGTCGCTGTTCAGACGAACACGGACTCGGGAGCCCGAGGCCACTTCGAACAGCGACTCGGTAGCGTCGCGCGACACCGGCACGAGGCCGAAGTCAGTCCAGAACCGGGTACACAGCTCCAGGTCGTCCACACCGAAAATGACTTCCGCTACGCCAAGGATTGCCATGTCGTCCCCTTTCGTCAAATATCCGCGCGCAGGGCGCTTTCGGATTCCGCCATCAACGCTTTGAGCTTGTCGGGCGAGGCGTGATTCAGCTCCATCTCGCCAATCGCCACGGAGTTCTCTACCACCATGCGACACCGTTCCCAACGGCGCTCCTCAAACCGATCGAGTGCCCGGCCGATGTCGGTTTCCGACGCGAGGAAATCACTCAGCACCAACGCATCTTCTACCGCAATCCCCGCCCCCGAAGCGAGATGCGGAGTGGTCGCATGAACAGCGTCGCCAATCATGGCCACGTTGCCACGGTGCCAGGGGCGTGGAACCAACACGGCCTCCAACGGCCGCACGTTCACAATGGAGCTGGCCGAGAGGTTATCCCGCAGCTTGCCCAGTATTGCGCCGAAGGGTGCCATCAACTCTTTGAGGCGCTGCCATTGCGTCCCTTCCTCGATGCGGATCTTCTGCGGCTCGGGGCTGAGAAGAAACAGGTACATCTGAGTCGCCGACGTAGGCATCAGTCCGGCGGTAATCGGATGAGCCAGATAGAAGTGGCAGCGGTCGATTTCCGGCGCCCGGTCAGCCACCAGTCGCCAGCAATACTGTCCGGTGTATTTCGGCTTTGGGGCGTCTGGAAACAGACGCTCACGAGTTTTTGAGAGCGCGCCGTCTGCGACGACGACGAGCGAATACACCCGCTGTTGGCCATCACTCGTCTTGACGGTGACTTCGCCTTTATCCTGCGTCCATTCCGTCATCGTGACGCCGAGCCGCACGTCGGTTCCTGCGGCGCGAGTCCGGTTGGACAGAATCGAATGCAACACCGGGCGCATGATTCCGCCCTGCACCGGCATTCCCGGCTCAATCGGCGGCGTGGGCAGGTCGGCAACCGCCTGACCGGATGGGATGCAGATACGCACACCGAATTCGCTCGGGTAGCCATTCGCCTTCAGTTGGTCGAGTAACCCGAGGCGTTTGAAGGCCCTGAATGTGGGGCCCGTAACGCTGATGCCGGCTCCATACACGCGCCATTGGGGATCGCTCTCGACGAGATCGACCTTCCAGCCGCGCTCCCGCATCCGGATGGCGAGCGACATGCCGGCAATTCCGCCGCCGACTATCAACAAGGTCTGCTCTGTCATCACGTCCCCCTTTCTGCAACGATGGTAGGCGCTCGATCAGCCATCGGAAAAATTGTTTATTCCAATGTACTCGTATCAGTTTGGCGGATGGGTGGCGGCCCGGTGGATCAGCCCTTTGAGCCAGTGCACCCCGGCATCCGCGGCCCGGACCTGGTGATACTGGATCACCTCGCGCAAGGGCCTCATTTCAAAGGGCAGCGGCTGCACAATCAGCGGCAACGTGTGAGCGTAATTCTCGGCCAGGCGCCGATGCATCACGCCGACGCGATTCGTGCCAATCAGCAGCTTCGGGACCGAGGTAAAGGACGGCGCCACCAATTCGATCCTGCGATTGCGGTTCATTCGGGCGATCTCGGACTCGGAAAAGGCAATGGCGCGGCTCGGTGCAAAGCGCGTCACCACGTGACCGAGCGAGAAGAACACATCGACACTGAGGGGCCTGGACAGCACGGGATTGCCTCGCCAACCCACGACGACATGCTGCTCTTCGTACAACAGCTCCGCAGGATGATGGCCCGAGGCATATGACTCGGGGGTGATCAGCAGATCGACATCGCCGGACTCCAGCGACGCCGCCGGATCATCGAGTGGCGGTACGATCTCGAGGATCACGCCGGGAGCCTCATGCGCAATCATCGGCACCACGTGGCTGAGAACGACCTCGGTGATGTAGTCAGATGCATGGACCACAAACGTGCGACTGGACTTCGAGGCATCAAACTTCAGGCTGGCGCCCACCGTCGCTTCGATCTGCAACATGAGCTGGCGCAACGGCTCAACCAGGAGCTCCGCCGCGGATGTCAGCACCATCCTGCGACCCACCGGAACGAGCAACTCGTCGCCAAAATGCTCCCGCAGCCGGGCCAGCGCGCCACTCATGGCAGACTGACTGAGAAACACTTTCCGGGCCGCCGCAGAGACATTCCGCTCCGTGAGCAGTGCGTCCAGCGCAATCAACAGGTTCAGGTCCAGTCCCTTGAAGCGCATGTCAATCCGCGCGGGTCAGCAACAGAACCGGCAGGCAGAACAGGAAACAGGCCACTCCGAAACCGATCAAAGCCGCCGACAGCGTACCTAGGCCCACGGTTAACGCGGTAACGCACAGTGGCGTTATGAATTGGGCGATGAAGTACGCAGACCACCATGCTCCGGTACCCCGCCCCTGTGACTCGGGACGCAGACGGCTCAACGCGTAATTCATGGCCGTGGGCAACATGATGCCCCCACCAAACTGGTGCACGATGACGCCGGCGGTAATCACCGGCAAAGTCTTGCCAACCGCAATCACAATCAACCCCACTCCCATCAGAACCATTGCGGCGGACAACACCCGCCCGACCGGTAGTTGTGTCAGGCGTCGGGAGGTGAGTGTCCCTACCGGAACGGCGAGTGTGCCGATTGCGATCGTGAGGCCGATGATACTCGGCGATTGAATTCCCCGCCCGAAGAGAACGAACGCCAGCTCCGCAGGCACTAGGTAGAAAATGAGCGAGGCAAACAGGGCGAAAACACATACCTTCACCAGATGGGGCCACGGAATGGGGACACCGCCGACCACCTCCCGTTGTCGCGGCTCCGGCTCAACCACCTTGAACAGCACGCCAACGAATACGAGGACACTCAACGCATAGCCCCAGAACGGAAAACGCCACCCGCCGCTGCCGATGAATCCACCCGCCAACAACAGCAGCGCTGCCGCCGCTGGCGCGGTGCCGGATTGATAAGCGAGCCACCTCTGCCGTTCATCTCCCTGGAAGAGCACCCCGACCAGCGTCATCGTGCAGGTCAGAATGCCCGCCTCAGCGATACCCACTCCGAAGCGGGTCAGAACGATGGTATCGAGGGATTCGAGATACAGCGGTGCCGTGCCAAAAACGGCATACACCGCCAGTGAAATCAACAAAACACGGCGCGCGCCGAAGCGGTCTGCGAGTACTCCGGCAAGCGGCGACAGCAACGCAATACACAGGGCCGGCGCCGTCATGACCAGTGGCACCCGGATCTCGCTGTGTGCCACATTCTGAAAATGGGCCTGCATGCTCGCCAGGATGGGTGCGACCAGCACAAACCCCATGACAGCCAGAATCGGCGCCAAGGTCAGCACCACTCCCTGCGTGACAGCCGACCTGCGCTGCAACGATTGCAACATTCGGACGTTTCCTCGCGCTACACTGCGCTCATCATGCAAACCAACCCTGCGCTACAAACGAGCCGTGCTGCCGGAACAACACAGGCCATGCTGCTCATCGTCGCCAACGTGTTGCCAACGATGGGCATCGTCTCATTGATTCCCGTATTGCCGCAGCTGTTCGCGCGCTTTCACGACGCGCCGCATGCGGGCTTCCTGGTGCCGGCCGTCATTACTGCACCGTCCATCTGCATTGCGCTGCTGGCGCCGGTGGCCGGCACGATTGCCGACAAGATCGGCCGCCGGAAAATGCTCCTGGGCGCCCTTCTGGTGTACGCCCTCTTCGGCTGCGCACCGTTGCTGTTGGATGATCTGAACCAGATCATCGCCACCCGCGTCTGCCTCGGAATCACGGAAGCGATCATCTATACCTGCGTCAACACCTTGATGGGCGACTACTTCAAGGGCGCAGTGCGCCGCAAATGGCTCGCCTGGCAGAATGCCATTGGATCCCTGCTCGCTACGGGTCTCATCATTGTCGGCGGCATACTCGGCAGCATCAGCTGGCACGGACCGTTCGCCATGTATGCATTGGCCGTGCCGATTTTCCTCGCGGTCCTGGCGTTTACCTGGGAGCCTGAGCCGCAGGCGGAGGAGCAGGAGACCGGCGCAGAAACGCCCATCAACGCGCCCTTCCCCGTCGCTGCGATGGCCCTCGTCTACGCGGTCACCCTGTTTGGCTCCATCATCTTTTTCATCGAGGTGTTGCAACTGGGCCTGGTGATGAGCTCCGTCGGGCTGGGCTCGCCGGATGTCATCGGGCTCGTGAGTGCCGGCGCCGGATTCGCGCTGCCGCTGGGGGCGTACCTGCTGGGCCGTGCCAAGGAGCTTCGTGTCGGCTACCTGTTCGCTACAGCGCTGGCCTTCTTCGCGGGCAGCTTCTGGATCCTGGGACACGCGACCAATCTGAGCGGAATCGTGATGGGCGCCTGCCTGGCGCAGTTTGCCTGTGGAATCACTTTTCCCCTGTTGATCACATGGTGTCAAAGCAAGCTCCACTTCGGCGTCCGGGCACGCGGGGTGGGTTTGTGGACCTCGTTCTTCTTCATAGGTCAGTTTGCGAGCACCACGTTGGTATCCCTCTTCACCGGACCCGCGGGAGGCATCGGCGGCGTGATGGTTGTGTTCGCGATTGTTTGTGCCGTGGCCGTACCGATCAGTTGGATTGCAGAAGCCTTGACCGGCCGGCGGGTCGTGGCCCACCCCTGAGGGTGGGCGGAACCTACATGACGGTCTTCAGATAGTCGTAAGAGTCACGCGTAACCTTCAGAGGGTCGGTCGAGCGGTCGAACTCCACGTAGTAGTGCTCGATGCCCGCCTTCTGAGCCGCAGCGAGCAGGACCGGGAAATTCAGTGTGCCTTTACCCACGGTCTCAAATTCGCCGGCGGGCGTGCTGTCTTTCAGATGGCACTGCTTGTAGCGGCCGGGGTTGTCCGCCAGGTATTTGAGCGGATCCTGGCCGGCATGCGAGATCCAGTACATGTCCATTTCGAGCTTGACGGTCTTCGGGTCGGTGTTCTTCACAATCAGGTCGTACGGCACATAGCCGTTCACCGGCTTGAACTCGTCGCTGTGGTTGTGGAAGTTGAAGACCATTCCGGCCTTGGCACACAGCTCACCGGCCGTGTTCAAACCCTTGCAGAACTGGTCCATCAGCTCGCGGGTAGCCATCTGCTCCGGCCAGATGATCTGCAGACAGATGTACTTCTGCCCCAGGATCCTGGCCCGCTCGATGCCCTCTTCGATGACGGGTTTGATCCGCTCGATGGCCATCGTCTCCTGCCAGAGCTTCTGGATCTCGGGCCCGGAGACTTTGTGTTGCACAAACTGGTTGAAAAGGTCGTACAGCTTTCCCGGGACGAGATGCTGTGACGGTGTGACGAGCCCGTATTTATCGAGCAGCTCGCGCACCATCTTGGGATCGCGGCCGAACGCGCCGATGGTCTCCACTTCCTTGTATCCGATCTGCGCGACGGTTTTGAGGGTGCCCTCGAAGTCCTGCTCGAGGAGGGCCATCACTGTGAACAGTTGCAGCCCCACCGGGTGATGCGGGGCCGCCAGGGCCAACCTCGACCACAGGGTCGAGGTGCCCAGGGCGGTTGCACCCGCCGCCGCAGCCGTTGCTTTCAGAAAATCTCGGCGCAGCATGCAGTGCTCCGGGGTTTACGCAGCTTTAGAGGTTGCCTTCGAAGTGGACACCGAACGTGCGCGGTGCACCGAACCCGTAGCGGTAGGTGTGTGCGCCACCGGTCGTAATTTCAGCCGCATCGACCAGGTACACCTTGTCTGCCAGGTTGCGTCCGAAGAGGTTGACACGCCACTTGTCTGTTGAGTAGCCGAAATAGGCGTTAATAGTCGCGTAGCCTTCCTGTTCCGAGTCGTTGTAGTTGAACGAATCGAAGTACTGCTTGCTCTGGTACTTGCCTTCGACGCGGAAGTTCAGGCCGTTATCGCCCGCCAGCTTCCAGGTGTGCTCATACCCGAGTGCCAGGGTCACATTCGGTGCCTGAGGCAGCATGTTGCCCTTGAGCTGGTTGTTATAGACCGTGACTGGCAGACCCGTTACCGGATCGGTGCTGGTGGAGGCCTGCACGGTCTCCTGGCCGAGCGCCGCAGTGCCGTTGGTCGGCGATGCGAGGAAATCGTCGAAGCGGGCATGCAACACAGTGATACCCAGGTTGACCTTGTCCTCCTCCGTGAACAGCGCGTCAACCGAGCCTTCGAGGCCATAGATCTTCGAGGAGCCGGCGTTCACCACGACGGTACCGCTCGAGCAGCTCGCGCTCAGTGCACTCACCTGCTGGTTCTCGTACTTGTTGTAGAACGCCGCCAGGTTCACCTGGATGCGGTTGTTATCGAAGCGGTTCTTCGTACCGAGCTCAAAGGCCTTGACGGTCTCCGGATCATACGGGTTGCAGGTCGTGAAGCCGCCGGGTTTGTAGCCCGTATCAAACTTGGCATAGACCAGGTTCGTGTTGGTCGGCGTCCAGTCATAACCCACGTGATAGGTCGTCTTGCTGCTCTCTGATTCGCCGTGCTGGTCGAGTCCGAAGATCCCGAAGGTATCCAGGTTGAAGGTACCGTTGCGGGACTTGGTGTCGCGGCTGTAGCGCGCACCGGCTGTAATCTTGTTCTGGTCGTTGATGATGTACGAGGCCTGGGCGAAGCCGGCGTGCGACTTCGTATCCACCAGCGGGAAGAAGAAGGACAACAGGTTCGCCGCATCCGGGCCACCCGGATTGGTCTGGCCGTAACTGTTCAGGTTCGTGCTGCGCTCTTCGAAGTAGTAGAGGCCCGCCTGCCAGAGCACCGGCCCGCTCGTGTCGGAGGTGAAGCGCAACTCGTGGTTGGTGGTCTTCGGAAACTCGTTCTGGATGAAGACCGTCGGAGTGTCGATGGTCGCGCCCAGCAGGGTTGGAATGGGCGTGGAGTGGTGCCACTGAACGTTGTCGTAACCGCCGAGGTACGTGACAGTCGTTCCAAACGGCAGCGCGCTGTAGGTGAACTGCCACTTGTAGACCTTGTCGTCAATATCCTGTGAAAGCTGGGCGTAGAGCGGGAACCGGCGCGGGTCGCCCAGATTGGGGCGGTCATGCGAGATGTCCTGCAGGCACGTAGGATTGTAGGCCGTGGGGATGACGCAAGGAGGTCCGGGGTTGAAAAGGATATTTTCACTGGCGAAGCCGCTTCCACCCAACTGGGTGGACTGGAACAGGAACCAGGCATCGAAATTATCGAACGGCGTATAGTTCGCCTGCACGCGCAGGGAATGCGAGTCCTCGTCATCCGCCTTGTACTCCGGCACACCATCCGCGGAGGTTATGGTCCGAAAGCCATCGTGCCGGCGCGAAGATCCGGAAACACGCAGTTGCAGGTTGTCGAACACCGGCAGATTCAGATAGCCGGTGAAATTGTTCGTGTTGAAGTTACCCAGCTCGGCGCTGCCACCGGCGGCGAAGTCCTTCGTGGGCTTCTGGCTGATGACGTTGACCAGGCCGCCCTCGGCGTTCCGTCCGTAGAGAGTGCCCTGTGGACCCCGCAACACTTCGATCCGCTGCAGGTCATAGAGCGAAGTAGTCAGGGTGTAGGGACGGATCGTGGTGAAGCCGTCGATGACGACCGGGACGGCCGGGTCGCCGATTTCCGTCGTGTCGTGGCTCGAGACACCGCGGACCGTCAGATAACCTTCCGAGCCGTTGGAGGAGAAGTTGACACTGGTGTCGTTGGTCGCAAGGGTTGCGAAGTCGGAGATGCCTTTCTGCGCGATTTCCGCCGCGGAAATGACACTCATGGAGATGGGCGTCTTCTGCTCGGACGAAACCCGCTTTTCCGCGGTGACCACCACTTCGGCGAGACCGCCTTCGGCGCCTGGCTCAGCCGCTTCTGTTTGGGCCATTGCCTGCGTGCCCCAGAGCGCGGCGCCCGCGAATATGACAGCCACCCCCACCGAACTGCGCTTCATGATCATCAACCCCCCCAAGTAACAGAATGCTACCGAACCAACTTCGTTTGTAATGGATTACACTGCGAAAGGACTATACAATCCGGCGCAGCGATACGCAAAATATTTGTCGTGGCATTTTCACTACAACTTGTTTCAGATGCGGCAAAGCGGCGTAAAGACCCGGTATTTTCAGTAAATACACGCATCCGTGGCGCCGTCCCACCGGCCGCAGCGAGCATAATGCGGACAGCTGCGCGCGGCCATCATCCATTACCTTTTGTAATGGATTACAGTAACAGGGTGATTTACAGCCCTGTCAGTTCAGGAGGCGGGTGACGCATGGCAGCACAGCACTTTCAGCCCAGGATCATGCAGTTGAGTCTGTTGACGGCCGCGTTGCAGGAATTGACAGCGCGGGACAAACGCGATGCCGACCCCGATGTTGCGGTCGAGGAATGGCTGGATTTCGCGCGGCAGATCGGCAGCCCGAACATCCAGCTGTCGGCCGCGTTGCATCCGAGCCGCGCTGATGTGCCTCCCGAAGCCATGCTGGATCCGGTGGCAAACACGCTGGACCTGCGGGAACCGTTCACGAAGGCACGCGCGGCACGCGTGGCCGCCGCAATGAAACACAACGGCGTTGGCCTGTCAGATCTGGGTTACTTCGACAATATGCTGGCGGCGGATGCCGGCGCCCGGGCACGCAAGTATGAATTCATGCTGCGGGTATTCGATGCAGCCGTGCTGCTCGGAACACCGGCCGTGTGTGGCTTTGTCGGCCGCAATCCCGACATTGAGATGGATGCCAACCTGGAGATGTTCGAATCCGAGTTTGTGCCGCTGCTGGCCGAGGCAAAGGCCCGGGGCCTGGTATTCCGCGTGGAGCACTGCCCCATGCCGGGCTGGACCATCAGCGACAAGTGGCACAACAACCTGGCCTATGCCCCCGGCCCGTGGATTGCGCTGCACCGGATTTGCGAGCGGCACGGCGTCGGCGACCAGTTCCGCATCCATTACGACCCCTCGCACGCCATCCTGATGGGCCAGGACAGCCGATCCATCTTTCAGTACCTGAAAGATGAGGGATACGCGTTCCTGATCGACGGGTTCCATGTCAAAGGACAGGTCATCGACTCACGTGGCATTTCGGCGTGGGGCTACGGCGGGCAGACGCTGCAACGCGGGGACTGGATCGCAGGTAAGCCTTCCACCAACCCGGCCGATCACGTCAACGCCTGGAAGAAGCAAACCGTGTTTGCCGAGCACGAGCTGCCCGGCACTGCGCGCCATGATCCCCTGGGTTACCTGCAAAACCGCACGGTAGACTGGCTCGACCACCAGCTGGCCGCACGCGAGCTGTTGGATATCGACCCGGCGAAGACCTACCTGGTCCTGGAGCACGAATATCCGCCGGCGCGCCTGCAGGACAAGGAGCGCCTCGCGCCGATCCTGGAGGGCTCACTGGCGTTCGTGCGGGCGATTGATGCGGCGGCGGCGGCGATGTATTCGCTACAACACGATGTGTTGGGGTCGCAGGGCATTGCCGTGCAGGGGTTCGGGCGGCAGCCGTATCGCAGTTGAATGTTGGGGGCGGTGCCGCCCTCGCCTACACCGGCACCCAAATGTTGCCGCTTCGCGAGGACTTCAACACCGCTTCGACAAATCGCATCCCGCGCACACCGGCATCGATGCCGGGATAGGCCCCCGGGTCAACGGGCTGGCCGTTGATCGCCTTGGCAACACCGCGGTAGATGTTGCCCATGGCATCGAAAAACCCTTCCGGATGGCCGGGGGGCAGCTTCGTGGCCTCCCGCGCCAGCGGCACGAGGAAGTCATAGCCCGGCTTGATGATCGTGAGGGGCTTGCCCTCTTGCAGAAACTCGAGCTGGTTGGGGTTCTCCTGCGCCCATTTCACGCCGCCGGTGCGGCCGTAAACGGCCAGGCGCAGGTTGTTTTCCTCGGCGGTGGCGATCTGGCTGGAGCACAACACGCCTTTCACACCCTGCCCGAATCGCAGCAGGATCGTGCCATCCACGTCGAGCGTGTTGTCGGGGTACAGCGTATCGATGTCTGACAGTGCCTGCTGGACCTGCAGGCCCGTCGTGTACTCGATCAGATTGAAGGCGTGCACGCCGATGTCGCCAACACAACAGCTCTGGCCACCCTTCTTCGGATCGAGACGCCACACGGTTTTGCGCTTGGCGGGGTCGTGGATGACCGCGTTGATCCAGCCCTGGTAGTACTGCGCGTCCACTTTCTGGATGGGCCCGATCATGCCGGCGGCAATCATGCCGCGCATCTGTCGGACCAGCGGGTAGCCGGTGTAGGTATGGGTAACCGCGAAAATCTGCTGCCGGGCCTGCAGCAGGGTCGCCAGGGCCTGGGCCTCGGCGGCTGTCGAGGTCACCGGCTTCTCGCAGATGACGTGGAACCCTGCCTGGATGAGCTTCGAGGCCATCTCGTAGTGCAGGTAATTCGGGGTGGCCACGGTCACCACCTTGACCCGCTCGGCGGCCGGCAGCGCGGTCTCATTCGCTATCAGCGCGTCGAGATCCGCATACGTCCGCTTGGGATCGAGGCCGAGATCGCGCGCAAACTGCAGGCCCACATCCAGATTGATGTTGAATACACCGCCCGTCAGTTGATAGTCATCCCCCATGCTCGCCGCGATGCGATGCACGATGCCAATCAGTGAATCCGGCCCGCCACCCAGCAGCGCCCATTTGATTTTCTCAGGCTTCACGATTTCTCATAACGCACATTCTCATTGCGGAACGCCAGCGCGAACAATACAAAAATGACAGCGGCGAAAGCTGCGGGGAACTCCCAGATTGACTTCCAGTCGTGGGCTGACGCCCCCAAAGAATAGTAGTCAGTAATCCTCCCGGCGGCCCAGAAGCCGATCAACATGCCCGCGCCATAGGTCGCAAGCGTGATCAGTCCCTGGGCGGCGCTCTTGATCTGCGGCCCGGCCTTGGAGTCGATGTAGATCTGGCCGGAGACAAAAAAGAAGTCATAACACACGCCGTGCAGCGCAATCCCAATCAGCAGGAGGCTCACCAGGTCCCCCGCATTGCCGAACGCAAACAGGGTATAGCGCAGCGCCCACGCGAGCATGCCCACGAGCAGGGTCGTCTTCATGCCGAAGCGGTTGAGGAACACCGGGATCAGCAGCATGAACAGCACTTCGGACATCTGGCCGATGGTTTGCTTGCCGGTGGCGTTGGGGACGTGCAGCTCGGTCAGGAACTGGTTGGCGTTCTGATAGTAAAACGCCAGTGGAATGCAGATGAGAATGGAGGAGACAAAAAAGACCAGGAAGTTGCGGTTGGCCAGCAGGCGCAAGGCTTCCAACCCGAGGATGTCGCGCAACTCGGGGCGAGCCGTCCGATCCGTGGCGGGCGGGGTCTTTGGCAGAGTCAGGCTGTAAAAGCCCAATATCAGCGAGGCGACGCCACACATCACGAACGTATTGCGCAACGCCCCCTGGGAAATGGACCCTGCCGAGTCCCATGCGAAAACGAAGCTGATGCACAGACCCGCGACGATCCAACCGACGGTGCCCCAGACACGGATGCTGGAAAACTCCCGGGAAGGATCCTTCAACTGGCGGAACGCAACTGAATTCACCAACGCCAGTGTGGGCATGTACAGGATCATGTACGCCAGCAACAGGGGGTAAAACGCTGTAAAGGTGTCCGAGCGCGCGATCGCCAGCAGCAATACGCCTCCGACCAGATGGGTTACCGCAAGCACGCGCTCGGCGTTGAAGTAGCGGTCAGCAATCAGCCCGAAGATGAAAGGCGCAATGATTGCGCCCCAGGACTGGGTCGCATACGCAAGCCCTATCTGCGATCCGCTCGCGGACAGGGTGGTCCCGAGATAGCTCCCCATGGTGACGAACCAGCCGCCCCAGATGAAGAACTCCAGGAACATCATCACGCTCAACCGGCCCTTCATGACTCAGATCTCTCCCAACAATCGCCGCAACATCACCTGATGCCGGCGCACCATCTCCACTGAGCTGAAGGCAGAGACGTCCTGCACCATGCGCTGACCCTCGTACTCCGTGGCAATGGCGCCATCGTAGCCGCCTTTGATGAGAATCGGGATGACCTGGGACAGGTCGATGGCGGGATCGACACAATCCTCGGTCAGACCCCAGGTCTTGCCATGGATGTGGCGGCACTTGGAGATGAACGGCAGCAGGTCGCGGGCATCCTGAGGCTGGATCATATAGACGACTTCGGCGAATCCGCCGGCGCCCCGGCCGGCCGACATCCTGGCCAGCTCGGCCTTCACTTTGTCCTTGGGAACCTTGTTCTCCCAGGAATTCTCCACGAAATGCGCGGCATCAGCGGTTATCACGCCGTCGCGGATCATGCGCTCGCGCAGAAACGGGTTGGGTTTGTTCTGGAAGATGCCAAAATCGGGTACGAAGCCGAAATGGTCGCTGCGGTCAGCCAGCTTGCGCAGTCGCTCAACGAGATGTCCCTTGATGGGAATGGGAAAATGGATTTCCACACCCATCCAGATGTCTTCTTTCTCGAGATGCGGCAAGGTGGCCTCGAGAATATCGATCGGCGTGCCGACCAGGGCTCGAATCCGCGGGATGCCCAACAACTTGGCGAGACGAATGTCGCGCATCATCGTCTCCACGCCCTCCTCCAAGCTGAGGGTGTGGGTCTTGGTGCGAAGGCTGTCAATAAACTGCGTATAGCAGGCGGGATGCAGGTCGTATTTTTCCATCCAGCCATGCCACTGGTCCACCCACTGGGTGCTGGGGTTGGGGAAATCCGGCACCAACATCTCGGCAATGAGCTCGAAATGCCCGGCGCCAATGTCCGACATCTCGCGCATGCAGTCTTCCACGGTCATCGCGTGGACGAAGACTTCTTCCTGGTACGAATACGTCGCGACGCCGCGGCGGATTTTGTTCTGCGATGTAGTAGTCGCCGCGCTGCCGGCCTTCTTGGCTGCAGCCAGCGCCACTGACGATGCGGCTGCCGCACCTGCCGCGGCAACACCGCCCACAAACTCTCTGCGTGAAATCATTCGCTCCCCCTCCAGTATCCCAACCCGCGCCTTACTGAACCAGTGTCATCTTCTTCGTGACGACGGTGGGGCCTTCGATGTAGGTGTGGTATTTGCCGTTTTCCCACAGCCCCGGGAAGTCCTCGTAGAGGTGCTCCGGGTCGGTGGCGGGCAGGTATGACTTGCGGACCACGATACCCACCTGGATGGAGTGAATGCCGGGCTTCAATCCTCCGGATCTGGTCACCAGCAACGCGGCAGGATCACCGAATCCCCACCGCACGCTGTCGGCTTCAAACATCTGGGCGATGGTGAAGGTTTTCCCGGCAACGACGATGCGGATGTCCTGTTGGGGGATGTGCGCGCCATCCACGGACAACTCGAGGGAATGTATTGCTGACAGGTACACACTGCGGTAGTAAGGGATACGGATGTCGAGCTGATAACCACTCGCCGTCCCCCCCTCGACCGTGTTCTTGAACCCGGTGTTCATGATCACGTATGGATCTTGCATCGCTCGACTCCGGCACGCAGATCTTCTTCTGACGCGCCGGAATGTAATGCATTACACGATGCTTGTCGAGCGGCTCAGGTTTTGGCGGCGGGCCGGGGCGGCGCGCCGGTGCTGGAGCGGATTTCCAACTTGTGCGGCAATGTAATTGACACTGCCGTGGTCACGGTGCCTTGCAACACTCCAAGCAGCAGCCGCACTGTCTCACGGCCGATATCCAGCATCGGCTGACTGATAGTGGTCAACGCGGGGCGCATATAACGCGCGAAACGGATGTCATCAAAGCCGATGACGGACAACGACTCCGGCACGGAGCGGCCGACGCGACTGGCATAATCCAATACACCGATGGCCATTTCGTCGTTGAAGCAGAAGACGGCGGTGGGGGGTAGCTGCTGGGCAAACAAGCGGGCCGCGCCTGCGATGCCGGACTCAATGGAGAAATCTCCATTGACCACCATCACTTGTTTGGCCGCCCCGTTCTCCTTGGCACACGACTGAACGCCGCGCAGACGATCGCGACTCAACGGGCTGGCCAGGGGTCCGGTGAGCACACCAATGTTTCGATGACCGAGTCCGTACAGGTGGCTCATCGCTTCGTGAGCGGCTGCCTCGTTGTCAACATGCGCGCTGGGCACGCCCAGGTTGGGGCTGTACTCACAGCCGTTGACAATCGGTGCCAGCTGATTCTTCTTCATCGTGGCACTGACGGATTTGCTCATGCTGTGGCCCAGGAAAATCAGGCCATCGACCTCACGGCGCAGCAGCATCTCACCATAACGCTCTTCCCGCTGTGCATCGTGGTGAGTGTCGCCCAGCATGACCGAGTACCCCTCCCGCAGAGCGGCCTCCTCGATTCCCTGGATGATGAGTGAGAAAAACGGGTTGGCAATGTCCGGCACCGTGACGAGGAGCTTTCGCGTTGTCAGCGTGCGCAGGCTCTTGGCGGCCGCGTTGGGCGAGTAGCCCAGCTGGTCAACTGCCTTCAGTACGCGGCGGCGGGTGGCCTCCGCGACCTTCTCGGGATTGCTGAGTACTCGCGAGACAGTTGCGGTCGAGACTTCGGCGCGCGCGGCGACATCGTGGATGGTTGGCATCGAGGGGTTTCCGTAGGTAGCGTCGTTCCCGAGTCCGGCTCGGCGGCCTGGCCACGACGCGATGCACAAGTATAAGCCTTTGTTCAGCTTCGGGTCAGCGGGGTCCGGAAACGCTTCCGAAAAGCCCACTTCCCGCCAGCTTGTAGCAGAGTGTGTAATGGATTACATTCCCGCCATGCAAACCTCTCGCGTCATCAGTGACAACGGCCTGCGGGCAACCCCGACGGGCTTTCGAATTGACGTGCGCCTGCCCTGGTACCGCTCCTTGCCGGTATCGACGGTCGAGGTGGGCGAAGTCTCAATCGACGGCCGGGTCATCGATCCTTCCAAGGTGAAATTCGAGCTGGAGGGTCGCTCGTACTCGCTGGCTG
>JAXDQF010000238.1:0-15933 GCA_034668025.1 Gammaproteobacteria bacterium | reverse complement strand
GTCACCTTACGCAGGGTATATAGTCCCTCGAAATGCAGCAGCAGGTCGTCGGCCATCAGTCTCTGGCTTTCTTTTGAAAACACGCTCCAACGCTCGTCCCCAGGGGTCACGTACGAGCCCTGAAAATTGTCATATAGATTGGTGGTCCCGGCCGTCAACGGCGTCCCATTCGAATTCTTTGGAATCGCGTACGTCTGGTTGCCAATGAGGAGGGTCCCCGGACCGGCACCGTACACGCCATCAAAGTTGCTGCCCCCGAATCGAGTCAGATCATTGGAATATTGCGCGCGATCCTTCGCCAGCAATGGATCGCGCTGAAAATACTCAAACGACAAAAAATCGGATCCTGAGTCACGCGATTTGCCGAGCAACTGGCTGAACTGACGTTCACCCATATCGCCGTTGGTCACGCTGCCGCCCCGGGCTTGAGCTGAGACGCCTGAGAAGTCTTTCCTGGTCACGAAATTGACCACTCCGCCAATCGCATCCACGCCGTACTTTGCCGAAACGGCATCTGGGAGAATATCGACGTGGTCGATGATAGTCAGCGGAATGTTTGAAATATCGTCAAACGCGCCAGCCGTTCCGCTTGGTGCAACTCTTCTACCGTCGATCAATACGAGCGTTGCGCCTGCGTCGAGTCCGCGAATGTTTACACCGCTGCCGTGTGCAGAGTTGGTACCCGCCTCACGTCCTAACACGGTATCCTGTGTTGGTCCTCCACCAAACACCTGGGGCAACGTCCGCAGAAAATCCTCGGTAGTAGCCATCCCCGAGCGCTCGATCTCGGTGAGGCCGAGTTGAATCGTCTGCGCCCCCAACAACGGCTGCGTGCCGTTTTCACCCGACCCCGAAATCAACACCTGCTCCAGTCCGTCGTCATCACCAGACGCATGTTTTGGACGAGTTTTCAGACGATGCCACAGCCGTGAGAACAATGAGGGCTTCTTCGGTGTCACGGCCAGCGTACGGTCGTTCACGAAGTCGAATACGAGATTCGTGCCCTTGAGCATGGACTTTAGGGCTGTGGAAGCGTCGAGATCACCGATAACCGCACGAGTCTTCATCCCCCTGAGGATGTTGAAGTCGAACAGCACCTGCAGATCAGACTGGCGACTGAATTCATTCAGCATCAGCGAGGCGTCGCCAGCCTCCAGCTCGAAGTGCCTGTGCGGTCCGGCCGCATTTGCGGTGGCTGTATGGAGAGCCAGGAATACGAGGAGTAATACACACAACCGCTTTGCAGTGCGGCATAGAGTTACTCGTCGAAACCCGTCCTTGTGTTCATCCATGCTGCGCACAGTAGTAGGCAACTCTAGTGTTGTGACGGGCAAGCGTCAGAATTCCGTCACTCTTTTTTACCCGGCGGCGGCTTTATTTCGCAGCTCTTATATTGTGCAGGGCACTGTTCAACTACGGTAGCAAAAGCTTCAGAATGCAGCCATCTGATTGCAATGCAACACAACTGAAAGATTGCGGACGTCATGTGTCAGCGTCGGCAAACTGTGCCGCACCCGACCGGGTGCGCGCACCCGTCATCCATCGCGCGCGCGATGAGCGTCGGAGCCAACAGCTCGTACCTAGGCCGTTTAGCCGACGTAAATTATGCCGCTGCGAGTCCATCTGCAGTAGTTTCCATGGCTATACCGCGCCCGCCCGGACGCGTAGTCGAGGCGCCTGTTGAATCATGTTTCGGGCCCAGCGGCCACGCCACCGCAGTGCCTGAGCGTGAGACAGAATCCCGGACAACATCGTACAGAGACGCGGCCCGGCAGGCACGTGACTCGCATCCGGAGTGACTTTATTTTCGAGCCCTCGTCGACCGGGACTTTCCTCGTCGACCGGGTCTTTTCGGAGGTTGGCGCGTCTTCCACCGGGTGCCGGCGTCACGAGACTCTGACCCCAAAATAGGTTCACCGGATGGCGCGGAATTGGGCGATGACTTTAGAGCATCGGGCTATGACTTTTCGGCATGCGCTCACGACACAGGGTCGACGTGGCCCTCGTCGGGCAGGACGTCGGCCACCGGGCCATGCGTGCATCCGCGAACCGGCCCACTATTGAGAGTGGGCCAATTGGCACCCCGGTCTCAGCGCCCACCGAGCGTTTGACAGCGGGGCAAGCGGCGCCCCGTCCCGGCAGCTCCCGCCCCGCTTCACGCCTCGCGATCCGCAGGGCCTTATGACCGCCTGACAAACACGTCAATCTTCCCCCGCGGGCCGATCAACGACGATCCAATCCATCCCGTGACCCCCACAATCACTGCCGTCGCCAGTGCCGACCAAAACCCACCGAATATGTGGAACCCGGGCAACATGGCGGCCACCAAGCCGACCATGGCGGTGTTCACTACCAGCAGAAACAGTCCAAGCGTCAGGATCGTCAGAGGCAGCGTGAGAATGATGGCAATCGGGCGGATGATGGCGTTGACCACACCAAGCAGCACCCCGGCGAGCACGATCGTTGAGGCGTCGTCGATGCGAATGCCCGACACCAGCCACGTTGCCAACCAAAGGCCGAGCGCGGAAATGCAGGCGCGCAAAATGAAGCCGGTCATGAGGTCTTGCTCCTGAGCTGTTTCTCGGTGAACACCTTTAAGCGCGTCATGGCCTGCTGCCAACCCAGTCGGAGTCGCTGATACTGGCGGTTCCACTCTTCGGTTGCAGGAATGCCGGATCCCAGCAGCCTGAGAATCGTCCCCGGCTCTTTGGTATCCAAAATGAAGTCATCAACAATGGGATCATCGGTAGGTGGCAGCGACGGGGTGGGTAGGTAGATGAGCCGTAGTCGGCGTGACGGCTCGAAGATGTCGATGTGCGCCTCCAGTTCGGTCACACGGTCCACGCTCGCGCGAAACAGTCCGCCTTTCTGCCCGCGAATCTGCGCACCTGGCGAGCACCACTTGGCCAGGTGCTCTGGTTCCGTTAGAGCTCGCCACACCTGATCGGCGTCAGCGACGATGTCAACGCGGTGGGCGTAGCCCCGGGCTCTGTCCCTCATGAATCTATTCTGCCATCGGGGTGAGCGCAGTTCTGCAATAAGCTACTTGACCGTAGCCGTTCAGCAACGAACTCCCTGGAGAACACCGTGCCTTACGTTCATCTCGTCATCGGTCTCGCACTCGTTGAGTTTCTGTATTTCGCCCTGGCAGTGGCGGGCGCGCGTGGGCGCTACAAGGTCGCGGCGCCTGCGGTTTCCGGCAACGAGATATTTGAAAGGTATCTGCGTGTACAGATGAACACGTTGGAGCAGCTCATCGTGTTCATACCGTCGATCGTTCTGTTCGGGCAGTACTTGAGCCCTTACGTGGCGGCTGCGTTGGGCGCTGTCTTTCTGATCGGCCGGATCGTGTATTTCGTGAGCTACATAAAAGATCCGAAGAAGCGCGAGCTCGGGTTCATCCTGTCATTCGCGCCAACCGTGGCCCTGCTCGGCGGAGCCCTGTTCGGCGCAGCCCGTGCGGCCTTGTACTACTAGCGAGCTTGATTCGTGAACGGCACCTGCCTACAGGCGGCGCCGATCGTTCACGAATCAAGCCGGTACCGTCTTCTTCTTCCGAAAAAACGCCAACAACAACGGAATCAACGACACCAGAATGATCAGGATGGTGACGACCCCGAAGTTCTGCTTCACCACCGGGATGTTACCGAACAGGTACCCACCCCAGATAAACAGCGCCACCCACAAGGTGCCGCCCATGAGGTTGTAGCCCAGAAACGCGCTGTAGGGCATTCGACCAACACCCGCGACAAACGGCGCGAAGGTCCGGATGATGGGCATGAAGCGCGACAGCGCCACGGCCATTCCGCCGTGGCGTTTGAAGAAATCCTCAGTGCGATGGAGATATTCGACCTTGAGCAGTCGGTATCGCCCGCTGAAAGCAGGGGGACCAATCGCGCGCCCGATCGAATAGTTCAGGGTGTTGCCCAGAATGGCTGCAGCTGCGAGTAACACGAACAGCAGGGGGGCATTCAGGGTCCCGCTCGTATCAACCGCGGCGAGCGCGCCGACGGCAAACAGCAAAGAGTCGCCTGGCAGGAAGGGGGTGACGACCAGCCCGGTCTCGCAAAAGATGACCGCGAACAGGATCGGGTAGATCCAGCCGTGGTAGTCGGTGATCAGGTCAACGAGGTGCTTGTCGAGGTGCAGAACGACATCGATAAACCAGGAAATCAAGGGCGAGACCCCGCGTTACGGCCAGCAGCCCCAGATCATATAGAAGCCCGCCGCATCAGGGTCGAGCTTCAAATTAATGTTTCTTAAGAAACGGCCCTAGGGAACGAACGCTGCCCGCATCAGCGAAACAGACCCGGCCGGCGCCTTAGCCACCGTCATGTGATTCTTCAGCGTATCGAGCGCCAACCGCACCTCCTTATCCCGCGACGTCAGGGATGGCGCGGACTTACCAGCCAGCAGCTCGGCCGGCGGATCCTCAGCTCCCTGAGCCACGATGTCCGGCACGATTCCCTTGCCGTGAATAGAAGCGCCCGACGGAGTGAAGTAGCGGGAAGTCGTGAGCTTGACCGCACCGCCATGCGACAGCGGCATCACCGTCTGCACGGAGCCCTTGCCGTAGGTCTTGTGACCGATCAGCTCAGCGCGGCCGTGATCCTTGAGAGCGCCCGCTACGATTTCCGAAGCAGACGCAGACCCACCGTTCACAAGCACCACGAGCGGGGCCCCATCAATGACGTCGCCCGGCGTCGCGTCCATCCGGAAGCGGGCATCTGGCGTGCGACCATCCGCAGTGACGATCACGCCTTCATTCAGGAACGCATCGGCCACGGCGACTCCCGCCTCAAGAACACCACCCGGATTGTTTCGCAGGTCGAGCACCAGGCCCTTGATACCCCCCGGATTGTCTCGTTTCAGCCGGGCGATCGCATGATTCACATCATCGGCCGTCGTCTCACTGAAGCCAGTGATCCGAAGGTACCCATAGCCTGGCTCGAGGCTCTGCTGAGCCACGCTGTGTACTTCGACCTTGGCCCGGCGAAGGGAGAAGTCGAGTGTCTGACCCGTCGTCGGACGAAGCACGGTGAGCTTTACGACACTGCCCGAGGAGCCGCGCATCCTGGCAATGGCACCGGCGAGATCGGCACCGATGTCGGCGTCGTCAATTCGAACAATCTGGTCACCGGGCAACAAGCCAGCCTGGTCGGCGGGCGAGCCTTCGATGGGTCGCAGAATCTTTACCGCGGAATCTTCCGCCACGACTTCGATGCCCACACCCGGGTAGGAACCCATGGTGCTCAGTCGAATTTCTTCAAACTCATCGGTGTCGAGAAAAGCGGAATGGGGATCCAGCGCGGCGACCATGCCGCGGATGGCTTTGTCCATGAGTGCGTGATCGTCGACATCATCGACATACTCGCGCTTGATTCGTTCATACACCTCAGCGAACAGCCGTGCTTCTTCCCACGGCAAGGCAGCAGGGTGAGCCGCAGCCTGCGTGGCTTCATTCGGATGTTCCGCAAGTACACCGCTCGTCAGTGACGCGGAAAAGCCGAAGACGGCACCCGCGACGAGAGCGATCAGCGTTCGCGATCGCGTCGACATAATTTCCTCAAACCCCCCGGTTTGGATGCATCACGGATACTACAGCCGTCCCTCATGGGTCAATCCCAAACCGGCTGTTTGCAGGAGGCGCACCGATCGAATTGTTCGAGTTGATGATCAGTGCACAATTTCAGCGAAGTGCTCGCGCGCGATGTCGCTGATTACGGTCGGAACGGAATCAGCCGATGCGTACAACGGGAGCTCGGATAACAATTCCACCAGCGGTGCAGGTCGGCCAATAGCAAAGCCTTGTCCGTAATCGACACCCAGTGTCGCAACACGCGTACGGATCTCCTCCGTCTCGACGTACTCGGCGACAGTCGTGAGTGACATGCTCCGGGCGAGTTGAGCAATGGCCCTGACCATGGATTCTGCTCGAGGATCCTTGAGAATGTCGCGTACAAAGCTGCCATCAATCTTCAACATCGTCACCGGCAGCTGTCGCAGATAAGCGAGTGAGGACAGGCCGGTGCCGAAATCGTCCAGCGCGACACCACAACCGAGGTCGCGCAAGTGGCGTATGAGCGACTCGGCACGCGCGATGTTCGCGATCGTGGCGTTCTCCGTCAGCTCAAAGCAGAATACAGACGGGTCGATGCCGCTCGAGCGAATCCGCTCCAGCAGAAAATCCACAAAGCTCTCATCATTCAGCGACTGGCCGGAGAAGTTAATCGCGAATACGACGGTCTGGCCGGCCAGCAGCTCGGCCTGCGGCTTGAGTAATTCAATGGCCTGGTTGATCACCCACCGGTCGATTTCCGGCATCAGCTGGTAGCGATTGGCGGCGGACAGAAACCGGTCCGGTCCCAGGGTGCGGCCATCCTCGTCCAGCATTCGCAGCAGCAGCTCGAAATGCGGCCGGGGACTTTCAGCGCAGGCAAAGGGAACGATGAGTTGCGAATACAGTTGCAGCCTGCCGGCATCAATCGCCGCGCGCAGCTGCCCCGCAATGTTGATGTCGGCAAAGCGCCGGACCAGGCTCACGTCGTTGCTCTTGTAGACCTCGACGCGATTGCGGCCGCGGTCCTTGGCCGCCTTGCAGGCAGTCTCCGCAGCCGCCAGCGAGTGCATCAACTCGCCCGCAGCAGTATCCAACAGCGCGACACCGACACTGATCGAGACGTGCAGGCGCGACTCACCGTGGGTCGTGCCCAACTGCTCGACACCTTCACGCAGTGACTCCGCGAATTTCGCGGCATCATCCAGTTGAGTCGGCAGCAACACGGCGAAGCGATCGCCGGAAATTCTGGATGCAAACGCTCCCGGCGGCAGACGATGCCGGATCAGCTCGCCGAGCTGTCCCAGCACCGAGTCGCCGACATGCATGCCGAAACTGTCGTTGATGACATGCAGCTGGTCGGCGTCGATGTACAAGGCGGTCCAGTGCTTGGAGCTTTTCGGATCGCCGACCACCGCGCGTACGCGTTGCTCGAACGCGGGGCGTGTGTACAGACCGCTGAGCGCGTCGTGGCTGCTCTCGATGAGACTAACAGCCTTGCGCGCGAGAATTTCTGTGAGCCGGGCGTCGCGATCGCCGAACGGCTGCCCGAGGTCTTCACGAAACAGCGCGAGCACACCAATGGTCTTGCCGGCACCCGAGCGCAGTGGGCACGATAATATCTTGTAGGGAAGAATGCCCATCGTGCTGTTGGGCGCAAGCTTGTTGATGATCACGGGCTCACGGCGTGTCTGTGCCATGGACAACAGTTGGCGGTGAGCCCGTGCTACGAGCTGCGTATCCGCCGGGCGATTCGTTGCAGAACGCAACATGGCAATGCTCTTATCAGGCACGATCAATGCGGCCGTGGAGCAAACCACGTGCTCGATGGCCTGCTTGAGAATTCCCTTCAACTCGTCCGCCCCGTCGCCGGCCGGACGATCCGGTGCCCCATCCGCCAACAGCAACTCGAGGTCGCGGTCGCGGGATATGACGGTGCGGTTCAGTTGGTCGATAGCGGCCCGGGACAGCAGATCACGACGCAGGCACTCGAGCACAGGCCGCAGAAGAGCGTGCTTGAAGGAGAACTCCTGGGTCTCGGAATCCGAAGTACCGTTTTGCCTGCATACGACGGCAACGATGCCGATGAGCTCCTCCGCGTCGTCGCGGACCCAGAACAGATACACGGGTAGATTCCCGTCCAGCATCCGCAGCAGACCAGGACCCTGCGGCCGAGGTCCCCCGGTCTCGAGCGCATTCTCAACGAGACTGTGAAAATCGGGCCCGGTCGTGGTCTCACTGGACCAGCGCATTGCGCCCGCGGCATCGAACAGCGAAACGCTGGTCGCACGGGGCAGCAATGAGCGCACGAGTTGGATGTAAGGCTCAAAGGAGCCCCAGGGATCGGGGGTGTGCTCGTTCTTATTGCTGGGGTCAGTCATCCGCACCGGCCTTGTGGGGACCGAAGAGCGCTCTCGGGTACCCCGCACCATCTCAGACCATGGTCGCGACGGGCGTTGCGCGAGTTGGCGATTCGCGCAGGTTCGGCGGGACGGAAGTCCCTAAATGATGACCTTATTCACATCCTGGACGCACTGCGACATCGCATGCGTGACATTGACCGTACCATCACGGTTCACCGGCCCTGAACCAGGGCCGCGGATCGACCGCCTTGCCCCCCTTGCGGATCTCAAAATAGAGCTCCGGGCGGTTGCTCCCACCGCTGTCACCCGCCGAGCCCAAAGTGTCCCCTGCGCTGACCCGCTCGCCCGCGGCCTTGTAGAGCCGCTCGTTGTGGCCATAGAGGCTCATATAGCCCTCGCCGTGATCGACGATGGTCAGCAGGCCGAGTCCGGGCAGCCAGTCGGCATAAATCACGCGGCCGCCGTAAACCGCTCGAACGGGCGCACCGCGCTCCGTCGCAACCAACACTCCGTCCCATTTGACGCCACCCGCGCGCGGCTCCCCGAATCGCGCCACGAGCTTGCCGCCGACCGGCCACGCGAGCTTGCCGCGCAGATGAGCGAATGCGTCGTTGTTGTCGATGGGAAATTTCTCAATGGCCCGGCGCAGCTCGCGGAGCAACTTTTCGAGTCCTCCCTGTTGGCTTTTCAGCCGCTCCAGGCTCTGGGCATGGGAGTTGGATTCAGCCGTCAGACTGGCGAGCACGCCCGAACGTTTCTCGCGTGCCTGCTCCAGCTCCAAAAGGTCCGCTCGCTGCTGCTTTTCCAGCTCGGCGAGCTTGGCGTCCTCCGCCAGAACCTGGTCGTCGAGTGAGGCAATTGCCTGAACGTCGTTCTCGATGCCGTGGATCTGCTCAGCACGCGCCCGTCCGAAGTAGCTGTAGTAGACGAACATGCGGCCGGCCCGCTCGGGGTCCTTCTGATTCAGAAGCAATTTCAGCGGCTCTTCACGCCCGATCAGATAAGCCGCGCGCAACTGCCCAGCCAATCCACTCCGGTTCTGCCCCAAATCGGCTTCCCGCGCCCGCCTTTCGGACGCAAGCGCTGCGCGTTTGGAGGCGCGTTCCGCACGTCCTCGGCGGACACCGTCCAAACCCTCACGGGCCTTTCCGACCGAGATTTCAGCAGTTCGCAGCTCCCGGGAGAGCCGATCCCGCTCCACCTGCTCCTCGGTGACCTGCCGGGTCACTCGCTCGATCTCTGATTTGACCGCCTGTAGCTCCGCTTCGGTCTTCCTGGCGTCCGCCTGAGACTGCGCCGCCCGTACGGCCGGCCCCGGCCCCCCGCAGAGCACCAGCAGGCCCAGGAATCCGGTTCCCCAAAGCAATCGACTCAACCGAAACGCCATCTGCACGCGATCCCCACGAAGAGGGGCGCTATAATGCGCGCCCTTTTTGTGACCGGCACGCATGGACCGACTTCTCGAATACATCACTCATCATCCGTGGTACGCCGCCGGCGCCGCCGTTGCGGCCCTATTGGTCATTGTGTACGAGCTGCGCACCCGGAAGGAGAATGTCTCCGCCGTGTCGCCCCAGGATGTGGTCCGGCTCATGAACCAGGGCGCCCTGGTTATCGACCTGCGCCCGGCCGACGCGTTCGCGAGCGGTCACGTGGCGGGCGCCAGGCAAATGTCCGGCGAGCAGATTCTGAAGGCTGGCGACACCCTGAAGAAGCAGAAAGAGAAAGTGCTGGTCGTGTATGACGACACCGGCTCGTTGGGAGCCGCGGCTGTACGACAACTCGCGGAACAGGGCTTTACCAAAGCGTTCAACCTGCGAGGCGGAATCAGCGCCTGGCGTGCTGAGAACCTGCCGCTGTCGAAGGCGTGAAGCCGAGGCGAGCGCGCGTCATGGCCGAACCCAAGATTGTGGTTTATTTGACTGACTGGTGCCCGTATTGCACACGGGCCCTTGGACTACTCGAACGCAAAGGCGCCAGGTTCGAGACAATTAACATTGATGAGCGCCCCGAGGCGCGCGCGCAGATGATGGCACGAAGCGGCCGTCGCTCCGTTCCGCAGATCTTCATTGGCGATACTCATGTCGGCGGTTGCGACGACCTGTACGCTCTTGATGCAGCTGGCGGCCTGGACCCCTTACTCAATTCTGGAGCGTGATATGAGCAGTAACATGGCTGGCGGTGTGCCGGCTCCCGATGCGCAGGCTGACACGGGCCCGACGCTTGCCCTGCAGAACGTGTATCTGAAGGATTGTTCCTACGAGGCACCCAACGGTCCGCGTGTGGACGGCAACTGGAACCCGCAAATCAACCTCGACCTGCACACCAGTGCAAACGGGTTGACGCCGGAATTGCGTGAGGTTGTCCTCACGGTAACGGTAGCCGCCAAGCAGAACGACGTGACGATCTTCCTCGTGGAGGTCAAACAGGCCGGCATCTTCCTGATGAAAAATCTGGCCGAGCCGGATATCAAGCGCGCGGTCAGCAGTGTTTGCCCGAGTGTGTTGTTTCCGTACGCACGTGCCGCGGTATCGCACCTGGTCACGCAGGGCGGCTTCCCGCAATTTCTCCTGCCGCCGGTCAACTTCGACGCACTGTACGCGCAGTCGACCACGCAACCGCAGCCATCCGTCGCTAACTAACGGCCATCCGGGGACCCCATGAACGAGCATCTGGCACCGGTTGCGGTGCTTGGCGCCGGATCATGGGGTACTGCGCTCGCAATCCAATTCGCGCGAAGCGGACACTCGACCCGTTTCTGGGGCCGCGATCGCGATGCATTGCTTGCGATGGCAGCCAGCCGCCGCAATACGCGTTACCTGACGACCGCCGAATTTCCAGCCTCTCTGGTGATCGAGCCTGATCTCGGAGCGGCCCTCGCCAGTGCCCGTGATGCCCTCATCGCTGTTCCCAGCCACGCCTTTCGCGGGCTGCTGAAGCAGCTCCTGCCGCACCTCAAAGCAGACACCCGGCTCGCCTGGGCGACCAAGGGTTTCGAGCTGGACACCGGCCTGTTGCCTCATCAAGTTGCACGCGAGGTTCTTGGGTCGACTCGTGCGATAGCCGTGCTTTCCGGTCCCACCTTCGCCCGCGAAGTCGGGGCCGGGTTGCCCACTGCCATGACGATCGCCTCGCCGGACGGGGAATTCGCGAAGGCATTGGCTCACGGTCTGTCGTCCCCCAATTTTCGCGCTTACACCTCGACTGACATCATCGGTGTAGAGGTCGGGGGCGCGGTTAAGAACGTGCTCGCGGTTGGCGCGGGCCTCTCCGACGGGCTCGGCTTTGGTGCCAACACTCGTGTCGCATTGATCACACGCGGTCTCGTCGAAATGATGCGGCTCGGTGTTGCGGCGGGAGCGAACCGCGAGACCTTCATGGGTCTCGCCGGACTGGGAGATCTCGTACTGACTTGTACAGACGATCAGTCGCGCAACCGGCGTTTCGGCTTGTCACTGGCCGCTGGCCGCACTGCGCAACAGGCATTGACTGAAATCGGCCAGGTCGTAGAAGGATATACCGCGGCCAAGGCAGCCCACGCCGTAGCCCAGCGGATGAAGGTGGAAATGCCGCTGTGCGAAGGGGTTTACCGGGTCCTTTATGAAGGCGTCCCGGCACGCGACGCCGTC
This sequence comes from Gammaproteobacteria bacterium, assembly GCA_034668025.1. Taxonomy (GTDB): domain Bacteria; phylum Pseudomonadota; class Gammaproteobacteria; order Steroidobacterales; family Steroidobacteraceae; genus 13-2-20CM-66-19. The sequence continues at coordinate 4,384 of JAXDQF010000238.1, read as the reverse complement.
CGTGAGCTGATGACGCGGCCCATCAAGTCGGAAACTGACTAGTCAGGCGCCGGCAAATTCCAGTTGCCGCCACGCTTCGTAGACAACCAACGCCACCGTATTCGAGAGATTGATGCTGCGGTTGCCGGGCCGCATGGGAATCGACAGCTGCCGGTCCGCCGGTATCCGCTCCAGCACCGCCGCAGGCAAGCCGCGGGTTTCCGGTCCAAACATCAATGCATCGCCGCGTTCGAACACGGCCGCGCTGTAAAGCCGCGAACCACCCGTTTCAACACAAAACACCCGAGCGCCCGCCAACTCAGCCAGACAGGCATCCAGGCTGGCGTGCACCCGGACCTCTGCCAGCTCGTCGTAGTCCAGTCCCGCGCGGCGCACTGCCTTGTCCTGGATATCAAAACCGAGCGGCCGCACCAGATGCAGCGTGCTGCCTGTATTGGCGCACAAGCGGATGACATTGCCGGTATTGGGCGGTATCTCCGGCTGGAAGAGCACGACGTTGAACATTCGAGACCTTGAGGTGATAAACGCACTCTTGCGCCATAATGCCCGCCATGAATGCCGTTTCCCATCATCCGGGCCACGACCCGCTGCGCTTCAACTTCTGCGGGCTCGATTTCGGCTCACCCATTGTGCTCTTGTCCGGCTGCGTGGGTTTCGGGGAGGAGTACACGCGCATCGAGGGTTTCTCGAACCGCGACGCCGGCGCCATTGTGCTCAAGGGCACCACTCAGAACCCCCGGCTCGGCAACCCGCCGCATCGTGTATTCGAGACCGCGGCCGGCATGCTCAATGCCATCGGACTCCAGAATCCGGGCGTCGAGCACGTCGTGCGGCGAATCCTGCCGGAGCTCGACTTCACCGAGACCCGCTTCATCGCCAACGTTTCGGGGTCGACGATCGAGGAGTACGTCGAGGTCACGCGCCGGTTTGATCAATCGCCCATCGACGCGATTGAAATCAACATCTCGTGCCCCAATGTGAAGGAGGGCGGCGTTGCGTTCGGCAACTACCCGGACATGTCAGCCCAGGTGGTCCAGGCGTGCCGCCGCGTGACGACCAAACCCATCATCACCAAGCTTTCACCCAACCAGACCGATATCCGCGAGAACGCGCGCCGCTGCATCGAGGCGGGCACCGACGCCCTGGCGGTAATCAACACCGTCATGGGTATGGCCATTGACGTGAAGTCGCGCCGGCCCATCATCGGCAACATACAGGGCGGCTTGTCGGGTCCGGCGATCAAACCGATCGCGCTCCTGAAAGTGCACCAGGTTTTCGAAGTCGCGCGTCGCCATCACGTGCCCATCATCGGCCAGGGTGGAATCACGAATGCCACCGACGCGCTGGAGTTCATCATCGCAGGCGCCTGCGCCGTTGGAATCGGGACTTCGCTGTTCTACGACCCCATGGTCTGCAAGAAGATCAACGCCGGGATCACCGAGTACCTGCACGGCCAGGGCCTCAAAAATGTGACGGAACTGGTCGGTACGCTGCGGACGGGCAAAGAAGTGACCGCAACGCCGGCTCTTTGAGTGATGCGCAGACACCTGTGCGTTGGTTTGCTGGCGAGCGCGGCATTTTCTCGGGCGCTGGCGTGCGACCCGCAGACTGATACAACGGAACCCTGCCCGGATACGAGCTGGCCCACGTTGGTCGGTGCCCAGTACACCTTCGTACGACAGCATCAATCGGATCTGCACTCGCCATACCAGGGACGCCTGAGCCTCGATCCCACTGGCGACACCGAGCAGACGCACACGATCGGGATGTATTTCGGCTGGGCAATGACGAGTTGGGCCCAGGCCTACCTCGACGTTGAAAAGTTCATGGGCGCGGGAGTCAGTGGCTCCGTGGGCCTGGGCGGCCTGACCAACGGCGACGTGGTCCGTGAAGGCGCCGCGGGTCTGCCGAAGGTCTTCTACATCGCGCGCCAGTATGTGCGTGTCATGGTGCCCCTGGTGCCAGGCGTGACTCATGTTGACGCCGGGCAGGATCAGTTGGGCGGCAACGAGGCGGACACCCGGCTGGAATTCAAAGTGGGCGCGCTGTCAGCCAGTGATGATTTCGACCACAACCGTTACGCCAGCTCGACTCGAACCCAGTTCATGAACTGGTCTCTCTGGGACAACAGCGCGTGGGATTACGCCGCTGACACGCGCGGTTATACCTACGGCGCGGTGTTTGGATTTGTGAGTCCGCACTGGTCATTGAAGTACGGCGCCTATCTGATGCCAGTGAAAGCCAACGGCCAGGAGTTGGAAGATGTGCCACGGCGCGCGCGTGGCGACAATCTGGAGCTGACACTGTCGCCACCAGGCGTGAGCACGGTGGTGCGCCTCCTTGCCTACCGCAATACGGCGCGGATGGGTATTTATCGCGACGCCTTGGCCACCGCCGCCGCGACAGGTTCCGTCCCCGACATTGTTGCCGACGATCGGGAAGGTCGCCACAAATACGGGTTCGGCGTCAACGTGGAGCAGCCTTTGGCGGATGACGGCGAAACCGGCGCGTTTGCCCGCTTGGGCTGGAATGATGGCAACACTGAGAGCTTCGCATTTACCGAAGTGGATCGACTCGTGAGTGTTGGCGGCCAGGTCTCCGGGCGTCATTGGAGCCGAACCGATGATCGTTTCGGTGCAGCCGTGGCCATTGAGGGCCTCTCGGAAGCCCACCGGGACTATCTCGCAGCGGGTGGGTCGGGCTTCCTGCTCGGTGACGGTGCACTCGACTATGGGCACGAGCAGATCCTGGAGCTCTACTATCGCGCCCAACTTCCCTGGCCGCTGAACGACAGCACCCGCGTGTTCCGCCAATACCCGCTGAAGATACAGGTGAGCCCTGACTTTCAGTACATCCGCAATCCTGCCTACAATCGTGATCGCGGCCCGGTCACATTCTGGGCTATCCGGTTTCATCTGGAGTTGTAGTTGATGAGCGAGCCGCCAGCACTGGCCATGCGCCATGGGTTGGTGAGTCATGCGCGCGAGCGGCGCGGACGGGCTCAACCAGGTTTGGCCGGCAGCTCCACGTAAACGAGCCCACGGGTAGGCGCTGCCAGCTGCACCTTCAACTCCCGCAGCTTGTCGAGCAGCGCCAGGTTGATTGCCTGCTGGGTATCCGCGTACAGCGCAAAATCCGACTTCGTCATGAAGAAGACGAGCTCATACTGCAATGCCGTATCACCGTACGTCAGCAGATGGCAGCGATCGAAGCGGGTATTCGCCTGTGCCTCGACAATCTTCCGCACCTCACCCGGGATAGCGGCCAGCACGTCGGTCGGCGTGTCGTAGTTGACTCCGAACTGGAATACCGCCCGGCGGTCACCCATGCGGCCGAAATTGCGGACGCGGGATTTGATGATGTCGGCGTTGGCGATGATGATCTGTTCGCCTGAAAGGCTTCGCAGCCGCGTGCTCTTGACGCCGATGTGCTCCACAGTGCCCTGGAAATTATCGATGGTGAGCGAGTCACCCACACCGAACGGCTTGTCGAGTGCAATCGAAATGGAGGCGAGCAAGTCGCTGAGCACCGTCTGCACGGCCAGCGCGATCGCGATTCCGCCAATGCCGAGCCCGGCCAGCAGCGGTTTGATCTGCACGCCGAGGTTGTCGAGCGCAAGCAGCATGACCATCGCCCAGATGATCAAACCCGCACAGAACATGAGGATATCGATAGAGCCCGTCAGCAATGAGTCGAGCTCAGTCGAGCGGGATCGGCGCTGATCGATCATGAAACGCACCGACGCCATCCCCCACAGCCCCACCTGCAGCCAGAACAGGCAGACGATGACGATCTCGATCACGCGCTCGAGGCGTGGCGGGAAAATCAGGTGCCGAGAGGCCAGGAAGAGGGCGACGGCGAAGAGAAACACCCGGCTCGTGCGCTCGACGAGCAACGTCGTGAGCTCAATCGCGCTGTGGAATTGGAGCTGATCGTTAGGGGTCCATGCACGGCGCCGCGCCGCGATGAAGCCTTTGATGATGGGCAGCACCGTGAGCGTCACGAGAAACGTGACGACAGCGAGCCCCCAGTTCACGACAGGGTTGCCCAGGAATTCGAATTGCAGAAGATCTTGCCAGCGCAGCATCCGGCAAATTTATCACGCGACGGGTTACAGGTTACTCCGCCGCGTCCATCCCAAGCTCCTTGAGCTTCCGCGTAAGCGTGTTGCGCCCCCAACCGAGCAGCCGCGCCGCTTCCTGCCGATGTCCCTGGGTGCGCTTCAGCGCCGACCGGATCAGCACCCGCTCGAACTCCGGTTGCGCCTCATCGAGCAACGGCCGCTTGCCGTTCATCGCATGGCGATCCGCCCAACTCGACAGCGCCTTGGCCCAATCGGCATCGGCGGAGCTGGTGGGCGCTGCCGCCCCCACTTCGGGAGGCA
>JAXDQF010000237.1:0-6542 GCA_034668025.1 Gammaproteobacteria bacterium | reverse complement strand
GGCTGCATCGCACTCGACCTGTCGCGGCGGTTTGCCGGGCTCGAACAGATACCCCCAGACCAATCCGGTCTTGTCGGATCCGTACGCTAGCTCGGCGGGATTCACGTGTGACATGTCTGACTCAACGGTCCTCGGGCCATACTCAATGATCCCATACAGGCTCCGGAAGCGAATCGATCACTGTACGCGGCACCGGCACATAGTCCAGTTCCGCCGCGATCGACTCCCCCTGATGAAGTGCCCAATTGAAGAACCGTAAAACTTGCCTGGTGTTCCCGCCGCCCGCGGGTGATTTGTCGACCAAGATAAAACTGGCGCCGGTCACGGGCCAGCTTTCGTTGCCGGGCAGGTCGGTGGGCAATTGTTGAAAGCCGCTGGCGGCATGCCAGTCTGCGACTTCAGCCGCTGCGCGAAACGTACCGCGGCTTGCCTGGACAAAGCGCCCGCTGTGATTGCGCAGAGCGACGTCGCTGAGGTGATGCTTCAGGGCGTAGATGTACTCGACGTAGCCAATAGCGAACCGAGTGCGCTGGACGTACGAGGCCACGCCATCGTTGCCCGCGCCGCCGACGCCGGTCGGCCACTTGGGGGTCAGTGATACACCCACACTGGATTGCCATTCAATGCTCGAGCGCGACAAGTAGTCGGTCCACAGCAGCGAGGTCCCCGACGGATCGCTACGATACACGACCGTGATGTTGGTATTCGGCAGCGTGATTTTGGGATTGAGCGCGGCGATGGCGGCATCGTTCCACTTTTTGATGTGCCCCAGGTAGATGTCGGCCAGCAGGGGGCCGGTCAACTTCAGGTGGCCGGGTTTGATGCCAGTGATATTGATCACGGGTACCACGCCTCCGATGACGACGGGGAATTGCAGCAGTTGGGATGCCGCGAGATCTTCCGAGGTCAGCGGGGCGTCGGACGCGCCAAAATCCACCTGATGTTGGCGGATGCGGTCGATGCCAGCCCCGGAGCCAACCGCGTCATAGGAGATCTCCACGCCGTTCGATTGCTGATAGGCCGTCGCCCAGGCGTTATAGACGGGTGCGGGGAACGTTGCGCCGGCGCCGTGGATCGCGGCGGCCGCGGACGCCGTGTCGCTATGGGCGGCGGCCCAAAGCAGTGCCGCTCGAAGAAACGCCATGCGCGTCGCGGCGGTACGGACCGTCGCCGACCGGAGCACCGTGGCGTCAAACGCGGTCGCCGCACCAAACCGCGCCGTCCGAAGCACCGTCGCCCACAGAAAAGTGATCCAACCCATGAGGGGCGATGATGCCAGCCGTGTCGTCATCGGACCGTATTATTTCCCAGCTACGCTAAAGAATTGTTTCGGGCCAGCGTGGTGCAGAAAAATCGACTGAGGCGGGGAGGCTCACTCGCGGCGTTGGCCACCGCTATCACCCTAGTAACATCGGTGGCTTACGCAGGCCATCCAATGCTGAGCGAGGACACCGGCACCCAGGGCCGCGGGAATGCGGAGCTGGAACTGGGGTATGCCTGGAGCCGCTATGGAGCCACCTCCCTCTTTCTCTTTCAGCCGCAACTCTCCTACGGCACCTCCCCAACCTTCGACCTCATCATCCAACCGTCATGGTCGATCGTTGACGCGCCGGACACCGGGCGTGAGAAGGGGTTCGGGGATACGAACCTCGATTTCAAATGGCGCTTTTACGGTGCGGCGCCGTGGTCACTGGGAGTGCGGGCCGGCATCACCGCACCCACGGCCCAAAGTGATCTTGGATTGCCGGCTCACAAAGTCTCGCCGCACGGACTCCTGGTCCTGACTGCGGATTTCACCCCGCTCACCCTGGATGCCAACCTGGGCTACTCGCGTGTTCCGGACTATCTCGGAGCGCGAGCCGATCTGTTTCATTTCTCGGCGGCGGCCACCTACGCTGCCAACGAGCGGCTGTTCTTTGTTCTGGATGCGGCGGTCGACTCAAACCCGGATTCACGTCAGTCCACGCCACCCGCAGTTGCTTTGCTCGGGCTGATCTACACCGCGCGGCCGGGACTCGACCTGGATTTGGGTTATCGAAGCCGCCTGAACACCGCAGCGCCCATACGGCAGTTTCTGTTAGGAATCACTTACCGGGGTGCACCGTAGCACCCCACACCCTGCGTCAGCTGCTCACTCACGGGAGGAGCAGAGGTCGCGGTGGAGCTCGGCGATCTCCTCTACGCAGCCGGCCCTGAGCGCGTCATCTCCTTGCCCGTTGGTGTACCCTGAACATTCCCCCTATCGAGCAACTGGAGCCAGACCATGCCGTCGAGCCGTGAAGGATCTTCCGTTCCCAATACGACCTTCAAGGTCCTGCGCGACGGTGAGTTGCTGACCCTCGGATCGGATGACTTCTTCAAAGGTCGTCGCGTCGTCCTGTTTGCTTTGCCCGGAGCCTACACACCGACGTGTTCAACAGGTCACGTGCCGCGATTTGTTGAGCTCGCTCCCGAACTGCGCAAACATGGTATCGACGACGTGATTTGTCTGTCAGTCAATGATCCGTTCGTCATGGCCGCCTGGCAGCGTGACCAGAACGCCGAGTCGATTACGTTCCTGGCCGATGGCGATGGCACTTTCACAGCCGCCATGGGAATGCTCGTGGACAAGAGCGCAGCCGGGCTGGGCAAACGCTCGTGGCGCTACTCGATGTTCGTCAACGATGGGCGCATCGAGAAGATGTTCATTGAGCCGGAGGAGCCGGGCGACCCCTTCGGAGTCTCGGACGCGGACACAGCGCTGGCATATGTTGACCCGACACGAACCCTCGGCAATGTCACGATGTTCGCGCGCCATGGCTGCCCATTTTGCGAGCGGGCGAAGTCGATGTTGGCGGATCGGAGCATTCCGTTCGAGGTGATCTACCTGGGGGATGGGGTCACCATGAGCTCAGTGCGGGCCGCCTCGGGTGCTGCAAAGGTTCCGCAGATCTTTATTGAAGGGACGCTGATTGGCGGCTCCGACGCCCTACAGGGTTTTTTAGTGAAAAACATCAGTAAAACCCGGGCTGGATAGGGCCCGGGGGACCGGCTAAGCTGAGTGACTTGGAATGCGCTCTGGAGCCCCTGTGCAGGAAGAAAGCTCAAATCTGATTACGATGCGTGCCGCGAATTCGCCGAACGCATTCGACCTGCGTCGCGTGGGCGCGCATCCTGATCACTGGTACGCCGTTGCCTGGTCAGATGAGCTGAAGCAGGGCAAAACACTTGCCCGCCGGTTCGCCGGCGAGCCCATAGTCCTGTACCGCGGCAAGGCCGGCCGGGTATTTGCCCTCGAGGACCGCTGTGCGCATCGGCAGGTGCCTCTGCACTTGGGCGTGGTCGAGGGCGATCAGCTGAAGTGCCATTACCACGGGTGGGCTTACGACCAGACCGGCAAGTGTGTGGATGTGCCTTACCTCGGCAAGGAGCGGCTTCCGAACGGGGTGAAGGGGTATCCCGCGCGGGAGATTGACGGCCTGATTTTTGTCTTTCCGGGGGACCCGTCGTTGGCGGAAAGCCGTGTACCGAAGACGCTCGGGCTTTCCCAGCGCAAGGAATACAAGACGCGCCGGCTGAACCGCGAGGTGGCCTGCCACTACACCTTCATGCACGAGAACCTGTTCGACATGAACCATCAGTTCATGCATCGGAAGAACATGGGTTCCATCAAGGCTCGCTGCATTGGGCGCGAGCACGGTGAAAACTGGGCTCAGGTCGAATACACCTTCAGCCGGACGGCCGGCAAGCCGTCAGCCGGCGAGCGGGTCATCGTGGACCTGGTGCGCAAGCGCGGCGAGGCGAAGAAAGACTTCTCCGATCACATGCGCATCCGCACCGACTATCCCACTCAAAGCCTGCGGGTCTGGGTGGGACGCGACATCAAGGAATCGGACGATCCCGTGTTGGATGTCTGGTTGAATTACACGCCGCTCGATGCTGAGCAGAAAACCAACCGCACGTATGGTTATCTGTCAGTGAAGAAGCCGCCGATTCCGGGCATCATTCACGTCGTGTGGCCGTTCGTCACGTGGTTCACTGAACGGATCTTCGCGGAAGACAAGGAAATCGTCGAATACGAGCAGGCGGCCTACGACGCGCAGGGCACCGATTGGAACAACGAAGTATTCCCGGCTATTCGCGATCTGCGCGGTGTGTTGGCACACTGCGGTAAGCCCGTCAAAACCTGATTCAACCGGTGGTTCGCGCACCTGACGTTATCCACGCCAGGTGCGCGCCATGCGATCATTTTTCGTCAGCGTAGATCTTTACCAGCCGATAAAGAAAATCGCGTCCTTCCAACAGTGTCTGCACGCCTATGTATTCGTTCAGGCCGTGGATGTTGCCGAGGTCGGGACCCGCAAAAATAGGCATGAATCCATAGGTGGGAATGCCGACGGCGTTGGTGAATTCACCGTCCGTCGCGCCAGCCTGAAGTAGCGGCAGCAGCGGCAGGCCAGGCCAGAATTGCGCCGTGAGCTTCTGGATCGGGCCGAGCACACGCGGTGTCAGGGGTGGCGGTGATGGGGCCGGGCCGCGAGTCTCGGGCATCGTGATCTTGACCGCGGGATCGGCGATGAGCTCTTCGAGCTTCTGTTGCACGCTTTCGGGCGACACACCCGGGAAAATGCGGCAGTTGACGTTGGCTCGCGCCCGCTGCGGGAGTGCATTCGTGGCGTGTCCTCCCTCGAGCGTCGTCGCGACACAGGTTGTGCGCAGCGTCGCGTTCCAACTCGGATCCTTTTCCGACACCAGGGCGATCGACTTGGTGTCGTGCGGATCCTTGACCAGGGCATTCATCGCGTCAGCGACGTCGTGATTGCCCTTGGCGAGCTGAATTTTCGCAATTCCCGTGAAATAGGCGCGGTTCGCATCGGTGAACTGCGCGGGGAACTCGTATGCCTCCACCTTCGTGAGCGCGTTCGCGAGATGGTAAATGGCATTGTCCTTGATGGGCCGTGAGCTGTGGCCGCCGCGGTTGGTCACCTCCAACCGATAGTTTTGCGGGTACTTTTCGCCGGCCTCAATCTGCATCGCCACTCTATTTCCCTGGGCGTCGAGCTCACCCCACGCACCTTCGTTGAGAGCAAATTCGGCGTCTATCAGCTCTCGCTGATTCTTCGTAAGCCATTGGGCACCGTTGAATGCGCCGGCCGTCTCCTCTCCGCAGGTAAGGGCGAGTTTCAATGTGCGGCGAGGTTTGAAATTTTCGTGTTTGTACCGGATGAGGGTGTCGACCCAAATCGCGGCTTCCGCTTTGTCGTCGACTGTGCCTCGCGCGTAGAACGAGCCGTTCTCTTCCACGAGTTTGAACGGGTCGCGAGTCCAGTCTTCACGCTTCGCTTCGACCACGTCGATGTGAGCGAGCAACAGAATCGCTTTCAGCTTCTTGTCACGGCCGGGATAGATCGCGACGAGCCCACCATCCTTCGGATGGGCGGGATCCGCAAACGGATGCAGATCGCTATCCGCGAAGCCAGCCGCTTTGAGTCGTGCGGCCATACGTTCGGCTGCGAGCGTACAGCTACCAGACGAAAGGGTCGTGTTCGTTTCCACGAGCTCTTTATATAGCTCACGGAATTGGGGCTCAGTGGCAGCCGAGCCGACGTCCGGCGGCGCAGCGTAGACACTGGGAACGAGCAACAGCACGGCGGTTGTGGAGAGGATGAGTCGCGAGAAAGCTCTTTTCATCGAAGCAGGGTCCGCAGGTAGGAGTTCGGAGCACGAGATTAACCCAGCCCACCGGCCCGCCATGGCGGATTTTGGGCCGCCTTGCGGTTATATGTTCTCGGAGAGCAGGAAGGGTTGAGGAAACCTCAATGTGCGCAATGCGTGTTCCGGAAGCCGTCGCCCTGTGTTTGGGCGTGCTTCCCGCACTGGGCCTGGCCGCAGACATCGATCCGAACACGACCGGTTTGCCCACCTATCCGCATGTACGGCGGGCGATCATGGACCCGATCGCCCGGAACACGCTCGGGCGGCAATGCACGCACTACGCTGCAGAGTCAGGAGACGCGTTGGAGACGGTGGAGACCTGGTATCGCAAGGCATTACCGGGCGCGGTCGAGAGCGACGTCAACGAGAACTCAATCTACGGCAGCTACTTTAGGCTCACCGGCATCCGCTTGACGCAGGGTGACGACTTTCTGACCGTCTATCGTTTGCCCAGCGGTGCGTCGACGTCCATCGAGCTCTTCAAATGCCAGGCGCGGCGGCCAAATTACCAGCCGCAGGAGGAAGCGAAGTAGCTGGGCGACCAGAGCACGCCTTTCCGGTAGCACTCGCGGATGTCAGGGTGCTGCTGGCGACTGGAAACACCCTTGAGGCTGTTCACGAGCGAGGAGACGGCCATTTTGGGAGGATATTCGCGACCTGGTGCACGTGGCCGTCTTCGCCGTCCATCTGCACCAGCGTGGCGTGCGAGTCCGAGCAGACGTCGGCGAAGAGGCCGCGCAGGACGTCGAAGGCCTGCGCGTCAAACACGCGGCGGCGATCCTTTGTTGCGAAGATCAAATGCCGATGGTCGATCCGACGCCGGCGATCTGCGCGGGCTTCCAGCTGTG
>JAXDQF010000236.1:0-10609 GCA_034668025.1 Gammaproteobacteria bacterium | reverse complement strand
CAGCCCGACCCCCTGGCGCAAAATCTCCTGCCCATGACCTTGCCCAAAGTCGTCAGTCCGGGTGCACCCGTCATCGGTCATAATATCTCCATGCCAATCCAATACCTGCGAAGCGCACTGGGCGCATGTCTCATGATGGCGGGACTTTCATCGGTGGCGTTCCCCGCCGTCAAAGACGGCGCACTCCAGGACATCTATGTCACCGCCAACGGTATCCGGCTGCACTGCATAACCCAGGGTCGGGGCGAGCTGGTGGTGTTTCTGCATGGCTTTCCTGAGTTCTCCTACGAATGGAAAGACCAGTTGCGGGAGTTCGGCCGGGATCACCGCGTCGTGGCTCCAGATCTGCGCGGTTACAACTTGTCGGACAAACCGCCGTCAGTCGACGACTATCGTGTCCCGGTGTTGCTGGAGGACATTCGCTCCCTGGCGGATCATTTGCGCAAGGGACGGAAGTTCATCCTGGTAGGGCACGATTGGGGCGGCGCCCTGGCCTGGTCGTTTGCGGCGGCACACCCGGAGTACCTGGACAAGTTGGTCATCATCAATGCGCCGTATCCCGCTGTGTTCGGGAAGCTGTTGGCGAGCGATCCTGTCCAACAGAAGGCCAGCCAGTACATGTTTATGTTTCGCAGCCCGCAGGCCGAGGAGAAGTTGGCGGCGAACAACTACGCTTTGCTGAGCAAGATCGTTCTGGGCGATCTGCTGAAAACCGGTGCCATGTCGGAAGAAGATCAGAAGGCTTACGTGCAGGCCTGGTCGCAACCTGGCGCACTGACAGGGGGTCTCAACTACTATCGCGCCAGCCGCCTGGGTCCGCCTGCACCGCCGGAAGTCGAGGCGCAAATCGGCCCGTCCGACAGCGAGTTTGGCCGCGAGACTTCGCAAGCCGTGATTCGTGTGCCCACGCTGGTCATTTGGGGCGAGAAGGATCCGGCTCTACCTCTCGAAAATCTCGACGGTCTGCAGCCCTACGTGCCGCAATTGACCATCAAGCGGATCCCGGAAGGTTCGCACTGGGTCATCCACGAGAAGCCTGCGGAAGTGAACGGATACATCCGGGCGTTTATCACTTCCCCCTGACCCGCACTGGCACTGCCGCACGGCGCCAACCGCCCCAGCCCGTGCCCGTTAAAACAACGGTCGACGTCGCCCATGTGGCAATGTGCCACACTATGCGATAAGCTGCGACACATGGCGAAATCCATTCGTGTATCCGACCAGCTCTATCATTTGGCTGATGCCACCTCCCGGCAGTTGCATCGGTCGCTGGCTCAGCAAGTCGAGCATTGGGCGGAGCTGGGACGTGCTGTGGAGGCGGCCGGGGTTACGACGGCGCAGGTCCTGGACATTCTCGGGGGCGACGCGCGCGCGCGTGAGCGCCTCATGCTGAAACTCGGATTGGCAAACCAGGAAAGCATGTATCTCTTCCCGGTCGACCTTGCTCGCCAGACCAAGGTGCGATTTAAGGAATTGAAGAAAACCGTGTGACGCAACCAATCGAGGTTTCGGTTCCACCGCAGCTGCTGAAGCGGATCCTCGAGCTCGCCGACAACGGAATGATTCTGGTCGGGGGCCAGGCGCTCGCGTTCTGGACAGCTTATTACAACACTCCGGCGCCGTTCATTGCCATTACCAAGGATGTCGACTTTCTTGGCACGAAGGCGGACGTCGAGCGCATGGCGCGTGGACTGGATGCCAGGGCGGTGTTTCCTCGCGAGGGCGCTACCAGCCTGCTGGTAGGGCAAGTTCAAAAGGACCTGCCTGGTGGCAACTACATCAACATTGATGTGATGTTCCGGGTCTACGGGGACATCACGACCAAGGCGATTGCGGGTCGCGCCGTTCCGGCCGAGAGTCCAGCCGGCCCTTTCCTCGTAATGCATCCTCTCGATGTCCTGCAGGGCCGCCTCGAGAACGTATACGGGTTATCCGCCAAAAAGGATGAGCACGGTTTGGCGCAATTGAGGGTCGCCATCGATGTCGCTCGAAAGTTTGTGGGTGACATCGGCTCGCAGGAGGCAAGCGGCGTGGGCACTGCCGGCCGACCGGTCGCCCTGCGTCACCTGGCTCGCATCGAGCGACTGGCACTCTCCGATGCAGGCCGTAAAGTTGCGAGAAGGCATGGCCTACATGTGGCCGACGCGATTGATCCGGCACCCGTGAGGCATATCAGCCAATTCGTGGATAAACAATTCCCGCGCATTTTGAAGTTGATGTCAGCGCAAAGGCGCGCCGAGCTACAGATGGAGGATTGACCGGCACCATTCGGTGTCCCTCGTCAATGTTGCACCACCTGCATAACCCCACCCAACCGCCCGATCTCATCAGCCTCAATAGCCATCCCATTCTCCGTCACCCGCCCACCCCCACGGACTGCCAGCCAACCCGCGGGGCTCAGAAGCTCAGAGAGATCTTCGGTTGGATGAATCGGAAGGGCCACCGTTGTGCCGTCGTCAAGCAAAACGCCGCGCATTTCGCCGGTTGGTCCGTGCAAAGTGCGACGCACGAGTGCCTCAACCTGAAGCGTGCAGCGCTCGCGTTGTTTGTTCCGTCGTTCGTCTTCGATGTCAGACAGCGTCCGCGCGGGCAGTCCGCAGTCTTCGATACGTGCCCCGTTAGTGGCCTCGATGATCGCTGCCACAATCATGGGTTCAGCCATCGGCAATACACCATAAACAGTGATCCGATCGCCAATCTGAACAGCTGTGAGCACTGCGTTGGACAAGTAGGGGGCGAAATACACTTCCACGCCGTTGAGCAGAATCATGCCGTCCGCATCTCCGTCAGGGTTGACGAGGAATCGCTCGACTCGTGAGGTCACATGAGGCAACAGTTCTTCATCCACCGATAGCATAGGAACTCCTCAACTCATTTCAGGTACCTTCCCTGATACAACGCACGATCGGCAGTGCCGAATTGCCCCTGAACGCTCGAGAATCCTGCATATTTGGCTGCCGAGTGCCTGCATGGCGTGCAAGTTTTGTCGCCCGGTAAGCAACTGTAAAATCGCCCCCCATTTCTGCGAGAATCCGCCGCATGTCGACGCCAAATCCAGCAACGCCGCCGCCCCCGGCTCCATGACGAAAGCCGCCAGTCATTCCGCGCGGGCAGCTGCGAATCCCGCCTCGCTGACGTTGGAATGGCTGCTCAATGAAATGGTCAGGGATGAACTGATCCCACGAGCGGCTGCCGCCAACCTGACCGTCCCCTCGCCACAGCGAAAAGACGGCGCAAAGCAGCACCCATTAGTCATCGCAGCAGCTCAAGAGTGGCCCGACCGCCGAGCTCAGGGACGCAAGCTGTCGCTGGAAATCCTGACCCAATGGCTCGCGCACAGGGTACGTCTGCCATATCAGCGCATTGATCCTCTTGAATTGGACGGCGCAGCGATGACGGAGGTCGTCCCGTATGCGTACGCATCGCGAAGCGGGATTCTGCCCCTGAGTACGGGGCCGAAGGGGATCGTGTTTGCCGTCAAGGATCCATTCGATGTCGAATGGATGCGTGATCTGGAGCCCGCTCTCAAGCTTCCGCTGAAGCGGGTACTGGCAAACCCCCTCGATATCGATCGCTACCTGTTGGAGTTTTACGCGATTGCGCGGTCTGTGAAGGCCAGCGGAAAGGATCGCTCGGGCCTTGCGCCGACGCAATTGCGCAACCTGGAGCAGCTGACCGAGCTGAGCCGGGTCGGCAAGCTGTCAGCGGAAGATCAACACATTGTGGCGATCGTCGATTGGCTGCTGCAGTACGCCTTCGACTCACGGGCCAGCGACATCCATCTCGAGCCGCGACGCGATACCGGCAACGTGCGATTTCGCATCGACGGGATTCTGCACGATGTGTACCAGCTTCCCGCGGCTGTGATGCCGGCCGTGACCAGTCGCATCAAGATTCTCGGCCGACTGGACATTGCCGAGCGGCGGCGTCCGCAGGACGGCCGGATCCGCACCCGCACGCCCGATAGCAAGGAGATTGAATTACGCGTCTCCGCATTGCCGACTGCCTTCGGTGAGAAGCTCGTGCTGCGTATTTTCAACCCCGACGTGTTGGTGCACGATTTGAAGCGACTGGGTTTCACGCCCGGCGAGGAAGCGATCTGGCGCCGCATGTTGAAACAGCCTCACGGCATCGTGCTGGTCACCGGCCCGACAGGATCCGGGAAGACGACCACCCTGTATGGGTCGCTGCGCGAGCTCGCCACCGAGGAGGTGAATGTCTGCACCATCGAAGATCCGATCGAGCTCGTCGACGGCCGCTTCAATCAGATGCAGGTGCAGACCAACATTGATCTGAGCTTTGCGGATGGGGTGCGCGCGTTGCTGCGCCAGGATCCGGACATCATCATGATCGGCGAAATCCGCGATCGCGAAACCGCCGATATGGCCATCCAGGCAGCTCTGACCGGGCACCTGGTGCTGTCCACGCTGCATACCAACGACTCTCCTTCCGCGATCACGCGACTACTCGAGCTGGGTGTCCCTGGATATCTCGTGAGAGCCACGCTGATCGGAGTGCTTGCGCAGCGACTGGTGCGAACACTGTGCGCGAACTGCAAAACAGCTGTTCCGATGTCACGAGAGTACTGGAGCCAACTGGGGATTGGTGACGCAATCCCAATGCCGACATCCGTATTCAAAGCCGTCGGCTGTCTCGAGTGCCGACAGACAGGTTACTTCGGGAGAAGTGGTGTTTACGAGCTCATGCAGCTCAATGCAGCTATGCAGGCGCAGGTGGTACACAACCCTGATCTCACCAGGCTGCGCCAGTTAGCCACCGAAGGCGGCATGCGGCCGTTGCGTCGAGCCGCCGCCGACAAGGTTGTAGCAGGGATGACTACCATCGATGAGGTCCTGGCGTTGACGCCGGATCCTCGGGACATGTAACCATTGGGGCGCCATGCCGCATGCGCGCCGCGGGTCGTTCAAGACGCTCCCGGCTTCAACAACGCCCGCAGCATCGCAACTTCGGTGGCGATAGCCGTATGCAACGCAGGATCCACATCCGGCGCAAACAAAGACGAATGGTTCGACGGCAGATGAGTGCCCGCAGCCTTGGCCTGCGCAAGCTTGTCTGGATCGGCTCCCCCGAGACTCAAGTAGAGACCCGGGATCTTTTCGGCGAGGAAGGCTGAAAAGTCCTCCGATGCCGTGATGGGCTCATCCGCCACCAGATTGTCCTTGCCGATCGCGTTTTCCAGCGCAGGCCGCAGCCGCTCAATGAGTGCCTGATCGTTGTAAACGGCATCCGTCATTTCGTAGCGGTCGATCGAGGGCGGACGAGGCGTGCCGGCCGCCTGTGCCTCCGCGTTCGTTATCCGGGTGATGGCAGCGAGAACCTGCTTGCGGACATCCTGTTTGTAGGTCCGCACCGTCAGTCCCATCTCCGCCTGATCGGGAATGATGTTGTTCTTGGTTCCTGCCGTGATGTAGCCGACCGTCACCACGGCCAACTCGCCGGGCTTGACCTCACGGGAGGGGATCGTCTGCAGCGCCATGATGGTCCGTGCGGCCGTTACGATGGGATCCACGGCGGTGTGAGGAGCTGATCCATGACCGCCCTTGCCGTAGATGGTGATGCGGATCGAGTCCGCATTGGTGTTGTATATTCCGGAAACGATGCCGACTTTTCCTGCGGCCATCTCGTTGCCGACATGGAGCGCGACGGCCGCATCGGGGCGCGGAAATTTCGTGAACAGGCCGTCCCGGATCATCGCAGTGGCCCCGCTGATGGTCTCCTCGGCAGGCTGGCCGACCAACATGAGGGTCCCGTGCCAGGAGTCCTTGCTATGGGCCATGATGCCCGCTGCCGCAACCAGGGCACTCATGTGTACATCGTGCCCGCACATGTGCCCGACACTGACATCGCGGCCGTTGGAGTCTTTCGTGCGTACCTTGCTTGCAAACGCAAGCCCCGTCTTCTCCTCCACCGGCAGCGCATCGAGCTCGGTGCGCAGCATGATCGTCGGGCCTTCACCGTTCTTCAGAATCGCAACGAGGCCGGTGCCTCCAATATGCTCCGTCACGGTGTAGCCCTGTGTCCGCAGCGCGGCCGCGAGCTTCGTTGCGGTCTGAGTCTCGCTTCCAGAGAGCTCCGGATGCTGGTGCAGATCGACATACAGCTTGTATGCCTGCGGATAGGCGTCATTGACCTCATTCGACGAGGGGGCACCCAGGGCGGGCGTCGCGGCGGCCAGCCCGGCAAGCAACAGGAGGTCGCGGAGGCGTAGCTTGGCTTTTGGCATGAGAGTTGGGTACTCGAAAAAAGGAACCTCTTTATCCTATAGCGCCGGGAACGTCTGCAACACAAACAATTTTCCGTTCAGAGGACTTGGCCGTTAGGATGTGCCCCGGGGAGCGGGTCAAAGAGCAAACAAGGAACCACCGATGATGCGGGAACGTCTGCTGGGCGCGGCGGTAGCGGCGCTCGTTGTGTGCGGGATCTATCAGCCAGCCTATCCCGCCCCATCGGGGCGCGACCTGGATATTGCCGGCTCTGCGATCCACCCCGCGAAGGCGGATGCAGGCATCTCGAAGATGCTCAATGGGATCTCCACGAGCGAGATCGAGCATACGATACAGGCATTGGTCGCCTTCCATACCCGCAGCACCTTGTCGAGCATGGAGCAGGACTTGCCGGCCGGGCAGGGCATCAATGCCGCGGCCGACTGGATCGAGGCGGAATTCAAACGCTACTCGGCTGAATGCGGCGGCTGCCTCGAAGTGAAGCGGGATGTCTTTACCCAAGCCCCGCAGAATCGAATCCCCAAGCCCACGACGATCACCAACGTGTACGCCATCCTGCGGGGCTCGGATCCGGCGCAGGCGAAGCGGATGTACCTGGTTACGGGCCACTACGATTCCCGCAACACGGATACCCTCGATGCGCGCGGAGACGCTCCCGGTGCAAATGATGATGCGTCGGGAGTCGCGGTGAGCCTCGCATGCGCGCACACGCTTTCGAAACTGAAACCTCCCGCAACCCTCGTCTTCGTGGCTGTGGCCGCAGAAGAGCAGGGCCTCCTCGGCAGTCGCCACCTGGCACAGCTGGCGAAATCCGAAGGCTGGCAACTCGAGGGCGTCCTGAACAATGACATCGTCGGCGGCAATACGACCCCCGGCGATCACCTTCAGGACAAGTCGGCGGTGCGTGTGTTTTCGGAGGGCATCCCCGCCATCGCGACTGCGGAGCAGGCGAAACAAGCCGACTCTTTGGGCTACTCAGGCGATTCGCCTTCCCGAGAGCTGGCGCGCGCGATCCTCGACGCCGGTGTGACGTACGGTGGAAAATTCCGGCCGGTCCTCGAGTTCCGTCGCGACCGTTTTCTTCGCGGCGGCGACCATACCTCCTTCAATCAGGAAGGCTTTGCCGCGGTCCGTTTTACAGAATGGCGGGAAGACTTCAATCACCAACATCAAAACCTGCGCACCGAGAAGGGCGTGGAATACGGTGACCTGCTCAAATTCGTTGATTTTGGCTACGTCTCACAGGTTGCCCGGATAAATGCGGCGACTCTCGCGACGCTCGCATCGGCGCCTCCGCCACCCTCGAATCCACGAGTGATTACCACTGACCTCGATAACAACACAACACTGGAGTGGGACAGCGAGGCGGCCCCGGCCGGCGTCCGGTACGAGGTCGTGTGGAGAGAGTTGACGGCTCCTCGATGGGAGCGGTCGTTGAGCGTCGCGGACAAGAAAGTCACTCTTCCCGTATCGAAGGACAATGTGATCTTCGGTGTGCGATCGGTGGATGTGGCCGGGCATCGCAGTTTGACCGTTGTCCCGACTCCGCAACTGCCGCAGCGGTAGCTCCAACGTGTCAAAGTCTCGCCGCGAATTTCTCCTGAGTTCTGCTGCGATTGTGGGTTCGGCGGCCGCCGCTGCCCAACAGCCACCCGAACCGCCAGAAGCCGATAAAGCCCGGCAAACCCACCCACCCCAGCAAGCCCCGGTGGGAACCCCGCCCGCGTTTGCCACGGCGCCCGCCGCTGGGCCCGAAGTGGACTCCGCGACCTTTATGGCCGCCGAGAAGCTCGTACAAGTCGAGCTGACGGAAGCAGAACGCGCGATTGCCGCAGGGAGTTGGCGCAACAGCATGGCGACGCTTTACGAGCGCCGCGTTGGCCCACGCAAAGTCGCGCTGCCGCCCACTCTTGCGCCATTCTCAACTTGGAATCCTGTGCTCCCCGGGCACGGTATCGTTCCACAGAAGGACCGCTTCATACGAAGCGACCGCGATCCCGGCATGGTTCCGACCGAGGATGCGCACATCGCGCTCGCTCCCTTGTGGCGGCTGTCGCGTTGGGTGGAGACCCGCAAGCTGACCTCGGAGCGCCTCACCGAGATCTATCTGAAGCGCATCGCGAAGTTCGATCCGAAACTGCGTTGCGTAATCACTCTGACGCGCGAGGTTGCGCTCATGCAGGCCAGGCAGGCGGATCGCGAGATTGCCGCGGGCAAATATCGTGGGCCCCTGCATGGAATCCCTTGGGGCGGCAAAGACCTTCTCGACACTGCGTCCATTCCGACTACCTACGGGGCGGAGCCTTTCAGAAACAGAGTGCCAACCGAGGACGCCGCCATCGTACGTCGCTTGCACGATGCGGGCGCGGTGCTCATCGCAAAGCTGTCCCTCGGTGCGCTGGCACTCAACGACGTCTGGTTTGGCGGGCAAACTATGAACCCGTGGCTTCTGGAAGAAGGGGCAGGAGGCTCGAGCGCGGGGCCTGGCGCGGCAACGGCCGCCGGGCTCGTGGGGTTCGCCATCGGCAGCGAGACCGAGGGAAGCATCGTGGATCCCAGCATGCGCTGTGGTGTTACTGGATTGAGGCCGACGTTTGGCCGAGTTCCTCGCACTGGCGCCATGACGCTCGCGTGGTCACTCGATAAGTTGGGCCCGATGGCGCGCAGCGTGGAGGACACGATGCTCGTACTGCAGGCGATCTCGGGTCCGGATGCCGGCGATCTCGCCAGCGTTCCGAGTCATTTGGAGTATGACGCAACGGCTCCTGTCAGTGGCTTGCGTGTCGGATATTTCCCCGCATGGATGAACGAGGCTCCTGCCACGGAAGTTGATCGTGCTGCGTTGGAGAGGCTGGAGAAACTCGGACTTCGATTGATCGAGGTCGCGATCCCCGACTGGCCTTATGACTGTCTGAACGCGATTTTATTTGCTGAGTCAGCCGCCGCTTTTGAGGATCTCACGCTCAGTCGTCAGATCGACTCACTGAAGATGCAGACACCGGATTCGTGGCCCAACACCTTTCGCCAGTCGCGCTTCATCTCCGCTGTCGACTTCGTCCAGGCAGATCGCCTGCGGCGCGCCGTCGCACTGCAGATGCAGCGCGTTTTCTCGGAAGTTGACCTGCTGCTGGTGCCGTCGCTGCGCGACGAAATGCTGACGATCAGCAATTTCACCGGTCATCCCTCGTTGACTCTGCGTGCGGGGTTCGTGAAGGTTGCGCAGGCGCGCAGCGACTGGGCACCCGATCCGGCACACACGCTGCCAACGTTTAACCCGCCGCGGCGCGTGCCCCACGGCGTGACGCTCATCGGCAAGCTGTTTGATGAAGGCACTATTGCGCGTGTTGGTCTGGCTCTGGAGCGCAGTTTGAACGTCGTCAGCGAGTCACCCCCGGGCTTCTGAAACGCACTGTTGGGATCTGCTCAAACGCACAATCACCGCCGCGGCCCACTCATCTGCGCCGATTGAGCTGATCCTCGAGAACGCGGATCGCTATATCGTTGCCAGTATCGATTATCACGGCGGACTGCGGTACCCCCACCTGGAGCGCGAGCAGTCGATACCCGCACGTTTTGACGAGATCCTGACACCACGGCAGTGATCCAACCTCGTCCTCAACGAAGGTGTTGCCCGACATCCGGCCGTGGGCGGCGGGCGGCGGGCCGCATCCAACACGGCATACAGCTACTCAATTTAGTTTTGCTGAGGACTCTATCGGCTGCGGCAAGATCCGCCCATGCCGAAACGAGGCCCCTTCAATCACGTTCTGCGGATGCCCACGAGCCTCCCCAAGGAGTCGTGGTTTGTGGTGGTGGACAACAAGGGACAGACGCTGATGAGCGAAGTGTTGCCGCCCGGGACTGATCTGCCGAAGCGCCTGCAGTTGGCAGCCGCTGAGTTCGGCGCCCAGGGATGGACCGGGAGTCCGTCACCGGGTCGCTGGTCTTTCATCGTTCGTAGAGGGCGGGAGCGTCTTGCGATCGGGATCCGGGCCGCCCGCCCGGGCAAGCCGCCGAGCCCAGCGGGATAGGCTCATACAGTGGTCTTCAAGACGGCTTGTTGTGCATAGGGTCGCTTTTGGCATGCTCAGACGATGGTTCAAAGAGTACGGCATGCCGGCGTCGATCCACTTCGGACCTGCGACCAGTCGCGCTGGCTCGTGGTCCGTGATCGTCAGAGCCGTCCGCTCGAATACCTGCAGCTTGAACCTCTCACCGACCTGCGGGCGGTGATGCGTGCCAAGCGTGCTGAATTTGTGGCGCGCGGCTGGATCGCCGGGGAGTTGAAGGCCAATCGCGGTTTCTTCTTTTGTGAGCGCGAGAACGAGCGAATCTGTGTCTCGGTGGAGGCCTATGAGCCCGGA
>JAXDQF010000235.1:0-5628 GCA_034668025.1 Gammaproteobacteria bacterium | reverse complement strand
ATCTCGCGGCCGATTGGGGTGAGGCGCTGATCGGCGTTGTCGGTGCGCAGGTGCAGGCGGTGTTCGGCGCGGCTGGTGAACATGCGGTAGGGTTCGATCGGGGGCTTGGTGGCGAGGTCGTCGATGAGGACGCCGATGTAGGCCTGATCGCGGCGGAGGACGAATGCCGCGAAACCGGATGCAGCATAATGCGCGGCGTTGATTCCCGCCATCAGGCCTTGCGCGGCGGCTTCTTCATAACCCGTCGTGCCGTTGATCTGGCCGGCGAAGAACAACCCGTCGAGACTCCTGGTCTCCAGGGATGGCTTCAGATCCCGCGGATCAAAGAAGTCGTACTCGATGGCGTAGCCCGGCCTCGTGAGATGGGCGTTCTCAAAGCCTTTAATGCTCCGCACAAACTCGTACTGCACATCGAACGGCAGGCTCGTGGAAATGCCATTGGGGTACACCTCATTCGTGGTGAGGCCTTCCGGCTCAACGAAAATCTGGTGCGACACCTTGTCAGCGAACCGCACGACCTTGTCTTCGACTGACGGGCAGTAGCGCGGGCCGACGCCTTCAATGACGCCGGTAAACATCGGCGAGCGATCGGTGGCGGCACGAATGATCTCGTGCGTGCGCTCGTTTGTATTTGTAATGAAACAATTGAGCTGTTTTGGGTGCTCACTGTCGCGCCCCAGGAACGAGAACACCGGAGTGGGCCAGTCGCCCGGCTGGGCGTCCATCACGGAGAAGTCCAAGCTTCGGCCGTCAATCCGAGGCGGTGTACCCGTCTTCAAGCGGCCAACGCGCAGCGCCAACTCGCGCAGGCGCGCGGCAAGCTTATTCGACGGTGGATCACCGGCTCGACCGCCCTGGTAGTTATCCAGACCCACGTGAATGCGACCGCCGAGGAATGTACCTACCGTGAGCACAACCGACGGTGCCTCGAAGGTAATACCAGTCACGGTCACCACACCTCGGACGGTTTGCCCGTCGACCAGGAGGTCGCCCGCTTCCTGCTGAAACAGCGTCAAATTCGGCTGGTTCTCAAGGACGGTTCGGATCGCCTGCCTATAGAGCTGGCGGTCCGCTTGCGCGCGCGTGGCCCGCACTGCCGGTCCCTTGCTGGCATTGAGGGTGCGGAATTGAATGCCGGCCCGATCGGTGGCGCGCGCCATCACGCCACCGAGGGCATCGATTTCCCGAACCAGATGGCCTTTTCCGATCCCCCCGACGGCCGGGTTGCAGCTCATTTGACCGAGCGTTTCGATGCTCTGCGTCAGAAGTAACGTACGCACGCCCATCCGGGCGGCCGCCAATGCCGCTTCGGTACCGGCATGACCGCCACCGATGACGATGACGTCAAAGGTTTGGGCGAAACGCATTGAATTCGGGGTCCAGGTCGTGGCTGCCAAAACGGCGTGTCGCGTATTGTAGGGCTGCAAGTTTTACGAACAAGGCCAGGGCGCGCGCCGCGTGAATTTCCGGACCGTTTCATTGCTTCTGGTGATCGGATTGTTGTCCGTTGGCAGGGAGGCCACAGGTGCCGCCCCTTTGGGTACCGCCGCCACCGGCGCTTCGGCGGCACCGCTGGCGTCGCTGGCGCTGGTTTCCTGCCAGCTCGAAGATCCCGCAAAAGTGGCCATAGTGCTGGCCGAATGCGGTGATCTGAGCGTTCCAGAGAATCCGGCCGACCCGGGTGGGCGGCACATTTCGCTTCGCGTTGCGCGAGTCCCGGCTATCAATCGCCACAAGCAGCCGGACCCGTTGTTCGTCCTCGCTGGCGGTCCTGGTATGGCAGCAACGACGTTCTATGCGTCGGCGGCGTTCTCGTTCGAGCGAATTCATCGTGACCGCGACATTGTCCTCGTTGACCAGCGTGGCACCGGGAAGTCGAACCCACTGAATTGCACACTCGATGACGATGACCTCTATCGCGCCACCGACGCTGAAATCGCGGCTGATGCACGCCGCTGCCTGACGACGTTGGAAAAGACCTCGCGTGTCGAGTTCTATACAACAAGCGTCGCCGTTCAAGATCTCGACGCGGTCCGCGCCGCCCTGGGCTATGCGCGAATCAATTTGTATGGAGTCTCATACGGAACGCGTGTTGCCCAACACTACGTGCGCCGCTTTCCGAGCAGGACTCGCGCCGTGGTTCTCGACGGAGTGGTGCCACCGCAGCTGGCACTCGGCACAGCAACCGCGTTCAATGCGGAGCAGGCTCTATCACATATATTCGCTCGCTGCGCTCACGACACTGAGTGCAGCAAGCACTTCGGCGATCCAACGGTGGCGTATCACTCGCTACGTAGCTCTCTGCAGGCGCACGCGGTACCAGTAACTCTCTCGGATCCCACCAGTGGCGAATCCTCGAAGTTCGAATTCACCGGCTACCACCTGGCTACGGTCCTGCGGCTTGCAAGCTACACTGCCGAACAAGCAGCGCTTCTGCCGTTGATGTTGCATGGCGCGACAGCCTCCGCCAACTTCACGCCGCTTGCCTCTCAGTTTTTGATGGTCAACCGCTCTTATGGCGACGCCCTTGCGTATGGAATGCACAACAGCGTCGTTTGCACTGAAGATGTTCCCTTCTGGGATCTCGCGAAGGTGAACCGAGCCGAGATGGAGAAGACGTATTTAGGGACGGCGCAACTCGATGGGTTGAAAAGCATGTGCTCTGTCTGGCCGCGAGGGCCCATCGACCCGGATTTCCATGCCGATTTACACTCTGACGTGCCGGCGTTGATTCTGTCCGGCGAAGATGATCCTGTAACTCCACCCGCCGATGCTGAGCTGGCACGACGCGGGTTCTCTCAGAGTATCCACGTTGTCATGAAGGGATTTGGGCACGGGCAATTGACGGCTCCCTGCGTGGATCGGGTGATGGCAAAGTTTGTGGGGCTGGGGGGGATCGAGGGCCTGGACGTCTCGTGCGTCCGGAACGACACGCCGATGCCGTTCTTTATAACCGTTGGCGGCCCGTCGCCTTGATTGAAGCTAATAGCCTGCAGAAGCATTTCGGCCGCGTCACTGCGGTCCGCGACGTGAGCCTGCGTGCCGCCGACGGCCGCATTACCGGATTGTTAGGTCCCAACGGAGCCGGTAAATCTACGACCCTCCGTATTCTCTACACGGTGATCGCGCCTGAGGCTGGGGACGCGTTGATTGATGGTGTGAGCGTAGTGAGTCAGCCCCTTGAAGCGCGCCGACGTATGGGCGTCTTGCCTCACAACGCAGGCATCTACCCGCATCTGAGCGCGCGCGAAAACATAGCGTACTTCGGAGCTCTGCACGGACTGGCCAGAAAGGAACGCGATGCTCGGACAGTCGAGTTGATCTCACTCCTCGAGATGGAGGAATTCGCAGACAGAACTGCCAAAGGCTTCTCACAAGGCCAACGTATCAAAACCGCGCTCGCGCGCGCTCTCATCCATCGACCTCGGAATATCTTGTTGGACGAGCCGACCAATGGATTGGACGTCATGGCTGTGCGCAGCTTGCGTCGCCTGCTGGCGCGGATTCGCGATGAGGGGCATTGCGTGTTGTTCTCCAGTCACGTGATGCAGGAAGTGGGAGCACTTTGTGACGACGTGGTTGTGATCGCGCATGGGACGGTCGTTGCGAGTGGGACGCCAGAAGAGCTGCGTGCGCAGACGGGTGAAAGCACCTTGGAGGACGCCTTCGTGCGGCTGATCGGGACCGGCGAGGGACTGTCGTAATGTGGGCAATTCTCAGCGTGTTCCGCAAGGAGTTCCGAGAGAACCTGCGCGACCGCCGGACGCTCATCTCCGCCCTCATCTTCGGGCCGTTATTTGGACCGTTGCTGTTTGGAGCTGCGCTGTCATTATCGATCGAGCGCGGGACTTCCGGAGCGGACAAGCCTGTAACTTTGACGGTGTCCCACGCCGAGCGCGCGCCAAATTTGCTCGCTCACTTACGGCAGTACGGCGTCAAAGTTGAAACCGCTTCGTACGATGATGCCGCGGCGCGCGAAGCTGTTAAGGAGCATCGCAAGCCTTTCGTACTGGTGGTGACGGAAGACTTCGGTTCCCGCTTTCAAGCGTCGCAACCTGCCCAATTGCTGCTGTATGTTGACTCATCCGATGCGAACAATGGCAAAGACGTCGCTCGTATCAAAGGACTACTCAGTCAGTATGGATCGCTGCTTGCGCGCCTACGTGTGATGACACGTGGCATCGATCCGCTGGTCCTGTCGCCGATCGTGATACACGATGTGGACGTATCGACTCCGGCGAGTAGGTCAGTGCTTGCCCTCGGTACACTCAGCTACCTGGTCCTGTTGACCATGCTCATGGGCGGCATGTATCTGGCTATCGATGCGACAGCGGGAGAGCGCGAGCGCGGATCGCTGGAACCGTTGCTGACGGTACCCGTACGTCGTGAGCACTTGATCTACGGAAAGATGCTCGCTACGTGTGCGTTCATGACGCTGTCACTGTCGCTCACCGTATCGGCGTTTGCCATCGTGCTGCAGTTTGCCGGACTCGAACGATTCGGGATGAGCGTCAATTTCGGTCCGCTCGTAGCCTTGATGGTAGTGATGTGTTGCCTGCCGCTGGTTCCGTTGGGTGCCGCGCTGATGACCATCGTCGCTGCCTTCACGCGCAGCTATCGGGAAGCCCAAACGTACCTGGGACTGGTTCTGCTGATACCGACCTTACCTCTCGTGTTCGCCAGCGTTCTCGGACTGCGGCCGACGGCTTCATTGATGGCGGTGCCGTCTTTGAGTCAGCACTTCTTGATCACGAGCTTGCTACGCGATGAGCCCATCTCCGGGGCTTTCCTGGCGCTCTCGGTTGGCGTCACGCTCGCCGTTGGCGCGTTGCTGGTGTTCATCGCCGGGCGGCTGTATCACCGCGAGGCGTTGTTGGGGTAAGACGTTGATCTCAGCAGCGACCGCAAGCGGTTGGCATGTGCATCTGCGAAGGCCCGGGCTTCCACCTCGAAACGATTGTTCCAATATCCGCGTTGAAGGCACTCCACTGCGTAGCTCCAAATCGTGAGCGTGCGCGGCTCCCACTGTTTGATGACGTGGCAGTACTCGTGGAGCATCAGCCAGGGATTGTCGAAGAACTCTTCGCCACTCCCGCGCAGGTAAATTCGACCTCGGCGCGTGGTCGCGATCGCCCGTCCGTGAAGCCGAACGAATAGCGAATGTTCGAAGACTTGGACATGATGGACCGGGCCCTCGAACAGCACTTCTAGCGAAGAGCCGACCGTTTCAGGCAAGGTAATTGCGCGTCCGATCCATGTCACGGGAAGCAGTATGATCCATACCGTCGGACATTCGAATCACCCCATCGAGCGGTTTCTAGGGCTGCTCCAACCTCACGGCATCACGGCTGTGGCCGACGTCCGTTCCACCCCGTATAGCCGTTTCAACCCGCAGTTCAGACGAGAGAAGCTACAAGCCTCGCTTACAGCAGTGGGGATCCAGTACGTGTTTCTGGGAGAGGAGCTCGGCGCCCGTAGCCAGGACCCGGCCTGCTACGACGTCGACGGCCGGGTGAGCTACGCGCTGCTCGCCAAGACGGATCTATTCCGCCGAGGCATCGCACGCCTAAAGACCGGGATGGCGGAACATCGCATTTCGCTCATGTGCGCCGAGCGCGAGCCGCTCGA
>JAXDQF010000234.1:0-5540 GCA_034668025.1 Gammaproteobacteria bacterium | reverse complement strand
GGTTCCGCATTTCAAACCGGGGCATGAGCCCCGATTGTGCGGCCTAAGCCGTATGCCAGCGCCGCCCTCAAACCTGCGCCATTCCGCCGTCCGCGAAGACCTCGCTTCCGGTCATAGACCTGCTGGCGTCGGACGCCAGAAAGAGCGCTACGTCTGCGATATCGTCTGGCTCGGCAATTCGTCCGAGCGGAGATTGCGCCGCAAGTCCCGCGATCATTGCGTCCTTCTGGCCCGTTCTCTCCAAGGCCCTGAGCAGACCGGGCGTCGCAGTGGCACCGGGCGAAAGAACGTTCACGCGAATTCCGGTGCCCTTCAAGTCCAGCGTCCAACTGCGGGCGAGATTGCGAATCGCCGCTTTGCTTGCGCTGTAGATGCTGAAGGCCGGAGTGCCCATCGAGGCCGTGGTTGATCCCGTGAGAATGATGGACCCTCCGTCCCGCATCAGTGGCAGTCCCTTCTGAACCGTGAATATCGTACCTTTGACATTCACACCGAAGACCAGATCATAGGCGGACTCAGTAATCTTGCCCAAGGGCTCGGTTGCGCCCAAGCCGGCATTGGCGAATAGTACGTCTATGCGCCCATGATCCGACCGGACCTTTGCGAACAACCGGTCCAGGTCTTCGAGATTTGACACATCACCTTGCACGGCGGTCACGCCGGCTCCGATCGCCTGGATCGCTTTGTCCAATTCTTCCTGGCGGCGCCCGGTAATGTAGACATACGCTCCGTCGGCGACGAACCGTTTCGCGCTCGCCAGGCCGATGCCACTGTTCGCGCCCGTGATGACCGCGATCTTTCCTTTAAGTCTGCTCATAGCGTCCTCAATACGTGAATGATGAAATGCGGACATAGGAGTTGCATTTATCTCTTCCAGTATGCACCGTTTGGTAAGTACCAAATTAGGAGCGGATCAAGATGAAGAAGGGCGCCTTTACATGCGGCTTAGACGCAGCGCTTTTTGTGCTTGGGGGCAAATGGAAGCCATTGATCCTGTTCCATCTGGCCCATGAGACCCGCCGCTATGGCGAGTTAAGACGCGCAGTCGGCAAGGTCAGTGACAAAGTGCTGATTCAGCAGCTCAAGGAGTTACAGGCGGACGGGATAATCGATCGTGTCGATTTCGGAGAGATGCCCCCGAAGGTCGAATACTCCCTCACGACTTTCGGAAGAACCCTGGGAAAGGCGCTGGCTCCTCTTTGCGAGTGGGGAACAAAGTATTCGAGCAAGGTTGAGGCGATCGTGGCACGCCGCAAGGTCCACGGACATCAACGCGCCGCCTAGGGGGACCACCTGTCACTGTCGACGCTCCGCAGGCGAGCTAGATTGTGAACCGTCTGCTTTGCCTGCGTTATCGGCGCGCCTCTACCCGAGGACAACGTGCGGGTCAATTTCATAGGCCGACTGCTTGACCGCGACAGCCATCAAGCTTCGGCCGACGTCCTCAAGCCGCGCCATCTCGATGGTCTCGAGCCATAGTTCTATGAGCACGCTTGGCGGTGTTTCTTCGTGAAGGAGTCTTTGCCTTACCGATGTTGAAGTCGTCCAATTCAAGCAGACCTGGCGGACGCCCCGCAACGCGGTCGTACCGACTCCGAAGGCCTCACGAATTGCCGTCGCGAAGGTACTCCTGTCAACTTCCGTCCCTTTTGCCGCAATGAAGATTATCTTTGTTCCCCGAACATCGTTTAGATCGCTGCCTTCGGCCTCTACGTGACATTCGGTGAATGCACGAAGAAATCTAAGCTCGTCCTCCAGCATGCTGGCGACGGCTCCCGATGAGATCGCCTTCTCTGGAGGTGTCTTCGCGGTAAGATTGACTTGTACGATACCGTCGACGTGGAAAGATCGTGCGGAAGATGAGTGCTGCCAAAGGGTGCGGGCAACGCGATTTTGCGTATACCTGACCTTTCCCGCATCCGGAAAATGCGCGATGATCCTCTTGATAATATCGGCGTGCGGACCGCTCCAGTGCGTTCGAAATTGCTCCGGACTATGGTCGGCCTTTCGGGCGATGAGGACCAGTCGCTTAGACATTATCGGTGTTCCATCGATAGTTAAACTGGCTGTGACATTGCGGTCACCTTCCGAGAATCTGCGCCATTGCGTTACGGAGCGCCGCCGTCGCGGCGGATTTTGTTGCTCCGCATTTCGATCGCCATGCGACGAAGCGATCGGGCCGGACCAGGATGCACCCGTCATCATCGATCCCCCCAATCCGTGCCCAATCGCCGAATACGTCGTCGTATTCCTGACGGAGCCCAATTGGGAAGTATGAGACGGGGACGTCGAACTCCTTAGCGACCAGGGACGCGGCATTGTGCCACACATCTCCTTGGATGCCGGAAATCAGGGTAAATCCGTCGTAGGCCACGAGATCAAGTGTGGATGTCTGTCTGCGATCTTTCTCGATCCAAACGTGAGGGAGATGCGCGCCTGCGTCAGTGCTCGGCCTGTAATAAAGATCAGAAGCGGTTCGTTTGGGCGAGGTCAGAGTTTCGTCCTGGACGATGGCGTGAGAAGCATATCGTTGACCGAGTTCGACGCCGTGCGCGTTGAATTGCCCGTTCATCAAGTCAAGCGCATCCCATACCGATCGCCGAGCTTGCGCCGACACCTCGCCACCGGCGAACAGCAGATCGATATTCTTCCTTGCCTCTTCGGCAGCCTGATCGGGGCGAACGCCCAAGGCTTGCCACAAGTAGGACATGTCTCGACCGCTTCGATGCGCGCGAGCAATGACCTGTTGTCCGACCGGACGGCGCTCTGCGTCATAGCTATCGAGCAGAGCCTCGCTTGCGTGGCCCGAAAGAACCAGGGCGAGCTTCCAAGCCAGGTTATAAGAGTCTTGGATCGAAGTATTGCTTCCAAGTCCGTTAGCGGGCGAATGACGATGAGCGGCGTCGCCGACTAGAAAGACGCGACCCTTCCGATATTGCTTGGCGACGAGATGGTTAACCTGCCACTTGGTTACCTTCTTGATCTCATATTTCACGGAGCAATCGCCGATGGCGGCCTCGATCTGTTGCCGAATCCAGAGCTCCGACACGTCGCCGTCGGCAAAATTGTGCCTCAGGAAGAAAGGATTCCATTCATCCCAGGGATTGACGCAGGGCCAGACGCTGAACAGCACCTCGCTTCCTGGATGATAGATGAAGGCCAGCGCACCGGAGCGGTGCCTTACATACCTGGATAGATCCGCCTTCAACCAGACACTTACTGAGTCTCCAATCTTTCCTTTGCCCTCGAAACTGATTTGCATCTGACGAGCAACAATGCTGCGACCGCCGTCAGCGCCGACAACGTATTTGGCGCGGATCTGATACTCCTCATTCTTCTGCCTATTGCGAATCAGGGCATCGATCCCATCTTCGACTTCGTTCAACTCGAGCAGCTCGTGCCCGAAGCGAATTTCGGCGCCGTTGGCCGCTGCGGCCTCTAGAATAATCGGCTCGAGTACGTGCTGGGGTATGTTGCACATACTGGTCGGGCTCGCACGTTCGTAGTCGCTCCGGCGATCAACGCCGGCTCCCCAACCTCTGGTTCTTGCCAATTCCAGGCCGGCAAAGGACGTAGCGAACACCTGCGTTCCCATCAGGTCTTGCGGCATTGCGCGCGCTCGTACTCTATCTGCAAAGCCTAAATCGCGGAAAATCTCCATCGAGCGCTGGTTTGTGATGTGCGCACGCGGAGAATCTGCAGTGGAATCGTATTTCGTGACCGAAATGAATTTAACACCAAGTCTGGCCAGCAGGGCTGAGGCAGTAAGACCTGCCGGTCCGGCGCCCACGATCAGTACATCGGTCTCGATATCGGTCACGCAAGACATCCGGTCGTCGAGGAGGGGGCTGGCAAATAGTGGCCGAACACTTCAACGGCCAACCGCATCGTGATACGCGTTTTGATGTCGACACGTCCGCAGGTTAGCCTAGGCGAGGCATAGCGGGTTTGATTAGCCGGACTTATCGTGTTCGTATTGACGCCGAACGGCGTCACTTGAACGAATTGCTCGACTGGTGCGATACGAATGAAGAGGCCTTGATCTCGGAACCAAGCGAGGAAAGGACAGATGCAATCCCGATAGTCATGCAATATGCGAGAATGGGGTCGCTCGGAGGAAGGTCCCACATCCTTTTGCGCTTCTTCGATCTCGGGCAAAATATCGCGAAGGGCGGGTCTTGAGCCATGAGAGCCGCGGATTACTGGGGCGGTTTCCTCGCCACAAATTAGGGCCGATGCCTCGCCCCACAGTTTAGTACTTACCAAAAGATACATACTGGTCGCTTGATAGGAAGCCCACTACCTCTGTATCCGCCAGTCGAAGGAGACGAGACATGGGTACGGTCATGGCCGATGATACGCTTGGCGAGATTAGTGCGGGCGGACAGGTCTCGCTGAACCCTGTGATCCGGCTCTGGCCGGACGGGCCGCCCAGCAGCCTGCCCGGCGTTGGATTAGAAATCGCCTTCCCCAGCCCCGCCATCTTCGGTCCCGAGACCGACATGCTTCGCAACGTCTCGGACCCGAGCTTGACCGGTTTCATGCCCGACCCGGCAAAGGCCAATGGTGTAGGCGTCGTCGTCTGCCCCGGCGGCGCTTGGCGGGTGCTGGCCTGGGAGCATGAGGGAATCGCCCCGGCGCGAAGGCGCCCCGCGCGTTGGCCGATGCGAGACGCGATGAGGGCATCGCCCGCGCGTGGGAAATTGCTGCCGGCGACGGCCGCCGCGCGATCGAGATCGTCCGCGAGCGGGCCGCCGGATGGAGCCTCAAGCCGGACCGGATCGGCATGATTGGCTTCTCCGCCGGTGCCTTCTCGACCACCGACGTCGCCTTGGACCCGCGCGCCGCTTGCCTTCGTCGCGCCGATCTATGGTGGCGAGACCCAGAGCTGCGCCGGCCGACGCGCCGCCACTGTTCACCGCGGTCGCACAGGACGATCGACTGTTTTTTCCGAGTGGTAGAGGGCCCTTATGCCGACTGGTCCAGTGCCGATCGCCCGCCGAGCTGCACATCTTCACCCGCGGCGGCCACGGCCTTGGCGTAGGCACGCGAGGCTTGCCGGTGGATCACTGGACCGATCTGCTGGGGAACTGGCTGGCGGGTCAGGAGGGGGCGCCTAGGCGGACCTTGCCGGATTCGTATTGGCGCGAAACCGCGCCATTTAAACGGAGTAGGAACTCGTCCGTCGACAAGTTATCCGAATGCCGCCGACTCGTTGCGAGCCTGCATGCGGATATGAGCTTGGCGCGAAGGACATTGAGGATATATTTGACAAATGTTCAGAGCGCAAAGATGTCTTGGTTGAGCCGGATCTCTTGGTTAGGGTCCGAACTACGTCCCCGCAAGCAGGGACGCAGCGCATGACGACGGGTGAAACCATGGACGGGTACGCATACAGATCGGGAAACTTCTTGCCTCCCCGGGTGGCCACTCGAAGCTGGCTTGGCATCACGATGCAGTCTTTCGAGCAGCAGCTGGGTCCCGGACCAGCCTGGCACAAGTTTCAATCGAGCGCGCCGATCGTCTCAGTTGTTCTCAAG
>JAXDQF010000233.1:0-2843 GCA_034668025.1 Gammaproteobacteria bacterium | reverse complement strand
CTCTTCGAACTGCGAGTAGGCGAGCTTGAGAGTGCCCGCGAGGGTGCGATAAGCCGCAAGCTGTGCGGCGCTGCCCACCCGCGAAACCGATTTCGCGACGTCGATTGCCGGAAGGATCCCAAGCTCGAACAGGGTCGGTGACAGATAGAGTTGGCCGTCGGTGATCGAGATCAGGTTGGTAGGAATGTAGGCGGCAATATCTTGAGCCTCGGTTTCGACAATGGGCAGGGCTGTGAGTGAGCCGCCGCCTAGCTCTTGCCGCAAGTGCGTGGAGCGTTCCAGCAGCCGTGAATGAATATAGAAGATATCGCCCGGGAACGCCTCGCGTCCCGGAGGGCGCCGCAACAACAGTGAGATCTCGCGATAGGCGCGGGCGTGTTGCGTCAGATCATCGTACACCACCAACACGTCGCGGCCGGCTTCCATGAAATGCTCCGCAATGCTGGTGGCCGCGTAAGGGGAGATGTAATTGAGTCCGGGCGCATCGTTACCCTCGCTCACGACGACGATGCTGTATTCCATCGCGCCGTGTGCACGCAGATCTGCGATCGCCTTCGCCACAGCGGAGGCGCGCTGACCGATCGCGTTGTAGATGCAAATGACGTTCTGGCCGCGTTGGTTGAGAATCGTGTCGATGGCTATGGCGGTCTTGCCTGTCTGTCGGTCGCCCAGAATCAACTCTCGCTGGCCGCGCCCGACAGGCACGAGCGCATCGATCACCTTGATGCCCGTCTGCAACGGCACTACGACCGCAGAGCGATCCATGATCGCCTTTGCATCGCGCTCGATGGGCAGGCGTAGCTGACTGACGACCGGGCCTTTGCCGTCGAGCGGTCGGCCCAATGGGTCGATTACACGCCCCAGTAGCGGCTCGCCCACGACCACATCCATCACGCGACCCGTGCGCGTCACTTCATTGCCGGCATGAACGTGAGAATAGTCTCCGAGGAGAACGACGCCGATTTCGTCTTCGTCCACGTTGAAAGCAATGCCGAATAAATCGCCTGGAAATCGTATGAGCTCTTCGAAGCCGACACCGCGAAGTCCGCTGAGGGTTGCGATTCCCATCGAGACGGTCGTGATCGTGCCCACCTCGCGGGATGTGAGTTGCATCGCGAACGTATCCCGCGCTCTTTTTATGCCGGTGAACGCCCTGTCAAGTCCCTCCTGCAGACTCTCAGAGAGCATGTCGCACTTCCGTCGCCAGCACCTGCACCGGAGTCGCATTCTGTTCGAGCAGGATTGACACGGTCTTGGAGAGTGATGTCAGGTAGTCCGCGACGCTCCAGGCGATTTTCCGGCCGCCCAAGGTGAGCTCGATTCCGGTGACGAGATCGGGTGAGGTCTCAAAGCGGGGCATCAAGTCCGCACCAAGGCAGGCTTTCACGGAGGCCTCGATCGTGGCTCGGTGCGCCGGCGAAAGCTCGAATGCGCTGCGCACCAACACCGGCACGGAAGGCGACGAATCGGCTAGTATGGATCTGCCCACAGTTCGCGGTGCCGTGGCCAGCACCGTCCGCTGCTCGTCAGACATCTGGCGCAGACGGTCGATGAATACTTCCGTCATCCGTTCTTCCAGGCTTGTGTCGGCTAGATCCGTCAGCGCCCTGCGTGCAATGGCGAAGACTTCCTCCTGGGTACGCGCCACAATTTGCCGGTTGAGCACCTCGCGTTCGTTTGTGACCGCATCAGCCAGCTTCGAACGCAGCGTATCCGCATCCTTACGGGCCGCATCGAGCAGGCGCTGACGCTGGGTATTGGCCTCGTCGGTCGCCTTGCGTAGCAGCTCTTCGCGCTGTTGGTCCAATGTGTCCTTCTGACGCCGAAAGTCGTCGCGTTCCTTCTGAGCTTGCGCTTGCCGGGCCGCAGCATCCTCGAGTTGCGCGGCGACCTTTTTCTCCCGCGCATCGATCGCCGCGAGGACCGGCTTGTAGAGAAATCTCTTCAACAGCCAGACCAGAATCAGGAAATTGAGGGCCTGAGCGAGGACGGTGAACCAGTCGATGAGCATGGCCTACTTTCCGCTGGCCGCCGCGATGACATGATTCCAGAACGGGTTGGCAAACAGGAGAATCATTGAGACCACGAAGCAATAGATGGCCATGGACTCGATCATGGCGAGCCCCACGAACAGCGTCCTCGTGATGGTGGCGGCGGCGTCAGGCTGTTGGGCAAGAGCGCTCAACGCGGTAGACACCGCGCGTCCCTGACCCATCGCCGGCCCGAAGCACCCTACGCCTATGGTTATTCCCGCCGTGACGGTAGAAGTCGCCGCAATCAGAGTCACGCTGTCCATGAGACTTTCCTCGTTTCGTGTCTAGGCATCGCCCGTACCGGTGGCGGCCGCAATGTAGACCGTTGCCAAAATGCTGAAGATATAGGCCTGCACCATGCCGGTGAGCAGCCCCAGCGCACTCATGGCCACCGGGAAGACGAATGGTGTGATCGTCAGGAGAATCCCGAGAATCATTGTCCCGCTCATCATGTTGCCGAACAGGCGGACCGCGAGAGCCAACGTGCGCGAAATCTCGCTGATGATGTTGAACGGCAGCATGATCATCGTGGGGCGCAGGTAGGAGTTCAGGTAACCGCGCCAGCCGCGCTGACCGATGCCAAAAACGGGGACCGCCACGAATACGCACAACGCCAGTGCCGCCGTGGTCGACAGCGACCCGGTGGGGGGATCGTAGCCGGGTACGATCGTAAAAAGATTCGCCGTCGCGATGAACAAAAACAATGTCCCCACGAACGCGATGTAGCGTCTCGCGGCCTGTAGACCCACTTCTTCGATTTGCTTCGCGATCCCCGTGATCACAATTTCAAGGGCACATTGCCAGCGGGAC
>JAXDQF010000232.1:0-3262 GCA_034668025.1 Gammaproteobacteria bacterium | reverse complement strand
TCAAAAGGCCACTCGCAGAATCGCTGGTAGGCCCGCCGCAGGACCCCTCTGGCCGCCTCATCATCGAGCCCTGACCGACGAACGATGATTTGTTGGTACAGCGCTCTGCCTGTGAGTTGCGGCACCTCACCGCGCACCCGTTGATACCATCCGAGCATTTCGTGAGTCGTGCGCCAGGCGTACCACTTCTCTGCTACGATCCACGCTGCGCGCGGAAGACGCAGCCGAGCCGGCGTCCTGACAGGCTCGTTGCCGAGCATGTCCACTCGAGCGAACTCGGCGGGGTCGCCACAGCATTCGCAGCGACCAGCCCAGCCTTCGGAATTACAGTCGAATGCGGCCAGCATTGGCAAAGCACGCAGGCACTTAATGCAGCGAATGACCTCCATACATCCATCCAGACCGCGACTCGCGCAAAATTATTCCCAACACAGACTTCGGAAGCGCGGTCGCAGGAGTGCGCGATGCGGTCGCTTGATTGCCGCGCGGGGTGGCCCTATTCGTAGTCAGTCCCGATCAGCTTTCGGCGCCGATTCGCAGAGTGTCTTCGTGCGTTTACTGGTAGGCTGCTAGTGCAGCCCGCCCAGCGCAACTATGCGCTGGGCAGACACAAGTCACGGCGCTCGGCAGAGCGCTGCGACATCACCGTCAATTGCGTACTGTCCAGAATCAGCATCGACGGAGGTCAGACAGCGCGGTGGTTATTACGGTAGATCGCAAGTCGCGCGGGAATCGGCGCCGTTGTCGCAACCGCGTATCCAGGGTGCTACCGCATCTGTCGCGTCATCGAACAGCGCACTATCGAAGCGCATTTGCAGATCACGCAGCGGCAACATGAGCCACTCCCGCGATCGCGTCCGCTTTGTGTGCCTCGGCGACAAGCACATCGAGTGCGGGCATGTCTGCGTCCCACTCAATGAGAGCCGGGACACCGCTGAAGCGCTCGACTGCGGCCGCATACAACTCCCAAACCGCGTTGCAGACGGGCCTGTTGTGTGTGTCGATGAGAATCTCCTGCCGCCCGATTCGTCTGGCCGTATGACCGGCAAGGTGGATTTCCTTTACCGCGGAGCGAGGCACGGCCTTCAGATACGCGTACGCATAAAACCCATGATTGCTGGCGCTGACATACATGTTGTTGACGTCGAGCAGTATCCCGCACCCTGATTCCTCGGCGAGGGAAGTCAAAAATTCCCATTCGGGCATGCGCGAGCAGGTGAATTGCAGATAGCTCGAGACATTCTCGATCAGGATCTGGCGTCCCAGCACGTCTTGCACGTCACATACTCGCGTGACCATGTGGCGCAGTGCCTCTTCCGTATAGGGCAGGGGAAGCAGATCGTTCGTGAAGCGACCGCCCACCGAGCTCCACGATAAGTGCTCGGAAACGAGCATCGGCTCGAAGTCGCGTACGAGCCTGAGTATCTGCTCGAGATGGCTCCGGTTCATTGGGTCTGTCGAGCCGATCGAAAGTCCGACGCCGTGCAGACTCAGGGCGTAGTCCGCCTTGATCTTCGCAAGATAAGAACGTTGCGCGCCGCCGGCTGCAAAGTAGTTTTCGCTGTGGGCCTCGAACCAACCGACTGCTGGTTTGCTTGCAACGATGTCCGCGTGATGCTGGGCGCGCAAACCAACGCCGGCCCGCAGCGGTAAAACCGCTGCGGCCGGGAGAGGCAAACGCGTACTCACGTTCGTGGTCCAGGGGAGGGTTACTTGCCCGGGGTCAAGCTGCCACCGACCAATCGCTCGCAGGTGCCCTTGGGCAGCTTCACGAATTCCTTGGGGCTTCCATCCTTCGAGCTCTGTCCGGCACAGGCATGTGCCCCGCCGGCGCAATCGTTCTTCGCAGCCTTCGCAACTCCGTAGCATTTTTCCGATGACGCATCATCGGCCGCGAACGCAGGTCCGGCGAGAACGAACAGGCTGCCCACGGCGGCGGCAAGAATCGCAGTCTTCGAGGTCATGTCACTACTCCTGAGAAGTTGGGTTGAGTCCGCGCATCACCGGGGGCGACGGTCGGAACGGATTACACAAAGCAATGGCCGTGCCAAATCTATTTGGCTTATAAATCAATGGACTAGCGGGCGTGCCGAAGCCGTGATCGCGCAGCGTGTGATGACATCCCGCGGCCGGTTGCGGGCGCCGCAGCGGGCTGCGGCATCGAACCGTGCGCCTTGCCAAGAGCCTTCGAGATCCTGCACCGCCGCACAGGCCGGCGCGTCGGCACTGATCTTCCAGACTGAAATGAGCCAGCCGATCAGCCGGTCAGTTGCAAGTGGCAAGTCCTCGCGGCAGCTATTCTGTTGACGACCTTCTGGCCGACACGGTCATCAAGGCTCACGTAACCTTTCGCGGACTTGCGTGCACAAGGTGGGGCATCGCCGGCGGACCCGCCAGCCGGATCGGCTTCCACGCGATACTCTCCGGCGAGTGCTGGGTTCGTACGCCTGACTCGGACATTGCGACACGTGCATCGGCAGGGGGCCTCCTTCTATACCGGCCTACGACCGAGTATCTGCTTGCGCACTCGCCAGACATTTCCGAGCCTCAGTCGCCCGTGACGCTCGCACCACTGTCATCCGAGCACTCCGCTGGCAATGTCGGTCTTCTCTGTGGCTACTTCGACGCAGGTTCGGCGAATGCTGCTCTCGTGAACGCGCTTCCCAAGTACGTGTTCTGGCCGTCGGCCGCGGCCTGTCCGGCACCCATTGCCGCGCTTTTGAAGGTGATCGACATCTGTTCGCACGGGGCGAGCGCCTCGCCCGCGTTTGTGCTCGAGCGGCTCCTGGAATCCCTCATCATCATGGTTGTGCGCACAGTCGCCGTCCCACGAGAGGCTCTCGCTATCGCTCGCGCCAACCGCCACCCGCAATTGCAACGTCTGTTGACTGCTGTGCACCGAGAGCCGGGTCGGCGATGGACAGTCCGTTCCATGGCCTCGGTAGCCGGCCTTTCACGTTCGACGTTTGCCGAGCTCTTCCACCGCGAAGTCGGGGAGTCACCCGCACGTTACCTGCAAAATTATCGATTGGCCCTGGCCGCTCGGCTGAGGCGCCAGGGCGGTATATCCACAGACAAGATCGCGCGTCAGTGCGGCTATCGGAGTACGGCCGCCTTTCGACGCCGGTTCAGGCGATCGATGCCCGACGGGGCATGACTTGCGACCACGGCCGACCGGTCACGCAGCCGGGATCGATTTTTGAGCGGGCTTTCTGCGTCCGGACGGTTGGTGCCACGGCGTGGACGCCTGCTCACTGGATCG
>JAXDQF010000231.1:0-22470 GCA_034668025.1 Gammaproteobacteria bacterium | reverse complement strand
TCGACGTCAGCATGTCGGGCAACCCCGATGCGACCCTGTTTGCGTTGCTCGACCAGTGCGTCACAGCCATGGGCTCGCGGCAGCTGCGTCGTTGGCTGAACCGCCCGCTGACAGACCAACCAACACTGCGCAGTCGCTATCAAGCACTCAGCGCTCTCATCGACGGCCGCAATTTCGAAGGCGTCCGCGAGCACCTCCATGGCATCGGCGATATCGAGCGGATACTGGCGCGCGTCGCCCTTCGCTCAGCCCGCCCGCGCGACCTGACACAACTTCGCCGGTCGCTGGCACTGTTACCTGCTCTGCGCGCCGGCCTCGAGCCAATCGATTCGCCGCTATTGCAGGAACTGCGCGCCCGTGTGGAAGAGCATGACGATGTCGTCAAACTTCTCACCGCGGCAATCGCCGAAGAGCCGTCAACTTTCGTCCGTGACGGCGGCGTCATCGCAGAAGGTTATGACGCCGATCTGGACGAGCTGCGCCGGATCGCAACCCACACCGACGAATTTCTGCTCGAGCTGGAACGCCGCGAGCGTGAAAGAACCGGCATCGCCGGTTTGAAACTCGGTTACAACCGCGTCTCCGGCTTCTTCATCGAGATCACGCGCAAGGACGCCGAACGCGTCCCCAAGGACTACATCCGCCGCCAGACCGTCAAATCCGCCGAGCGCTTCATCACCGAAGAGCTCAAAGGCTTCGAGGAAAAGGTCCTGAGCGCCCGCGATCGCTCCCTGGCGCGCGAGAAGGATCTCTACGAAACCATCCTGACCCAACTCATTGACCGGTTGGGTCCCATGCAGGCGAGCGGCATGGCCCTCTCGGAGCTCGACGCGCTGGCATCATTGGCCGAACGAGCCTGCACCCTGGAATGGAGCCGCCCCGATCTCGTGTCTGAGTCACGCATCTCAATCGAATGCGGCAGACACCCGATCGTGCAGCGATTTTCCACCTCCCCGTTCGTGCCCAACGACCTGCGTTTCGACTCGGGCCGCAACATGTTGATCATCACCGGGCCCAACATGGGCGGTAAATCAACCTACATGCGGCAGGCGGCCCTGATAGTGTTGCTGGCCCATATCGGCAGCCATGTGCCTGCCGACCGCGCCACGATTGGCCCCCTCGATCGCATTTTCACCCGCATAGGCGCCGCCGACGACCTCGCCGGCGGCCGCTCGACCTTCATGGTGGAAATGACCGAGGCCGCCAACATTCTCCATAATGCAACCGCACGCAGCCTGATACTCATGGACGAAATCGGCCGTGGCACCAGTACTTTTGATGGATTGTCGCTCGCCTGGGCGATGGCGTATCACATTGCCACGCGCCTCAAGTCCTTCACGTTGTTCGCAACTCACTACTTCGAGCTCACAACGCTGGCGACCGAAGTGGAAGGGTGTGTAAACGTACACCTGGATGCAACGGAGCACG
This sequence comes from Gammaproteobacteria bacterium, assembly GCA_034668025.1. Classification (GTDB taxonomy): domain Bacteria; phylum Pseudomonadota; class Gammaproteobacteria; order Steroidobacterales; family Steroidobacteraceae; genus 13-2-20CM-66-19. The sequence continues at coordinate 21,042 of JAXDQF010000231.1, read as the reverse complement.
GCGACGGGATCGTGTTTCTGCACGCGGTGAAGGAAGGGCCTGCGAACCGGAGTTATGGGCTGCAGGTTGCGCAGTTGGCGGGTGTGCCGCGCGAAGTCATTACGCAGGCCCGTCACTACCTGGAGGCTCTGGAGTCCCAGCGCGACCAGCACGATGCTGCCGCGGCAGATCGCCACTCGACGCAACGCGACCTCTTCGCCGCCGCGCCAGCGCGAGCGCCCAAGTCCCCTGCACCTGCAGACCCATTGCGTACCGCGATGGAAGCAATCGACCCCGATGAGCTGTCACCCAAAGCGGCCCTGGAGACGTTGTATCGCCTGAGAAAGTTGCTGAAGCCCGGCGGCGGGGCGTGACACCCCCTAGCTCGAGGAAAAGCGGCCTTCCTGTAAAAACGCGCCCGTCTCCCGCGCCACGCGCGCCGACACGAGCATTCCAAGGTGACTCACAGGCAACGTGATGTGATCCGTGGCCCCCGGCAGCTGCGTCTCGCTGACCCCGATGGTGCCATCGCAATCTTCTTCGAATTTCGCGAGGATCTGCCCGAACCCCAGCGGTTGCGTACCGGCGATGATTCCCAGCTGCCGGTCCGTCCGCCAGCGTCGGTCACGCGGCCTGAGGAGCTCGTCCTGCACCGATCGTCCCATGAGGGACGCGACCAGCCGGATGTGGCCCGCCTGGACGGCCGCCCGGCTCGCGACCGAAGGAGTTCCCAGAAAAACCACGCGGCCCGGAGGTTGCTGCGGATAGCGTTCCAGAAAACGGTAAATCACCAGTCCGCCCAGGCTGTGTCCTACAAAATGCAACCGAGTGGCCTTCAGGTCCCGCACAAACCTCTGCAGCCGCGAAGTGATCTCACTCATCGTCGAGGTCGCAGTCGCATACCGGAACGGATGCACCTCCATCCCGAACTCACGCGACAGGCGCCGGCGCAACAGCAACGACTCACCGCCGGACATCCACAGTCCGTGAACGTAAACTACTTCTTCCCCCATACTTCTGGTCAGTCGTGGCCTTTACGGGAACTGTCTACTGGGGCCGACATTAGCAAGAAATGGGAGTCCGAAGCATGCCGCCGGCACGCAAGTGAGTAACAAGTCCGGCGTACTGCTGCTGATCGCGATCGTGCTGCTCTACGGGGCACTGCCCGCCCGCGCCGCCGATCCGCAGCCCTACAAAGTCGACATGGCCTCGACTGGCGACAGTGCATTGAATGCGACACTGAAAGCCACTTCCGAGCTCGAGACCTTGCGCAAAACCGCGCCCGTGGGTCCGTTCGGCCTCATCGGCCGTGCCCGTGGCGATCTCGAGCGGCTCAAGACCGTGTTGGAAAGCTTCGGCTACTACCAAAGCTACGTGGAGATTCGCATCGACGGCCTGCCCCTCGACGATCCCGGCGTCGGCGAAGAGCTCACCTCCCGGTCCAAGGACGACGACTCGGAAGTTAAGATCACATTCAGCATCGGGCCGCTATACCACCTGCGTAAGATCGAGATTGACGGACAGGTGCCGCCCGACGCTGAAAAAACTCTCGCCCTGGAAAGCGGTGCACCCGCCGTCGCCGCGGATGTACTGGCCGCAGGCGACCGGCTGCTCAACTCCCTCGAGGACAAGGGCTACGCCTTTGCCAAGGTCGACACACCCGTTGCGCATGAGGATCCGCCCAATCGCGTCCTCGATGTCAGCTTCCACGTGGAGACCGGGTCGCTCATCCAGATAGGTGAGATCCGGATCAGAGGCCTCAAGGAGATGAAGGAAGCCGTCGTGCGCAAACGGCTCCTGCTGCACACGGGCGAACAATACGGCGCCACCAAGATCGAGACGGCCCGCAAGGACCTGCTGGCCCTGGGCGTATTTGCCTCGGTCAGTGTCAGAGTTGGCACCAAAGCTGACAGTCAGGGACGTGTACCCATTACATTCAACGCCCGCGAGCGCCCGCAGCATGCCGTGAGCGTCAGCGGTGCTTATTCGAGCGACCTGGGCGGCAGCACCGGCGTCAGCTGGACCAAACGCAATGTATCCGGCAAAGCAGACTCGCTGACCCTGTCGGCAACCGCCATCAACCTGGGCGGCGGTACTTCAACCAATGGCATCGGTTACGACGTCAACGGCAAGTACCTGATACCTGACTGGAAGGAACGCAACCAATCCCTGCAAGTCGCCGTAGGCGCCATCCGACAATCCCTGGACGCCTATGACCAGACCGCCTACACCGGCACCGTCACCGTCAATCGCAAACTCTCCAGCATTTGGAGCGTCAGCGCCGGTTTCGGCATCGAACAGGAACGCATCGATCAACACGAGTGCGGCGGCGGCCAGGGGTGCACCATCCCGATGGATATATGCGTGGCGCCATCGGACCTCGGCACCGATCCCGACAAATACACCGGCACTCCACCCTGCGATCAGCGCTTCAGCTACACCCTGCTGTCGCTCCCGATCACCGCCCTTTTCAACACCACAGGTCTCGACTCGCCACTGGAAGATGCCACTCACGGCATGCGCGTCTCCCTGAGCGTCACCCCAACCTTCTCCTTTGGGCGCCCCAGCACGCGGTTCTTTATAACCCAGGGTACCGGCTCCCTGTATTTCGATCTGAACAACATCGGTCTCAACAAGACCCCCGGCCGCAGCGTGCTGGCCCTGCGGGCCCTGGCCGGCCTCGCCGCCGGCGCCAGCCAGTTCAGTTTACCGCCCGATCAACGCTTCTACGCCGGCGGTAGCGGCACGATCCGCGGTTATCGCTACCAATCGGTCGGGCCGTTATTTCCCAATGGGAATCCCATCGGCGGTACCGCCATCAATGCCGGCACCGTCGAATACCGACAGCGCTTCGGCACGAATTTTGGTACTGCAGTGTTCCTGGATGCCGGCAATGTCAGCAAAAACCTGAATCCCACCGGCGGCACGCTGAAAACCGGGGCGGGCGTTGGCTTGCGTTATTACACGCCGATCGGACCAATCCGGTTGGATGTTGCCCTGCCACTGCAGCGGCGGTCGGACGGACCCAACCCCGACGATTCGTTCGAGATCTATATTGGACTGGGACAGGCTTTCTGATGAGGCGTTGGCAAAAAATAACCGCTTGGAGCGTGGGCGGATTGCTGGCACTGATCCTGTTGTTGATCGGTGCGCTCCTCGTCGTGGGCAATACCGACAGTGGGCGGGATCTCATTGTCCGCATGACCTCCCGGCTCACCAAGGGCAACGTTCAGATCGCGGGCATTCATGGCTCCTTTCCGGCCTCCTTGGATCTCGACAGACTGCAACTGGCCGATGACGACGGCATCTGGCTGTTCGCCGAGCACATCTCACTGCGCTGGTCACCCAGCGACCTGCTCTTCCGTCACATCGAGGTAGACACCTTGCATGTCGGCCTCCTCCACATGGAGCGCACACCCCTTCCAGACAAAGAGAAGAAACCGAGCACCACGCCCTCCATACCGCATGCCGACCTCGCCAACCTGACCATCGACAAGTTGGAGCTGGGCAAGGCGCTTGCAGGTGACCCCGTCTCACTCGTCGTGAAAGGAAGCGCTCACCTGCGTTCACTGCAGGACATGACCGCCCAGGTCACGGCACAACGCACCGGCGGGAACGGCGACTACTCACTGCAACTGCAATTCGATCCCTCCCGGATGGATGCCACACTCAAAGTGCAGGAGCCGGCTAACGGCCCGCTGGAGAACCTCATAAGGGTTCCGGGCCTCGGTGAGCTCTCTTTGTTGGCCCGATTGAGTGGCCCACGCAACGCGGAGAACATTGAGCTAACCCTGGACGCGGGCCCTTTGCGGGGCCGCGCGCAAGGTACGATCAATCTGGTACAAAACTCAGCGGATCTGGAGTATTCGCTGACGGCTCCCCGGATGACACCGTATCCGGGCCTAACGTGGCAAAGCGTCGACCTGAAGGGTCGCTTTCACGGACCGTTCACGACCCCGGCAGCCGACGGACATCTCCTCGTCAAACAGCTGCAGGCCCCCGGCGGCACCCAACTCGCGGCCCTCGACGCGAATCTGACAGCCGACTCATCAGGCCTGATGACACTCCGCGCCGGCATTGATGGCCTGATGATCCCTGGCCCGCAGCCGACCCTGTTTCAGGACTCGCGCCTCTCGCTGGACGCCTCAGTTCATTTGAACGATCCGAAGCGTCCGCTGCAACTGGCCGCCAGCCATCGCCTGTTTGCTTTGAAGGCCAAAGCGATCACGGCTGGTGAACCAAGCGCATCGTTGGACTTGCGTTTGCCCGACGTCGCGCCATTTGCCGCACTGGGTGGGCAGAAGGTTCGCGGCGATGCCGGCATCAAAGCGCAGATCAAATACACCGCCGCATCGTCAGGCCTGATTGCGACGGACGCGTTGACGAATCTGACCGCCGACGCAACTGCCAACATCGATGGCGGAACGGAGGCTTGGGCCGGACTCGTTCGTGGCGGCAGCACACGATTGCAGCTCGACGGAAGCCTGACCGACAAACAGGTCAGCATCGATCGCCTTCAGCTGAATGGGCGCGCGATCTCTCTTGCCGGTTCTGGAACCGCCGGACGCACCGACGCCCGGGAGTTGAACCTCAAAGTCGACCTCGGCCTCCCCGATCTGGCCAAGCTGTCCCCTGGCATCGTCGGCTCCCTGAAACTGTCCGGAAAGGTCAAGGGACCTTCCAACTCCCTGACCGCAGATACCGATCTGACATCGACGCTGTCCATCCACGGCTCGCCGCAGGGCACTCTATCCGCCACTGTCCATGCAGACGGATTGCCAAAATCGCCCCGCGGAACGGTGGAGGCGCATGGAGATCTGGACGGCTCGCCGTTGCGGCTGAATGTCTCTCTGGAGCACGACAAGGCAGACATTTATCACGCCGTGATTCAACACGCGGACTGGAAGAGCGCGCACGCGGATGGTGACGTAACGAGCGGGTCGGATGTCGCACAGGCAAAGGGCAACGTGCGCTTTCGAATGGGACAGTTGAGTGATCTCAACAGGCTGCTGGGCAGCACGTTGCAGGGCAATGTGGGCGGTACCGTTGCGCTCACACCTGTTGGCGGGAAGTCGCACGCTCAAATCCAACTGGACGCAAAAGATGTTGTGACGGGGGGAATTACCACCAACGCCCAGGTGAGTGCAACCGGCACAATGGACGCGCTCGACATCAAGTTAGCCGCGCAATCCCCCGCCGTCGGGGGCGAGCCCGCCACCCTCAACTCAACCGTCCAATTGAATGTGACCGCGAAGGAATTGCGCCTCACCAGCCTCGATGCTGCCTATCACAGTCAGAACATCAAGCTGCTGTCACCCGCCAGACTGTCATTCGCCGACGGCTTTACCATCGAGGGTTTGAAAGTCGGCGCACAGGAAGCCGTCGTACAGGTAGACGGGCGCGTGTCTCCTGCGCTGGACATGCGGGCATCGCTCGATCAACTCAAACCGGATCTGATCAACGCGTTCGTTCCGGGCCTGTTGGCCAGCGGCACGATCAAGGCCAGCGCCCAGGTTCAGGGCACCTTCGCCGCCCCCACCGGCAAGGTCACTCTGGATGCCACCGGCGTGCGCGCGGCAAACGACGCGGCACGCGGCCTTCCTGCGACCGATCTGCATGCCGCCGCGCAGTTGATGGGCAACACCGCGAAAGTTGACGCCCAGCTGTCAGCCGGGAGCGCGTCGCAACTGGCTCTGTCGGGCCGCGCTCCTCTCGCAGCCGACGGCGCATTGGATCTGAAACTCGTCGGCAAGCTCGACATGGGCCTGCTCAACCCGTTGTTGGAAGCGCGTGGCCGGCACGTGACCGGCGAAGTCGCCATCGACACCACCGTCACCGGCGCGGCCGCCTCGCCGGAAATCGGCGGCACGGTACGCCTCGCCAAAGGCAGCCTCCGCGACTACACACAGGGAATCAATCTATCCGACATCACGGGCGAGTTGAGCGGCAGTCATGGGCTGCTGCGTATTGAAAAGCTGACCGCAAGAGCAGCTCCAGGAAATGTATCCGTTGAGGGAACCATCGGTGTGCTGCAACCCAAGATTCCCGTGGACTTGAAGATTACCGCCAAAGACGCGCAGCCCATCGCGAACAACATTGTCACGGCTAATCTCGACGCCGACATGACGGTGAAAGGTACAGCGCGCGAAGAGCTCGAAATCGGCGGCAAGATCCAGATCAATCGCGCGGACGTGGAGATCCCAAGCGGCCTTCCGCCGAACGTGGCGGTGCTCGATGTCCGGCGCCCAGGAGCTGCAAAACCGCCACCACCCGAGAAACCGCTCGTCGTCAAACTCAGCATCACCGTCGATGCGCCCCGGCAGATACTCGTCAAAGGCCGCGGCCTCGACGCGGAGTTGGGCGGCCAGCTCCGCATCCGCGGCACCACGGATTCACCGTCCGTCGGCGGTGGATTCGAGCTGCAGCGCGGCTTCTTCACGCTGGCCAGCAGCAAGCTCACGTTCTCCAACGGCACCGTGACATTCAGCGGCGCCGGCCTCAAAAACAAAATCGACCCCACCCTGGATTTCACCGCCTCAACGCAGGTGGTCGACGTAACTGCCACCGTCCGCATCACTGGCCTCGCTGACGCGCCCAAAATCGAGCTCAGCAGTACCCCGGAGCTGCCGCAAGACGAAATCCTCGCCCGCCTCCTGTTCGGCCAGGCCGCATCAACGCTGACCGCGTTACAGGTCGTCCAGATCGGCGCCGCGCTCGCCAGCATGGGTGGTGGTGGCGGCCTGAACCCCGTCGCCAAGATCCAAAAAGCGTTGGGCCTCGACAGGTTATCCGTTGGCAGTGCGACCACCACCAACTCCGCCGGCGCGCAACAAACCAACGGCGCCTCCATTGAGGCCGGCCGTTACGTGTCCAGCCGTGTGTTTGTGGCAGTCAAGGAGACCACCACCGGCACCAGCCAGCTGGCCGTGGATGTTGATTTGACCAAACACCTGAAGTTGCAGACCAAACTCGGCAACGGCAATACGTCGGCCCAGGGCACTACGCCGGAGAATGATCCGGGAAGTAGTGTCGGGCTCGCTTACCAGTTCGAGTATTGAGTAGGCGCCGCGGCTGTGGGCAATACAGGCCCCGTGCTACGAATGCAGGCCCTCCGTGCCACGGTTGGCGCCTCTTACTCTTTCGGTGGCGGGGTGCGCACGCGGATGTGCAGCTCGCGCAGCTGCGCTTCGCTTACTTCCGTGGGGGCATCCGTCATGGGATCGGCGGCGGTTTGAGTCTTCGGGAATGCGATGACTTCGCGGATGCTGTCCGCGCCAGCCATCAACATCGCCAGTCGATCCAAGCCGAATGCGATACCGCCGTGCGGTGGGGCCCCGAACTTGAGCGCATCGAGCAGGAAGCCGAATTTCTTCTGCGCTTCTTCGGCGTTGATGCCCAGGAGCTCAAACACCGTCGATTGCATCTCTTGCCGGTGAATACGGACCGAGCCGCCGCCGATTTCTGATCCGTTCAGGACCATGTCGTAGGCCTTGGCGAGCGCGCCTTCGGGATCTGCACGCAGCGCTGCCGGATCGTCGTTCATCGGTGAGGTGAACGGGTGATGCATGGCAACCCAGCGCTTCGCGTCCGCATCCCATTCGAACATCGGGAAGTCGATGACCCACAACGGGCGCCAGCCTTCCTGCACCAACTTCATGTCCTGGCCGACCTTGATGCGCAGAGCGCCAATGGCGTCGTTCACGACTTTCGCCGAGTCAGCACCGAAGAACACGAGGTCGTTGTCCTGAGCGCCGGTGCGCTCGAGGATACCCGCGACTGCAGCGTCGTTCAGGAACTTGACGATGGGCGACTGCAAGCCATCGCGCCCCTTGGCGCGATCATTGACCTTGATGTAGGCCAGTCCCTTCGCGCCATAACGGCCGACAAACGCGGTGTACTCGTCGATTTGCGAACGCGGCAGCGAACTGCCGCCTGGGACACGCAACGCCGCCACGCGGCCTTTCGGATCCTTTGCCGGGCCCGCGAAGACCTTGAAGTCGCAGTCTTTCACCAGGTCGGCCACGTCGACCAACTCCAAGGGGATGCGCAGGTCAGGTTTGTCTGACGCAAATCTTCGCATCGCTTCCGCGAAGGTCATCCTCTCGATGGGATCCGGCAACGAGACGTTCAGCACCTCTTTAAAGAAGTGCCGTACGAGTCCCTCCATCAAACGCATGATCGCGTCCTGTGTGAGGAACGACGTCTCGATGTCGAGCTGTGTGAATTCGGGCTGCCGATCCGCGCGGAGATCCTCGTCCCGGAAACAGCGAACAATCTGGTAGTACCGATCGAAGCCGGCAATCATCAGCAGCTGTTTGAAGATCTGCGGTGACTGTGGCAGTGCGAAGAACTTTCCTTCGTGCGTGCGGCTCGGTACGAGGTAATCGCGAGCGCCCTCTGGAGTCGCCTTCGTCAACATCGGCGTCTCGAGATCGGTAAACCCATGTTCATCCAGATAGTGACGCATGGATTTCGTGATGCGATGACGCAGCCGCAGCCGCTGTTGCATCACATCGCGCCGGAGGTCGAGATAGCGGTACTTGAGGCGTACTTCCTCGCCCACAGTCTCGTCCAGCTGGAATGGCAACGGCTCGGAGCGGTTCAGCACCTCCAGTTCTTGCGCCAGAAGCTCAACCCGTCCAGAAGCGAGGTTCGCGTTCAGGGTGCCGGCCGGACGCTCGCGGACGCGTCCCTTCACCTTGACGACGTATTCGCTGCGCAGCCGCTCGGCTTCCTTGAACATGGCCGCAGCATCGGGATCGAATACGATTTGCAGCAGACCTTCGCGGTCGCGAAGATCGATAAAAATGACTCCACCGTGGTCCCGGCGCCGGTTGACCCAGCCCGCAACGGTGACTTCCTGGCCGATGAGCTTGTGGTCGACCTGTCCGCAGTAATGTGAGCGCATAAGGCGCGCGATACTACGGAGCGCCCGCTACCCCCGCAACAGCTTCAGGCTGGGCCTGCGGGACGACCACGCCGCACGTAATGATCATTTTCATGGCCGCGTCGACGCTCATTTCGAGCTCCACCACCTGGGTACGCGGCGCGATCACCAGAAATCCCGCCGTCGCATTGAGTGCACTCGATATGTAAACGCAGCAGTGCTGGACCCCGGTTTTACGGCTGACTTCGGGAACGTCCTCCGCCGTCATGAACCCCAGGCTCCAGACACCCGGCCGCGGGTACTCGATCATCACGACCTTGCGGAAGGAGTTCGACTGGGAAAAAACGCTCTCAGTGAAGCTCTTAACGCCGCCGTAAACGCTGCGAACGATGGGAATCCGGTTGAGGAGATCCTCCCACAGCGACACCAGCTGCCGTCCAACGAGGTTGGTGACCAGCAGCCCGGTCGCGAGCACGACAATGAACGCAAAAATCGCCCCGACACCGGGAAGCGCGAAGCCGACGAGCGCCTGCGGACGATAAGCCACAGGAAGCAGCAGCAGCGTCTCGTCCATGATGTGAATGAAGAAGGTCACGACCCATAGGGTCGCGAGAATCGGCAGCCAAATGAGAATGCCTGCGACGAGATAGCGCCGCAGGCTCCATTTCTTGCCGCCGCTAGCAGGCACTAACGGCTCGCTGGCTGACCCGCCGCGCCGGGGGCCGGTACGCACCGTAGGCAACTTCCGGCCGTGGGCGATGGCTCATCTACGAGCTTTTTTCTTGGCGGCCGGCTTGGCTTTGCTGCGGGAGGGTGCAGGCTTGGCCTTGCTGGCGGCCACTTTGACCTTGCCCGCGGGCGCGCGGCTGGCCGGCTTCGAGGATCCGCCGCTGCGGCGACCCGAGCTTGCCTTCGACTCGCCTCCCGAGCCGGTGCTCGCCGTTGTAGCCGGCTTCGACGCAGCAGAATCGCTGCTGGCCGTTTCAGCCTTGGCCCCTTCCGTCTTTGGTCCTTCAGTCTTGGCGGTGGAGTCCGATTTCGCCGCGCTCGGCGCTTCAGACTTGGCCGACTCGTCCCGGTCGGCCCCGGCCAGATTGCGCTTGTTTTCCTTGTCGCCCTTGAAGTCCGTCTCGTACCAGCCGCCGCCCTTGAGGCGGAAATTCGGGGCCGAGACCAGCTTCACCATCGTTTTCTTGCCGCACGACGGACACTTGGTCAGCGGCGCGTCAGAAATCTTCTGCATCACCTCGCTGTAGAACTTGCAGTTCGAGCACTCGTATTCGTAGAACGGCATGGCGGTACTGTCAGCCTGTCAGGGGTTAAAGGGTATCCGCGATTATAGGGGTGACCGAGCCTTCTCGAACACCAAGTGACCTTCGCGCGCACTCACCTGGATCCGGTCGCCCGGTGCGAAGCTCCCCTGCAGGATCCTTTCCGCCAGGGGATTTTCGATCTGCTGCTGAATCGCCCGCTTCAGCGGCCGTGCACCATACACCGGATCGAACCCGGCCTCACCCAGCAGGTCGCGCGCCGAGTCATCGAGCGACAGATCCATATTCCGCTCCTGCAGCCGCTTGCGCAAAAACCCGAGCTGGATATCCACAATCGAGCGGATCTGGGCCGTACCCAGGGGATGAAACACGACAATGTCGTCGATGCGGTTGATGAACTCCGGCCGGAAGTGCTCCTGCACCGCTTCCATCACGGCGGCCTTCATGGCCGAGTAGTTCTGCTCATGCGCCATTTGCTGTATTGCGTGCGAGCCGAGGTTGGAGGTCATGATGATCACGGTGTTACGAAAGTCCACCGTGCGGCCCTGACCGTCGGTCAGCCGGCCATCATCCAACACCTGCAGCAGCACGTTGAATACGTCCTGGTGTGCCTTCTCCACCTCATCCAGCAGGATGACCGAGTAAGGACGCCGGCGGACGGCCTCAGTCAGATAGCCACCCTCATCATAACCAACATAACCCGGAGGCGCGCCGATGAGGCGCGAAACCGAATGCCTCTCCATGAATTCCGACATGTCGATGCGGATCATGGCCTCGTCGGTGTCGAACAGGAATTCGGCCAGCGCCTTCGTCAGCTCCGTCTTACCCACACCGGTGGGACCGAGAAACAGGAAGGAGCCGTTGGGTCGGCGTGGATCAGACAACCCCGCACGTGAGCGGCGAATGGCGTTCGCGACGATCCGCAGCGCGTCGTCCTGTCCAACCACACGCCGCGACAGCGCATCTTCCATGCGCAACAACTTGTCCTTTTCGCCCTCCAGCATCTTGGAGACCGGAATTCCCGTCCACTTGGAGACGACTTCCGCAATCTCCTCTTCCGTCACCCGATTACGAACGAGTTGCGGAGTCTTGTTCTCAGCGTCCAGCGCGAGTTGCAAACGCTTCTCGAGCTCAGGGATCTTGCCGTACTGGATCTCCGCCATTCGCTGCAAGTCGCCCGCGCGGCGCGCCGACTCCAACTCGCCCCGAAATCGGTCGAGCTCGGCGCGCACTTGCGCGGCACCCTGGAGCGCGGCCTTCTCAGACTTCCAGATCTCCTCGAGATCGGCGTACTCCTTCTCGAGACCCGTCAACGTGTCCTGCAGAGTGGCCAGGCGGCGCTTGGACGCCTCGTCCTGCTCCTTCTTCAGCGCCTCGCGCTCAATCTTGAGCTGAATGATTCGCCGCTCGAGCCTATCCAGCGACTCCGGCTTGGAATCGATCTCCATACGGATGCGCGCACCCGCTTCGTCGATCAAATCGATGGCCTTGTCCGGCAACTGGCGATCCGCGATATAACGATGCGACAACGTCGCCGCGGCAACAATCGCGGGATCGGTGATATCCACGCCGTGGTGAACCTCGTACCGCTCCTGCAGACCGCGAAGAATCGCGATGGTGTCTTCTACCGACGGCTCGTCGACTAACACCTTCTGGAAGCGACGCTCTAGAGCAGCGTCCTTCTCAATGTACTTGCGGTATTCATCTAGGGTTGTGGCGCCTACGCAGTGGAGCTCGCCTCGTGCGAGTGCGGGCTTGAGCATGTTGCCGGCATCCATTGCGCCCTCGGCCTTGCCGGCCCCCACCATGGTATGCAACTCGTCGATGAACAGGATCACCTGACCCTCGGTCTTGCCGAGGTCATTCAACACAGCTTTGAGCCGCTCCTCGAACTCACCGCGGAACTTCGCACCGGCAATGAGCGCGCCCATGTCGAGCGCAAGGATCCGCTTGTTCTTCAGACCCTCCGGTACCTCGCCATTGATGATGCGCTGAGCCAGCCCCTCCACGATCGCGGTCTTACCTACACCCGGATCGCCGATGAGTACAGGGTTGTTCTTGGTACGGCGCTGGAGGACCTGGATGGTGCGGCGGATTTCGTCGTCACGCCCGATGACCGGATCCAACTTGCCCGCAGTCGCGCGCGCGGTCAGGTCAACCGTGTACTTTTCGAGCGCCTGGCGACTCTCTTCCGCATTCGCGTCGTTCACCTTCTCGCCTCCGCGCACTTCCTCGATCGCCTTCTCAATGGCGCCTTTCACTGCCCGGGCGCCTTTCAGCACTCCGGCGAGGGTGCGATCGTCGAAGGCGGCGAGGACGAACAACTCGCTCGAGATGAACTGGTCGCCGCGCTGTTGCGCGAGTTTATCGGTGACATTCAGGAGCCGGTTCAGGTCGTTCGAGATATGGATCTCGCCCGGCGTCCCCTCCACCCGTGGCAACCGATCGAGCAGCGCCTGCAGCTCCGACCGGAGCTTGTTGATATCGACCCCAGCCTTCAACAGCAGCGGACGGACACTACCGCCCTGGCTGTCGAGCAGCGCGAGCAATACATGCGCCGGCTCCATGAATTGATGGTCGCGTCCGAGCGCAAGCGATTGCGCATCGGCCAGCGCCTGCTGGAATTTGCTGGTGAGTTTGTCCTGCCGCATAGGAGCACCGTAGATCCGCTTTGGGATGCCACCGAAATGGGGTCGGGGGAAGGTGGTTCAAGCAGGTAGTTCCCGCAAGGGCCCGTTTTGGTTGAGCCCGCCGCCGCCGGGGCATCCCGCGCTCTAGTGCGTCAGCGACTCGGCCACGGCGATCACGCCGACGCCCATGCCCATTAGCAGCACCTGCGCCAGGCTCGTTCGGGGATCCGCGCGGCGGTGTAGCCCTGGGATCAGCCCCGCGACGGCGATGTACAGGAACCCTGCTGCCGCCAAGGCCAGGGCATATGGCAGCGCGTGCTGTGCCTTGCTCAAGCCGAAATAGGCGACGATACCGCCGAGGACAGAGGCTAGCCCCGTCGCCATGTTCAAAAACATCGCTCGCTGGCGCGACATTCCGGCGTGCAGCAGCAACGCGAAGTCGCCAACGCGATGCGGGATTTCGTGGGCCGCTACCGCCAATGTGGTCACCAACCCCAGCGGCACACTCGTCAAAAACGCAGCCGCGATCAGGATGCCGTCCAAGGCGTTGTGAATGCTGTCGCCGATCAGGACGAGCACGCCGGCGGCGCCGTCACGACCGTGATCGTGGCCATGGTCGTGGCCGTGCGCGTCGAAGCCGGTCCTTTGCGAGCGAGGATTCGCCGGCCCCGCACCAGGAGGGGGTGTCCCGTGGTCATGTGGGTGGCGGTGTTGATGCGATGCGTCGTGGTCGTGTCCGTGTTCATGTCCCGCGTGGCTGTGGAGCGGCGTCCGAAGGACATCCGTGCGCCCCCCGACCTCACCGGCAAACGCCATCGCAGTCTGCCCCGGCGGCGGAGCGTCGTCGTGAGCGAGCACGTCCGTCACGCCATGTGCCACAACATCGCGCGAGACCGGATCTTCGTGCTCATGTGAATGCGCGTGCCTCCACAGCACGAGCTTCTCGATGACGAAGAACACACCGAGGCCAACCACCAGCGCGATACCAATCGAGTGTGCGCCGCCCGGTCCAACAGACTCCATCGCCTCGGGCAGCAATCCCAGCAACGCCGCCCCGATCAGCGCGCCCGTGGCAAAGCTCACGAAGTGAGGCAGCATCCGCAAGCCGGTCTGCTCGGGAAGCAGCAGAAATAGCCCCGCGAAGGCGGCGCTCGCAATACCGCCGACCGCGGTGAACATGATTATCCAGCCGAGAAGGGGCACGACGCTTCCGCTTTGTTACGCCAAGCCTGTCATTTTAACACGCGCGTTCATTCGCCCGATCCCTCGTCAGTCCTGTGGCTCAACCTGTTCCGATTCGATCCAGATCAGCGCAGCCATGCGGCCGCACTGACTATTCCGCCGATAGGAGAAAAAGCGCTCGGTGTCAGCGAACGTACACCACCCACCGCCGTAAATGCCGGAGACAGCGATCGCCGTGAGCCGACGTCGCGCAAGCGCGTAAAGGTCGCACTGCCACCGCCCGCGTTCGTTCGCGACGAATGCCGATGCGGCGCCCGCATCCGTCGCGGTGAAAGCCGCGCGCACCTCGTCACCGACCTCAAAGTGCGCGGACCCAATCGCCGGTCCCATCCACGCAATCAGTTGCGATGGTGGAACGGCCAGCCGCCGGACGGTAGCTTCCAACACCCCGGCCGCCAGCCCGCGCCATCCAGCGTGCGCGGCGGCAACCGCCGACCCGTCACGAGCGGCGAACAGCACCGGCATGCAATCCGCGACCCGAATCGCACACACATGGCCCGCACCCCACGCCACAGCAGAGTCACCCGTCGGCGCGCTCACCAACTCATCCGCGCCGCCGGCCAGGGGTCTCGTCCTGGCGGCAGCGGCACCCAGGTGCACGACAACCGTCCCGTGCACCTGCTCCAACCAAACCGGCTCCGTCGGCAGCCGCAACTTCTCCCGCACGCGGCGGCGGTTCTCGGCGACGGCCTCAGGAGAGTCGCCGATGCGAGCGCCGAGGTTCAGCGAATCGTACGGTGCGACGCTGACGCCACCCGTCCGCAAAGTGAATGCCGCCCGCACGCCCGGCGGCGCCGGCCAGTCCGGCGTGATCATCTGTAGATCCACGACGCTCATTGGCTAAGGGCCTCGAACCATGACGGTGTGCGTCGGCAATGCGAGCGAAGCTCGGCGCGGGTCTTGGCGCCAGTTCATCGGCGCCCCGAACTCGCAGCGGCCGTCTTCAGGTCCCCCTCCATAACCTCCACCAGCCGCGCCATATCCGCAGGCACCGGCGCTTCCCATTCCACAGGGTGCCCGGTCACCGGGTGCTCGAGCTTTAGCCGAGCAGCATGTAACGCCTGTCGCTTGAAACCCGCGAGTGCAGTGGCCAGCTCTGGCGTTGCGCCAGCCGGAACGCGGCGGCGGCCACCGTAGGCTGGGTCACCCACCAGTGGATATCCGATGTGCGCGAGATGCACACGGATCTGGTGAGTGCGACCCGTTTCGAGCTCGGCACGAACCAGCGTGTGCGACCGAAAGCGCTTCAAAACCCGGTAGTGCGTGACCGCGGGCCGGCCGTCGCTGCGGACTGCCATTCGTGTCCGCTGGCTGCGGTGCCGTCCAATCGGCTCGTCGACAGTGCCGCCGGCGGTCATAACGCCTGTGCACAAAGCGATGTAGTGTCGCTCGACTTCCCGCTCGGCGAGCGCAGCGACCAGCGCCGTGTGCACCTCCGGCGTTCGCGCGACCACCAACAGGCCGCTCGTGTCCTTGTCGAGCCGGTGGACAATTCCCGCACGCGGTACAACAGCCAACTTCGGGTCGAAGGCCAGCAATGCGTTTTGCAGCGTGTGGGCAGCGTTTCCCGCGCCCGGATGCACCACCAGACCCGGCGGCTTGTTGATCACCAGCAGCGCGCGATCCTTGAAGACGATGTCCAGCGGCATCGCCTCCGCCTTCACCTGCTGATCGGCCTCGACGCGAGCCTCGATGAGGACCTTCTCCCCACCGACGACCTTGTCCCGCCCCCGCAGTTGACGACCGTCGACCTGGACGGCGCCGGCCTCGATCCAACCCTGCAGCCGGGCCCGCGAATACTGCGGCAGCACCCGCGCGAGCGCCTGGTCGAGCCGCAGGCCGGCCAGATCGAGTGACAAATCAAGCGAATGACTGCGGAACTCAACCCTTTCATCGCCTGTCGGAAGTCCTGTCATCGGATTAGCTATACTGGCTGGATTAATACGGCGCGAAGCCAAAGAAAGGCCCTCATTTGTTATCCCTGTCCGGTAAGTTAGCGCGCGGCGGCGCGCTTGCGCTCTGTATGGTCCTGCTCGTAACGGCTGGCTGTCGCTCAAACCGCAAGGATCTGACGAAATCCAGTCCTGAACTGCTTTATAAAAAGGCACATAAGAGCCTGGATTCGTACGATTTCAATGCCGCGATCAAGCAATACGAGGCGCTCACCGCTCGCTATCCGTTCACGGATCAAGCGCGTCAGGCCCGTCTCGACCTAATTTACGCATATTACCGCGCTGGCGAGGGCGAGTCGGCCACGGACGCGGCCGAAACGTTCATTCGCGAGAACCCGACCCATCCGCGCGTCGACTACGCCTGGTACGTGAAGGGTCTCGTCGATTTCGAGCGGAGCCCGAACGCGATCGAGCACCTCTTTCGCGTGGACCTGAGCCAGCGCCCCCCCAGCACCGCCCGCAAGGCGTTCGGCGCGTTCCGCACGGTAGTCGAGCAGTATCCGAAGAGCGAATACGCGCACGATGCTCAGCAACGGATGATCTACCTGCGCGATCGTCTGGCCGACTACGAAGTGCACGTAGCGCGCTACTACATGAAGCGCGGCGCCTACGTCGCAGCAGCACAGCGGGCGAAAGGATGTGTCGATAACTTCGACGGCGCGCCGGCCATGAAAGACGCCTTGAAAATGATGATTGAAGCGTACGACCGCCTGAATCTGAAGCCACTCGCTGACAAAGCGCGAGAGGTCTATCAGCTGAACTACGGCGGCGACATTCAGCAGGCGCAAGCCGACATCAAACGGCCGTGGTGGAAACTCTGGTAGGTCACACGCGGCGCGGCCAGCGCCGCGACGCTACCGCCGATAACCGTTCGTAATCGGATAACGCCAGTCCCGCCCAAACGCACGTCGGCTGACCCGCACTCCCGGCGGCGCCTGGCGCCGCTTGTACTCGTTACGCTTGACCAGATCGAGCACGCGTCCCACGGTAGCGCGATCAAATCCTCGCGCCACAATTTCATCCACCGAGAGATCTTCCTCGATGAAGGCCTCGAGGATTGCGTCCAGCACGTCGTACGCAGGTAGCGAGTCCGAGTCCTTCTGATCGGGACGCAGCTCAGCCGACGGTGGCCGGTCAATAACCCGTTGCGGGATGACGCGCCCACCGGCATTCCGATAGGCGGCGAGCCGGTAAACCAGCATCTTGCTGCAGTCCTTGATGGGCGCAAAACCACCGGCCATGTCGCCGTACAGCGTGGCGTAGCCGACGGCCATTTCGCTCTTGTTGCCGGTTGTCAGCAACATCTTGCCAGTCTTGTTGGAGATACCCATCAACAGCAGCATCCGGCAACGCGACTGAATGTTCTCTTCCGTTGCGTCAGGCGGCCGGCCCGCAAATTCGTCTTTGAGAGTCGCTAGCGTTGCCTCGAACATGCTCTCGATAGAGAGGAGGCTGTACTCGACTCCGAGCAGCCGCGCCTGCTCCTGCGCGTCATCCAAACTCATGGAGGATGTGTAACGCGAAGGCATCATCACTGCATGCACGCGATCGGCGCCGAGCGCGTCCACGGCTATCGCCAATGTCAGCGCCGAGTCGATACCGCCGGACAGGCCCATCACGACGCCAGGGAAACCGTGTTTATTGACGTAGTCACGAACACCGACGACGAGCGCTCCATACACGCTGGCCTCGTCACTCAACTCGGGCTCGATATGGCCGGCCTGCGGGACGATCCGCCCCCTGCTATCACGCACAAAATCGACGAAATACGTCCCCTCGACAAACGCTGGCGCGCGCATCACGACCACGCCCTCAGCATTCATCACGAATGAATTGCCGTCGAAGATCAATTCGTCTTGACCGCCAACCAGGTTGACATACGCCATCGGCAAACCGACGTCCAACACGCGCGCCCGGGCAACGGTCTCGCGCTCGCGCTGCTTGTGAATTTCGTACGGAGAGGCATTGATGACGATCAACAACTCCGCGCCGTCGGAGCGAGCCATCTGCGCCTCCTCAGGCTCCCAGATGTCCTCGCACACGAGCAATCCGCAACGAAATCCCTGGACGTCGACAACTGACGATTGGGCACCCGGCTGGAAGTACCGCTTTTCGTCAAAGACCTTGTAGTTGGGCAACTCCGCCTTGCGATGTACGGCGGCCACCATGCCCCCACCAATCAGCGCAGCCGAATTGTAGATAGACGTCCCCACATACTCGGGAAACCCGATCATCACGGAAACGTCCTGCACCTCTTCGCGGACCTTCGCGAGTCCTGCCTCAATCTGCCGGCGAAACCCGCGATGAAAAACCAGATCCTCAGGCGGATAACCCGACAATGAGAGCTCGGGAAACAACACGAGATCCGCTTTGAGATCTGCACGGGCCTGCCGCGCTGTGTTGATCACGCGCGTTGCATTCCCGTGCACATCGCCGACCAGCAGATCGAGCTGCGCGAGTGCAATCCTGAGTGACTGTTTCATAAGGGTCCACGAGGACTACCCGGTGGTGCGAGCAGTCCCCGTGGCTATTCTTTCACGACTCAGCGGCCCTTGCTCTTGCCGCTCTTGCCGGCTTTCTTCACCGCGCGAGTCATGCGTTGGACGACATTCCGTGCCTGCTTGACCAGCGCTGCCGCACGAGACGGAGGCGCAGCCTTGGCCTTCGACGGCGTCTTTGCGGCAGCGGACTTGCCAGCCGCGGCCTTACGGGCGCCGGTCTTGCCAGCGGCAGACTTCGCTGCAACGGTCTTGCCGGCAACGGCTTTCCCACCGGCGGCCGTCGCGGCGGCAACTGGCTTCGCAGAGGCCTTGGCCCCGGCCGCGACAGTCTTGGCTGCAGCACCCTTGCTCGCGGCGCTTTTACCGGCACCGCCCTTTTTAGCGGCCGCACCGCCGCCCGACTTGCGAGGAGCACGTGAGGCGACAGCGGGCTCGGCAGGCCGTGGCGGACTACCAGCAGGATGTGCCAGCTTCGCAGCCTTGGCTCGACGGCCCTTGAGCAACTCGGCCATTGCTGACCCGAGCTCAGCCGGCGATTTCACCGTACGAACTCCGGCGTTCTCGAACGCCGCGTACTTGTCAGCGGCCGTGCCCTTGCCACCTGCCACGATCGCGCCCGCATGACCCATACGCTTTCCCGGGGGAGCGGTCACGCCAGCGATGTAAGCCACAACCGGCTTCGTTACAAACTTGCGAATGAAATCAGCGGCCGCCTCTTCGTCACTGCCCCCGATTTCGCCCACGAGAATGATGCCTTCCGTGCGCGGGTCGCGCTCAAACAGCTCGAGAACGTCGATGAAATTCATACCGCGAACCGGGTCACCACCGATTCCGACACATGTGCTCTGTCCGAGGCCGATGCTCGTAGTCTGATAGACAGCTTCGTAAGTCAGCGTGCCGGAGCGCGAGACGATTCCAACCGAGCCCTTCTTGTGGATGAAGCCCGGCATGATCCCGATCTTGCACTCTTCAGGCGTAATGACACCGGGGCAATTCGGGCCGACCAAGCGCGTGGCCGCGCTGGCGAGCACCGATTTCACCCGCACCATGTCATTGACAGGCACACCTTCGGTGATGCACACAACCAGCTCGATTCCGGCGTCTACCGCCTCGAGAATCGAATCAGCGGCGCCGGCCGCCGGCACATAAATCATGCTCGCCGTCGCACCAGTCTCGCGTACGGCGTCCTGCACAGTATCAAACACCGGCTGCCCAAGATGGGTCTGTCCCCCACGGCCCGGCGTAACACCACCCACCAGTTTCGTCCCGTATGCGAGCGCCTGCTCGGAGTGAAACGTGCCCTGCTTACCCGTAAAGCCCTGGGTAATGACCTTCGTATTCCTGTTGATCAGAATGCTCATTTGCTCGCCTTCTTTGCTGCAGCGACCACTTTGCGGGCCGCGTCTGTCAGATCTGTAGCAGCAGTAATCGCCAACCCGCTCGTGGCCAACATCTCACGCGCCTTGTCGGCATTCGTGCCCTCGAGCCGCACGACTACGGGCACATTGACTCCAACATTCTTGACGGCGTTGATGACGCCCTCGGCAATGATGTCGCACCGAACGATGCCGCCGAAGATGTTGACGAGCACCGCGCGAACTTTCGGGTTCGAAAGGATCAACTGGAACGCTGCGGTGACACGCTCGGTAGTAGCGCCGCCACCTACATCCAGGAAGTTCGCCGGCTGACCACCATGGAGCTTGATGAGGTCCATGGTCGCCATTGCGAGTCCGGCGCCGTTGACCATGCACGCGATATCGCCGTCCAGGGAAACATAGTTGAGATCGTGCTCACTCGCACGACGCTCCATCGGATCTTCCTGGTTCGCGTCGCGGAGTTTCGCAATGTCGGGATGGCGGAACACTGCGTTCGCGTCGATGTTGATTTTGGCGTCGAGCGCCATCAGGCTGCCCGACTTCGTGACAATCAAGGGATTGACCTCAACGAGACTCGCGTCCTTTTCGAGGTATAGCTTGTACAGTCCCATGGTCATCACCTGGAACTCGGTGACCTGAGTGCCCTTCAACCCCAATCCAAACGCCAGCTGCCGGCACTGATAGCCCTGGAGGCCCGCCGCCGGATGAATGTTGACGGTGAGAATCTGCTCCGGCGTCTTCGCTGCGACCTCTTCAATGTCCATACCGCCGGCAGACGAGGCGATCAATGCAATCCGTCCGCGCTCGCGATTCAGGGTGAGGGAGAGGTAAATCTCGCGCTCAATTTCGGAGCCGGACTCCACGTAGACAGTCTCGACCGGCAGTCCTTCCGGACCCGTCTGCTTGGTAACCAACTGGGTGCCGAGCATTGCCTTCGCCGCAGAGCGGACGGCGTCGAGATCACGCGCGACTTTGACGCCACCCGCCTTACCTCGTCCGCCCGCATGGACCTGTGCCTTGACGACCCACACGGATCCGCCAAGCGCCTCAGCCGCCTCGACCGCCTCTTCCGGGCTCGCGGCTACGCGGCCGGTGGGAACGGCAATGCCGTAGTTTCGAAAGACGTCCTTGGCCTGATATTCGTGCAGATTCATCGTATCGCCTCATTCGCGGGCCGCACGGCCCGCCGCGTTCACGCAAAACA
>JAXDQF010000230.1:0-13890 GCA_034668025.1 Gammaproteobacteria bacterium | reverse complement strand
CTCGTGTCGTTGCTTCTGTCATCAGTCGCGCCCCACGCGCAAGACAAGGATGACGCGCCATCCAGCTACACTCCCACACCAGCCGTGTCGTACCCCGGCGGTGTGCAGAATCTCCGGGATGTCACATACGCGGAGCTTTCCGGCTTTCGTCCACTAACTCTCGATTTGTATGTGCCCCCGAAGGCAGGCGCACCCAAGCCTGCCATTGTTTTCATACACGGCGGCGCGTGGCGTCACCGTACCGCTCGTGACGGCGGCACATTCAAAGACTTCCCGGCTGTGCTCGCATCGATTGCGGCCCGCGGCTATGTCGTGGCCAGTGTCAATTACCGCTTTGTGGGAGAGGCCCGCTTTCCGGGTCCGGTTCAAGATGTGGGAATGGCGATTCGCTGGCTGCGCCTGCATGCCAGTGAGTATGGGGTGGATGTGGGGCGGTTTGTTGCGTGGGGATCGTCTGCGGGGGGTGAGATTGCGACTGTGATCGGTGCAGGGTGCGGGGTGAAAGAGTTGGAACCCCCGGGCCCGAAATCAGGGCCCGTGCCATCAACATGCGTGCAGGGTGTGATCGATTGGTACGGCATCATCGATCTGGAATCCAACCCCGTCGATTTGGGCAAGACGGACGTCGCGGGCATTCATGCCCATGAGGATGCCTATCTGGGTTGTGATGTGTCCAAATGCCCGCCGGGCCTGGCGCGGTCTGCCAGTCCGCTGGCTTACATTGACTCGAAGGATCCGCCGTTTCTGATTCAACACGGTACGGCGGATGTGACGGTCAGCCCGAAGCAATCACAGAAACTGTACGATGCGCTACGGGCGGCGGGGGTACCCGCAGAGCTCGTGTTGTACCCCAATGTTGCCCACGGCTTCGCGAAAGTGCCGGGTGGCGGCCCCGATGAGGCGGTCAACAAACAGGCGCTCACCAAAGTCCAGGAATTCCTGCAGCATTATTTCCCGTCGGGCGGCAAGCCGTAACGCCGCTCAGCCGATCCCACCCGCGGCACAGCCGACGCCCGCAGGCGGCGTCGATAGCTGGCGGGGGCGCGGCTCATCCGAAGCACAAGCTGGCTGAGTGCGTCGAAGTGCTGTCGTTGGTGCAGCACGAAGGTAGAGCGTGGGATAGCGCCTGACGGGGAGGCGTGGTGATGGGGCGTGGGAGCACGCACGGCACGCGCAGAATCCGCGAGTTTTGGGGCTCGATCATGAGTATTGTTTGTAGAAAATGGTTTCCTGGAAAACTAGTATGGGCAAAGGGTACCTGCCTGCGGAGCTCACATGGAATGGGAAATCGATTCGGAAGACGTGGATGGCTGGAACGGTGCGAGTTGGTCGAAGATCGAGGCGCCGGAGTCGCACGTCAACCATTGGGTCAGACGCACCCAGGTCTGTTTCTCAAAGAATTTTGGCAAAATTCTGAAAGAGGCGCGCCTCATCGCTTCAGAGTGGGCCGTCCTGCGGGAGCTCTACGGGCCGGGGCGCCGGGCTACCGTTGAGTTGGCGCAGGTGACGGGGATGAGCAAGGGTGGCATGTCAAAGCTCATCGAGCGGTTGGTGAAGAAAGGTTATGTTGCGAAGAAAGTGCAGGAGCATGATCGTCGCTTTCGGGGTGTTTGGCTCACGAAACAGGGTCGGGAGTGCGTGCCATTGATCGCGTCGAAGGAGAAGTCCGCAGATCGGGCCTTTTTTGGCCCGCTGAGAGGAGGTGGGCGCCACCGCTTGACGCAGTCTCTGAAAAAACTTCTCACCGGCCGCCGCAGAGATCAGATGAAGGAATGGGTATCGCTACACGGCATGCTCAACTTGCCGCAGCCGGACCATGTATCCAGCAAGTCCGACGCTGATTCCAAGTGGGCCGACGCGGAAGCACTTTGGAACCATTGTCAGCAGGTGGCCATGGCCGCCGCGCGCGAATTTTTTGACGAGGTGCACCGCACCGTCGGAAGCCAAGGCGACGCGCGGCGTTAGAATGACGTTGCGGCCCGCCCTGCTGGCGGCGCGTGGCAGGTAACCGCGGGGGCCAGCCGGAGTGCTAGCTAGGGTCATCGCGCGGCTCAGCCGGCAGCATGGCCGTCAACCGCTGCCGATACGCCTCCAACTCCGCCCACCTCGCCGACTGCCCATCCTCACGCTGTTGTTCCTCGCTCACCCGCGCGGCAACCGCGTGGATCAAACTCCCAACGGCAGCGGCCTCAAATGCGCGCGTCGCAAAGGTAATGGGATTGCCCGCCAGCCTCCGCCGCAGAGCCAACTTTCTCACCAGGTTGATGGCAAACGGCGCACAGGCCAGCGAATCGAAGCACAACGCCAGAAATGACCGGCCGGTCAGTCGCAATTCGTGGCGCTGCGCGTAGATGTAGCTGAGGGTGGCGAGAACCACCAGGTAGAAGGCGGCCATGACGACCAGCAACTCGACACCGGTACCAAACAGAAGCAACTCTACCGGCAGGACGAGCAAAATCACCAACAGGGTGTTGACCAGATACTGCACGGGCCGGAGCGCCCGGAAGAATCGGTCCAACTCGGCGCTGTCCTCCTGCTCCTGGCGCGAATCCGCCTCAGACCACCGCACGCGAAACTGTGGCGTGCCGGGAGTCAGCGGGTTCGGGAAGTAGACCCGTCGTCCAGCCAACAGCAACGTGGAGCTCCGGGCCCAGCTCCACGTCCGTGGACGGTGCAGAAAAATCAACTCGTTCGAGTACAGCAGCAGGGTCGAATCAAACAAGTACAGCGCAACAGCCCCTACGGGCAGCCATACTTCGAACCCGGGCATCAGGCCTGCTTTTTGGCGAACAGCTTGCGCAGCCACGCCACCGCGGCCACCACACCGATCATGATGAACTTCCAGGCTGCGGCGAGAAATCCGGCCAGTACGGAGAACAGGCCTTTCTTGGCTGCAACCGCCGCGACACCGCCCACAATCAGCGCGGCGAGCCCGTACTTGGCGACCTTGTCGCCGCTGCGCCAGTCTGCGTAGGTCTCGCCGGAGTTGAACGCGTAGCCGGTGAGCACGTTATCCAGGCCGCTTTCGGCTGTTTGCAGATTGACTGGGTCAGTGACCATGATGACGGACGTATAACCTCTTCTCCCCAGAATCTTGGTTGAGAAGTTGACAGCGCGGCCACCCTCCTTTGAGTCGAGGATGGTGGCCCACTCCAGCCGCTTGGTGGTCGTGTTGTAAACCGGGGGTGTCGCCCAGTCCACCAGGTGCAACTCGCTCCAACCGCGGCTTTTGCGCTGCTCGTTGCTGCTCTCGGTGTTTTCCTGCAGCGTCTTCAACAACGCAGACGCGTCTATCTTCTCGTTATCCTTGACGTAGCCTTCAGCGGAGAACTCCAGGTACGCCATCCATTCCATGTTGCTGGGGGCGACCATCACCTCGCGGCCGTCACCGAGATTGTGTTGGAGCTCCAGGAACTTCGTGGTATTGCGCGCGTCCAGAAAAACGTATTGGTCCGGAATCACGAGCTTCGAGTTGCCCTCCACCTCCACGGTGGTCGGCCCCTTGACCCAGTCGAGCGCCCGCATTTTGTCGATGAACGCCTGCCGCTCTGCCGCCGGATCGGACGCCGGATCGGACGCCGTGCTCTGGCTATGGGCGGCCGTACTGGCCACCAGCAATACCGCAACGGCGGCCCAAATTGACCTCTGCATTCTCTCTCCCGTGAAGCTGCGCTGTTTACGCCAGCGCGTATAAATATTCAACAAACGAAGCGATGGCACCGTCCAGCCCCTGTACCTTCGGGTTGGCGGACTCGATCAAATAATACTCATCCGGCGCATGCGCGCCCGCACCATGTCCGAGTCCGTAGTGTCCAGCCGGCAGGCTCACGGGGGCCTCTGTGAAAATGCATCCCGGCCACGAGCCGGCCGATCGTGGCCACAGTTGCGGGTCGAGGCCCAGCCTGCGGTAGGTGGCCAGATGGGCCTGGATCAGCTTGCTGTTGGGATCCGTTTCGGTCGGATTATAACCCCCGCTCATGTTGACTTCGATATCCGGGAAACCCCTGGCCGCCAGATGGGCCTGCAGCTTGGCGAGCGTGTCGGCTGCCGTCATGTCCGGAACGAGGCGCATATCGATTTTTGCGACCGCACGGTGGGGCAGGACCGTTTTGCCGCCGGGGCCTGTGTAGCCGGCAACCAGTCCCTCAATGTTGATGGTGGGTTTGGATACGAGCAGCGCCAGTGAATCCTGCCAGTTGGCATCATGAACCCAATGCTGCACACCCAGTACCTGTTTCACCGTACTCTCGGCCGTCTTAGCCGCATGCTCCTGCACCATCTGCAGCTGCACCGCATTCAACGGCTTCACCTTATCGAAGAAGCCTTCCACTGCCGGCGTGTGGCCGTCCTTCTCAACCAGCGTGTTGAGCGCTTGCACGAGATGCCAGGTGGGCGAATCCACCTGCGCCTCGAGGCTCGAATGCACGTCGTGCGCAGGACCGCGGCCCCACTTCTCACCGCTGGAAACCAACTCCAGCTCCACGACACCCTTGGCGCCGAGCAGCACCTCCACACCCCCATCGCGGTCCTGGCCCGCTTCCGGCACGAATACGCCGATGCACTTTTTCAGCTCGGGCAGGACCTCAGGATGCATGACCACTTCGCGGAAGTGCGGGGAGGCAATTTCCTCCTCACCTTCACACACCAACACGAGGTTGACCGGCAGCTTCTTCCCCGCGGACTTGAACGCCAGCAGCGCGCTCAGGAAGGAATTCTCCGGGCCTTTCTGGTTCACGGCACCGCGACCCATGCACACCGTGCCCAGGCCCGGCTTTTCCACCAGCCGCGCCTCGAGCGGCGGCGAGCTCCACTCCTCGGGCACAAACTGCTTCACGTCGTACATGAAGTAGACGCCCATCGTCGTACGGGCACCCGCATCGATTTTCCCGAACACACCGGGCTTGCCCGAAGTGGGAATGAGCTTGACGCCCGTGAAACCGGCGGCCTCGGCCAGCTTCGCCATGTACTGCGGACCCTGGGGGAAGTTACGGTTTTCCGCGGCTATGGACGGCAGCGCGATCCAGTCCTGCAGCCGCTTGATGTTTTCGGCATGCATCCTGGGAATCTGGGCCAGGACGGCCGCCTTATCAGCGGCGCCGTGGGATGCGGCCAACACCATGCCCGGTGCCGCGGCCAACGCGACTCCGGCTACGGCACCCTGTACGAATTCGCGCCTTCCCAGACCGGGATCACCTGCGTCAGCCATCTGATTTTCCTTTTTGAGCTGTGGATCGCGCCGGATACGCGATACTAGCATCCGATACTCATGAATATAGGCACCGTGAATATAGGTACTTTGGCCCTCCTCTGCGCACTCAGCGCGCTGACGTTATGGTATATCACGCGTTGGTATCTCATGGAGCGGGCGCGTGCCCGGGACCCGGATACCGAGGCAGTACGCCCCGGCCTGATCGACGGCCTGATCGGTTTCGTCGCGAACTTTTTCGATACGCTGGGCATCGGCTCTTTTGCCCCCACGACGGCGATTTTCAAACTTCGGCACCGTCCACCAGACGAGCAGATTCCCGGGACGCTCAATGCGGGCCACGCACTCCCCACCATCACGCAGGCACTGATATTTATCACTGCGGTCACGGTTGATCTCACAACGTTGATCGGGATGATCGCCGCCGCTGTGTTGGGCGCCTGGCTGGGGGTCAGTGTCGTCGCTCGACTTCCGCGCCGGGCCATTCAGATTGGAATGGGCGTGGCGCTGTTTATTTCTGCGCTCCTGTTTCTGTCCCGCAACCTCGGCTGGGTGCCGGGAGGCGGCGACGCACTGGCGCTGCACGGTGGCCGCCTGGTGTTTGCCCTTGGCGTGAATTTTCTGCTGGGGGCGCTGATGATGCTGGGGGTCGGCCTGTACGCTCCCTGCCTGATTCTGGTCAGCCTGCTCGGCATGAACCCACTGGCCGCCTTTCCCATCATGATGGGCGCCTGCGCGTTCCTCATGCCCATTGGGGGCGCCCGCTTCATCCGGGCGAATCGCTATAGCCTGCGCTCAGCCCTTGGTCTCGCTCTCGGGGGAATTCCGGGGGTGTTGGCAGCCGCCTTCATCGTCAAATCCCTGCCTGTCGAGTGGCTGCGCTGGCTGGTGACCGTTGTGGTGCTGTACGCCGCGCTGCTCATGCTGAATTCGGCGCGAACCCCGGGTAAACCCTAGCGTGGGTTAACCCGGATACTCATCCGGGAGGTGATTTCCTATAACACCACAACGAGTTCAGGCGCTTGCGAATGGAGGTGCACTATGCGTGTCGACGATTCCGGTTACTCCACTTACACGCCCCCGCCTCCCCCTCCTTCGAATCCGCCGCCGGCCGATCCGACTACGTCGGCCACTACGCCACACGGAAGTACTCCGCAGAACGTAACCCAACCGGTCCAGACGAATTCACCCCCGCCCACGCCCGCCCGGACCGTCGACCTGGCGGTCGCGCGCTACAAAGCCGCAGTCGCATCAGGCGATCAGGAGGCCATCAAAAAGGCGCAGCAGGACGTCAACACGGCCGTCAAGAATGAGATCGGGCCGCAAGTCGATGCGGCCAACAGGGGTGTCCCCCCTGAGTATCGGACTCTGACGGACCAACAGATCAACTCGTATGGGAATGTCATCCTGCGGCGCAACCCCAGCGATCAGGCCACCCAGACGGTGATCAAGGATGCGATTCAGGACTACCAGGTTCAGCGTAAGGCAGATGACCTGATCCCGCAGTTTTACGGCAACTTCACCCCCAAGGAGAAGCTCGACTCGCTCAAAGGCTCCTTGCAGGGGCAATCACCTGAAGTCGTCGCACGCGTCATGCAGAACCCTTCCGTGCAGCGCATGTTGCAGGATGGTGCGAAGTGGGTTGACGAGCCATATAAGGGTGTCAGCGCCGATCAGGCTAAGGAGAATCAACAGGCGGCCGGCGATGCGTCACAGCGCCTTGCCGATCTGACATCCGGTCTGCCGCCTGCCTATGCCGCAGCGATTGTGCAACAGAGCCTGCCTACGATTCAGAAGATCGCTGGAGTGGATGCCAACTACAGTGGCTCACAGGCCTTCACCAACCTGTCGAAGGTAGTTGATTCGCTCGGGGACAGCCCGGCGGCACAAACGCTCACGAAGCAGATTGCGCAGGATTATCGGGGCCAGTTTGACACCTGGGAAGGTCGGTTTGATGACCCCAATGGTGGGATCGTCAAATACACAGTTGGCTCCGGTTCGAGCCCTGCCCTGTCGCTAGAGCTCGCTTCGCAATTGAAGGCGGATGGCAAGGGCGACTCAGCCGGTGCCGTGCTGCGTTCGATCGAGCGCGGCGTGGAGGACCTGCAGGGCAAGGTCAAGCAGGACGTCGACGACTACAATAATCTGACCAAGAACCTCAACTGGGCTGTTGCCAACTCCAAGGGAAAGCTGACACCCGACCAGTTGCAGAAGGCCATCAACAAATACATCGCGGATCAGCCGCAGGACTGGAAGAACAAGCTCCAGGACGTCGAGGGCCGCCTGTCGGCGGACGGGAAGGCGTTGGCGGGCGATATCGGCACTCTCAACAACGTCCCGGAAGACCTGAAACAGCTGGCACCTGATGCGTTCGCCAACCTCGAGAAGAACGTCGGGGAAAACGAAACGACCCAGCATGCGCTCGCCTGGGTGGCGAGCCGCGATCCGAGTGTCTTCGAGGGAGAAAAGGGCGAAGGACTGATGACCTTCCTGTCGGAGGTCGCTCACAAGGGTAAAGATGTCGTCAGCACGTGGGCCAATGCGTACATCACCGGCCACGTCCTGCCGGCCGTCAAGGATCTCAATCCAAGCGACCCTGCCAGCGTCGCAAAGGCCAATCAGGCCCTCACGGACTTGCAACGCAATGCTTCGGGACTGTTGGGCATTCCTCAGAATGAGGTCGACCGTGACATCGCCAAGCTGCGGGAAGTGGTCCACACCCTGCAGACTACGAAGTCCATCGCTACGGCTGTTGACGGAATCTATGAGCTCGATGCCACGAAGAAGGAGCTGGGCGAGCTGAAGGAGATGACGTTGAATTCCGGGCCTGCGGGCCTCGCCTTCCGCGTCATTGGCTTCGCGCTTTCCGGTGCCGTTTTCCTCAACTCGGCTTCCCAGACGCTGGAGGATCCCACCGTCAAGAACACGCTGGGCACCTTGGCTGCGGGCGTTGGATTGGCCCAGGATTCAGCTCATTTTGGCCAGACTTTGAATATGCTCGATTCGGATGGAGCGCTTGCCAAGTGGGCCGTGGCGGGTTCCACGGAGAAGTTGTTTGGCGCGCTCAACATCGCGTATTTCGCCGCCGCCGCGGTGGAGGACCGCGACAATGCTCCGGCAGCCGCGTTTGATCTCACCGGCGCTGCGGGAGCCACCCTGGCCACTTTTGGCGAGGCGCTCGGAGCTGGATCGTGGGCGGGCCCCGTTGGCTGGGGAGTCACGGTGCTCGCTGTCGCCGGCGCCGAGTTGGCCAAACAGGGCAAGGAAATCCGCGAGCACACCGAGCTGGCGGAAACCTTTCTGAAAGACGGTGGTGTTGACGAGGAAGCCGCCAAGGCCCTCAGCGCCGATGAGCTCAAAGACGCCACACTGCTGCAGCAACTGAAACTCAGCCCCGAGCAATTGCAGGAGTTGGCGGAAAAGCATCCGGAGGTTTTCTCCGCCGGCCAGGGCGGCGCGCAGTCGGTGCTCGATGTTGCAAACGCCAACGGTATCAAAGGCGAGGACGTCGAGCCGTTTCTCGATGCGGTCGCGAAGGACAATCCCAACTACATGCAGATGTTCAACGCGCAACGGTCGAGCGCCGACGGGGCGCATCCGCTTTCGCACTCGGCTGCCCTCTTCAATATGGTGCAGTCAATGCCGACCGCGGCGGCTTTTGTCAAAGAGCATTCGCCGGGATTGGTGGGAGCTGATGCGGACGCGCGGCGCCAGGCGGATGTTGCCTATGAATATTCGATGAACCGCTCGCCTGAGAATGTCGCGAGCCTGCTGTCCAGAAACCACAATCCGGCTTACCAGGCTGAGATCATCAGCATCCTGCAGAAAAATGGCTCGCTCGATAACTTCGTGCGGGCGATGGGGACGAATGATCATTACAACGGCTGGCCTGAAGCGGCCAAGGCGGCGATTCAATCGGCCGCCAGTGCGGGGGTGATCACCCAGACGCAGGCGCAGAAATATTTGGCGCAGGTGGGGTGACGGGCGGGTCGATCCCGGCGCCACTGCGAGCCCGCCCGCGGCGGAGCGAGCCGGTGTCCCGCGGCCGCCAGGGCGTGTTAGGTTGAGGCCTCCCAACCGCCGCCCAGCGCCCGGTAGATCGCCACCAGGTCTGTGGATATGGCGGTGGTGTTGGTCGCCAGCGCCAGCTCGTTCTGTTGCAGGCTGCGCTCGGCATCGAGCACGTCGATGAAGCTGGCCACCCCGCTGGAGTAACGCGCGCGTGCCAGGCTCAGCGCATCGCGGCCCTGCGCCACGGCGGACGCCAGCGAGACGCCCCGCTCCCGGTCTGACTTGTAGGCCGCAAGGGCATTCTCAATCTCGTGAAGCGCCGACAGCACGGTGCGCTCATAGTCCAGTGCGGCTTCCTGCGCCCGCACGTTCTGTAGGCGCACGGTGGCCCAGCGACTGCCATCAAAGATCGGCACTTCGAAAGTCGGTCCAATGCTGCCGAAGCGGCTTGCCCACTTCAGCAGATCAGAAGCGCTTTGCGACTGAGTCCCCCCGCTGGCGGCCAGCGTGAGTCGCGGGAACAGGTCACCCACAGCAACGCCTATCCGGGCCGTTGAAGCGTGGAGTCGTGCCTCTGACTCTCGTATATCAGGACGGCGTCGTGCGAGATCAGACGGCAGGCCAATCGGCAACACGGGGGGCACCTGCGGCACCGGCCGGGCAGACTCCAATTCGGCTCGCAGTGTGTCCGGTGGGC
The DNA here is from genome assembly GCA_034668025.1 of Gammaproteobacteria bacterium. GTDB lineage: Bacteria > Pseudomonadota > Gammaproteobacteria > Steroidobacterales > Steroidobacteraceae > 13-2-20CM-66-19. The sequence goes on along the minus strand of JAXDQF010000230.1, from coordinate 3,976 downwards.
GCCCCATCAGCAGACTCAATTGATTGATATCCTGGGTCACTTCGCGCTCGAGCTGCGGAACCAAGGCCTGCGTGCTGTCGAGTTGTGCGCCGGCATTGGCGACATCGAGGTCGGTGGTGAGGCCGACTGCCTGTCGCTGGCGGGTCAGGTCGTAGAGCTCCTTTTGCGTGGCCAGACTGCGGTCGGTGACTTCTTTCCGTAGTTGCGCCCCGCGCAGCTCGACGTAATTGCGCGCTACGTCGGCACACAGAGATACGAGGACGGCATGCTGATCTTCCACAGACGCCTGCAGATCGGCATTCGCCGCCTCCACTGAACGCCGAACGCGGCCGAAGAGATCCGGCTCCCAGGAAGCGCTGGCACCCAACTGGAACTGGTTGTACGGATTCGGGAAGTTGATGGACGGCGCACCGGGAATGGTGACGTTACCGAAGCTGGTGAAGACAGCGCCGGTTGTTGTCGTGTCGCTCAGTCGCTGCCGCGTGTAGGACGCGTTTGCGGTCGCTGTCGGCAAAAAGGCGGCGCTGGCGACTTCCCTTTCGGCCCGTGCCTCGGTGATGCGCAGGACGGCCGCGCGCAGGTCGAGGTTTGAGGCCGTGCTGCGCTCGATCAGAGAGGACAGCGTGGGTTCCTGGAATGTGGTCCACCAATTGACGACCGCGACGGGGTCGGTGCTGACGGCGCTCGAGGCAGTTGACGTGGGTGACCACCCCGCCGGGACGTGCGGGTCGGGCTGCTTGAAATTGGGGCCGACCGAGCAGCCCGAGGCAGTGGCGGCCAACGCAACGACCCGCAGCCAACGCAAGCTTGATTTTTTGGACGAGATCATCGGAGCCTCACGTGATCCGGTTGCCAAACATCCATGACGCGCCGGTCAGTGTGACAGTCGCGATTACTGCCAACGGCAGCAAATCGTGCGTCAACAGCGGCAGCCCTACCCCTTCGAGGTAGACACGACGGGCGATATCAATGGCATATCTGAGTGGATTGATGGCAGTGAAATACTGCAGGACGCTGGGCATGTTGCTGACCGGCGTCGTGAGCCCGGACAGCAGCGAGAAAGGCATGATGAAGAGCAGCGAAAACAACATTGCCTGCTGCATCGTCGCGGCCACGGCCGACAGCAACAGGCCGATGCCGATGGCCGCCAGCAGAAAAACGATGAGCCCCGAAAACAGGGTGATGACGGATCCTTCAAATGGAATTCTGAACCACAGTTGCGCGACGAGAAACACGCCCGTCGCCTGAGTGATTCCCACCAGCATGGACGGCATGGCCTTGCCAGCCATGATCTCAAATGGCCGGAACGGGGTCACGAGCAGCTGGTCAAACGTTCCCTGCTCCCGCTCCCGCGCCACCGACATCGCCGTGAGCATCAACGTCTGGATCATCGCCAGTGTGCCAATCAACCCGGGAATCATGTTCCAGCGGGTCTCGAGATTCGGGTTGTACCAGGCCCTGTCGCTGGAAGTGAGTACCGGGCCCGGCGTGCCATGATCCCTGCGCCAGTTGTCGTTGAATTGACCCACCACCGCGGTTATGTAACTCGACGCTGTGGCGGCGGTGTTGGAATTACGGCCATCCGCAATCACCTGCACGTCAGTTGCCTGACCCAACTGCAGTTTGCGCTCAAAATTCTGCTCGATCTGGATCACCAGCAGTGCACGGCGTTGATCTATGTAGGTACGGATGTCCTGCGAGCTGTGCAGATCGGCCACTCGCTCGAAGACTCCCGAGCCGTCCAGCCCGGCGAGGAGCTCCCGGGAAGCAGAGGTGCGATCCTGATCGAGTACCGCGTAGGGAACGTGGTTCAAATCGTAGGTCGCGGCGTAGCCGAAGATGAGGCCCTGTACGATCGGCGGTATGAGCAGGCTCATGCGGGCTCGCCGGTCTTTGAGCACGGCCAGCAACTCTTTGCGTGTGAGTGCGATGATACGCAGTATCGTGTCGAGCATATTCTTTCAGTCCAGCCGCTTGCGCGTGGCCGCGCGGCTTCCGAGCCCGAGAAGCACAGTCATCGTCGCCAATACCAGCATGTTGGGTATGATCACGCGCCACACGTTCCCTGCCAGAAAGATGGTTTGGAGCAGAGTCACGTAGTAGCGTGCAGGCAGCACGTAGGTGATGAGCCTGATGGCGGTCGGCATGCTGCGCAGATCGAACAGGAATCCGGACAACATCAAGGCGGGCATGAAGGTGGCGAGCATGGCCAGCTGGCTTGCAACCAGTTGATTCTTGACCGCTGAGGAAATCAACAGCCCGATGCCCAATGCCACCATCACGTACAGGGTCGAAGCGCCCAGCAGCACCGGCAGGGTTCCCCGCAAGGGCACATGAAACAGATACTTTGCTGATGCGATGCACAGAGCCAGGCCGATCAGGCCCAGGAGAAAGTAGGGAATGGTCTTGCCGAGCAGAATTTCTTCGCTGCGCACCGGTGTTACAAACAGGGACTCCAGGGTGCCCCGCTCCCATTCGCGGGCCATGACCATTGCAGTCAGCAATGCGCCAATCAGGGTCATGACGAGCACGATGAGCCCGGGGACGAGAAAGTAGTGGCTGTCGTTGGCGTCGTTGAACCACAGCCGCATTTGAACTGCCACAGCTCCAGTGGCAACAGTCTTTCCTTCCGCCACCTGGCGGGCGTTCCAGGCCTGGATTGCGCCTTGCACGTAGCCCTGGATGATCCTCGCGCGGTTGGCATCGCCACCGTGCAACACCACCTGCACTTGCGCGCTGCCCTCGTTCACCTGCCGCGCGAAATCGGCAGGGATCCGCACTATCGCGTCAACAGACCGCTCGAGCATCATTCGCTCGGCGGGTGGCATGGAGCGTGTGATCTGCGCCTTGAAATAAGGCGATAGTTGGAATCCGGCGACGAGCTCCATGGCCGTGGGTGTGGGATCTTCGACTACCACGGCGATGGGGACATTTTTCACGTCGAGTGACAGGCCATAGCCGAACAGGAGGATCAGGATCATGGGCAGCACTACGCCAATGGCGATGCTGGAGGGATCACGCAGGACCTGGCGAGTTTCTTTCACGACCAGCGCACGAACGCGGCGCAGTCGGTGGCGCCAATCGAGGTGCGGGTTGGTGTTCACGCCGCTGCCTCACTCGTTCCGTTCTGCTTGCGCGAGCGCTCGACCACAGCGATAAACGCATCCTCCATGGATGGCTCTTCACCTTCCTGTTTGTCGGCCAGGTGCCGGATCTCGCCCGGCGGACCCTCAGCCAACACCTTACCGGCGTCCATGATCGCGATCCGGTCGCAATACTCCGCCTCCTGCATAAAGTGAGTTGTCACAATAATTGTGACGCCCTGCTCCGCCAGCGCGGTGATGCGACGCCAGAACGCGCGCCGCGCCAGCGGATCCGCGCCGCTGGTAGGCTCATCCAGAAACAGGATCTGCGGCTCGTGGAGCAACGCAGCTGCCATTGCGAGGCGCTGTTTGAAACCACCGGGAAGCTGGCCGCTGGGATCTTTGGCATGCGGCCCCAGCTCGAATTGCTCGATCGCCCAGGCGATGCGGGCACTTTTTCGCGGCCCCCGCAGGCCATAGGCACTTGCAAAGAAATCCAGGTTCTCGGCGACTGTGAGTGTGCCGTAGAGCGAGAACTTTTGAGCAACGTAGCCCAGGTGCGCGCGCGCAGAGGCACGCGCGGTACGCACGTCTGCGCCAGCAACGCGAAGCTCGCCATCGGTCGCCGGCAACAGGCCGCAAAGCATCCGGAAAGTTGTGGTCTTGCCAGCACCGTTGGGCCCCAACAGGCCGAAAATGGCACCGCGATGGACGTCGAAACTGATGTGGTCAACTGCCGTGAAGGTGCCGAATTTTCGGGCCAGGTTGTGAACGTGAACGGCCACTTCGGTTTCGCTGGCGTGCAGCGGGCGATCGAGTGATATTGCAGAGGCATGTTCCTGATCGGCTACGCGCCGCAGGAGGGACATGAAGCCGTCCTCGAAGCGTGGGGG
>JAXDQF010000229.1:0-66481 GCA_034668025.1 Gammaproteobacteria bacterium | reverse complement strand
GCACCATTCGCCACAACCCCATTGGTCAGCGTGCCGCCGTTGCCGAGCGCGCGTATCGGATCGGCGAGATAGCTCTGGTTGCTGTTTTCGGCGTCGAAGATGGACATCAGGCCGTTGAAGTTGATCTCCAGCTCCGAAGTCGGCTTCAACTGCATCGTGAAGTTTCCGCCCTTGCGAATGCGGTCCTGCTCAAACAGGGCGGAATTGATGAGCGTCGGGACCAGCGTCTGATCAGTGCTGCCCTTGACAATGCTGGCCATCGAGTTGTAGCCCAGGATCTCGAAGCCGTCGCGGCGGATCCGGCGCTCCTGGTAGATGCCGGCCAACAGGAAGCCAAACGTGCTGTCCGCGTCTTTCCAGCTGATGAGACCGGTCATGTACGGATCGGTCTTTTTCGACAGCTCGGTGTGCGCCGCCTGGAGAGACAGGTACGCCGTGAAGGGCTGCAGATCGAGCGGCTTGCGCGTCTCGATGTTGACTGTGCCGCCGATGCCGCCCTCTTCGACATCCGCCTGGGCCGTCTTGATGACTGCCGTCTTGCCTATGAGATCGGCCGGCAGCATGAGATAGTTGAAACTGCGCGTCGCATTCTGCTGATCGAGAATGAACCAGTCAGCCGTGGAGAGCGAATGCCCGTTCAGGGTGGCTTTCGTGAGCGTGTCCAACGTGCCGCGCACGTTGATGCGCTCACCTTCACCGAAGTCCCGCGTGGTCACGACTCCGGGCAGCCGCTGCAGTGCCTCGGCCACGTTTTTGTCGGGAAACTTGCCCACGTCCTCCGAGGTCAGCACGTCCTCGACGCCCGTCGCATCGCGCTTGGTCTGTAACGACTGCTGCAGGGCTTCGCGATAGCCGTGCACCACAATCTCTTCAATCGCGTTGCTGGTATCGGCCGCGGAATCCGCCGGAGCGTCGGCCGCCTGGACGCCACCGTTGCGTCCAAACAGCGCCATGGCGACCGCTGTTCCCACCAAGGTAGACCTTGCGATTCTCATAGATTTCACACCCCACTGTTATTGGTCCAAGCGCGCAGTTGCGCTGCTCCCAGTGCCCCGCTACCACTTACGTGCCAATATAGTACCACTGTAGTGGAAATGCCAACTCAGATGCATACCAATCCCCGTTATTACCTTGTCTTTGTGCTAAAACAACCACTTGCGGTCCAGCAGGAGCTCTTGGGGGTACTAATTGGTATTGGACTGGTAGTATGATGGCGACACTGGCCTATACCGGAGAAGCCGCTTGACCCTGCTGTCGCAGTCTGTGGGAACGCTCGACGAATCGAGCAGCCTGCCGCTTTATCAGCAGCTGCAGCGGGCTTTGAGAGAGGCCATGGAGCGGCGTTTGTTGGGTCCCGACGACGCGTTGCCCGCGGAGCGCGACCTGGCAACCGAGTTCGCGGTCTCGCGGATCACAGTGCGCAAAGCCATCGATGGGCTCGTCAACGAGGGGCTGCTGGTGCGCCGGCAGGGTTCCGGCACGTTTGTCGTCGCCCGGGTTGAAAAGAACTTCTCCAAACTGACTTCATTCTCGGAAGACATGCGAGCGCGCGGCCGCACGCCGCGCAGCGTCTGGCTGCAACGCTCCGAAGGCACGGTGTCGCCCGAGGAATCGCTGGCGCTGCGCTCGAGTCCCGGCACACCGGTGTATCGCTTCCACCGTATCCGGTTTGCCAACGAAGCGCCCATGTCACTCGAATATGCCACGGTGCTGGCTTCCTCCCTACCCTCGCTCGACTCCGTTGAGTCGTCGTTGTACGAAGCTCTGGAGCGCGCCGGCAATCGTCCGGTTCGCGCGTTGCAACGCCTGCGTGCCGTGTTACTCACTGGCGAACAGGCGAAACTCCTGCAGGCGAAGGAAAAGGACGCCGGCCTGTTGGTTGAACGGCTCGGCTTTCTCAAGGACGGACGCGCCGCCGAATTTTCCCAATCCTACTACCGCGGCGATATTTATGACTTCGTCGCCGAGCTCAGCAGTTCCTCATGACCCAAACGCATCTTTTTCAGGAGGCAGCCGAGGCTGCTGAGACAGTCCGGCTGCAGGTTCGTACCAACACTGAGTTGATGGAGCGGCTCGGCGAGCGGTTGCGGCGCCATCGGCCGTATGCAGTGGTTACTTGCGCCCGTGGCAGCTCGGATCACGCGGCTACGTTCGCCAAGTACCTGATTGAAACACGCGTTGGAATCCTGACTTCATCCGCCGCTCCGTCGGTAAGCTCGGTGTACGCGGCGAAGGCTGACCTGCGCGGCACAGTGATGTTGGCAATCTCGCAATCGGGTGCGAGCCCGGACCTGCTGGCGACTGTCGCAAGCGCCAAGTCCGCCGGCGCAATGATCATCGCCCTGGTCAACGTCGAAACCTCCCCCCTTGCGCAGGCAGCCGACTACACGATTCCACTGTGCGCAGGACGTGAGCAGAGTGTGGCGGCCACGAAGTCGTACATCGCCGCGCTGGCAGCGATCATTCACCTCGTCGCCTTCTGGTCGGAAGACGAAGAGCTGTTGGAGGCCCTTGCCCAGGCGCCCGCACAACTGGAGCGCGCCTGGAAATTAGACTGGCAGCCGGCACTCGCCCCTCTCGAGCCCGCGCGCGATCTGTATGTCGTCGGTCGGGGGTTGGGGCTGGGGATTGCGCAGGAGGCGGCGTTGAAACTGAAGGAGACGTGCGGCTTGCATGCTGAAGCGTTGAGCGCTGCTGAGCTGCGGCATGGGCCGATGGCACTCGTGCAGCCAGGCTTTCCGGTGCTGATTTTTGCGCAGAACGACGAAACGCACGGCGGCGTCGCGGCCCTGGCAGCGGAACTGGCCGAGCGCGGCGCGCAAATCATGCTGGCGGGCGCGAATGCTCCCAAGTCGCTGGTGCTGGCCACTGAAACGGCGCATCCGGCCATTCAGCCGATGCTGATCATTCAGTCGTTTTATCGACTGGTGAATGCGTTGTCGCTCGCCCGGGGCTACGATCCTGATCACCCACCACACCTACGCAAGGTCACTGAGACCGTTTGATGTCACATTCGAGTAGGCTCCTCGCCCATTCAAAAACCCGGGCCCTGATCAACGGGCGTGTGCTGATTGATAGCGGGTTCGTCGAAAATCTTTGCGTACTGATAGATCACGACCGCATAGTCGATATTGTTGCGGCGACCGACCCCCGCTGCGCCACGGCCAAGCCGCGCGATCTGGGCGGGAACCTGTTGCTGCCCGGATTCATCGATTCGCAGGTCAACGGCGGCGGCGGTGTTTTATTCAACGACGCGCCGAGTGTGGAAGCCATTCGCGCGATCGGCGCCGCGCATCGAAAATTCGGCACGACGGGGTTTCTGCCAACCCTGATCAGCGCGGATCTGCACGTTGTCGAGAAGGCCATCGAGGCCGTACAGGCTGCTTTGGCCGCAGGCACCCCGGGCGTTTTGGGAATTCACATTGAGGGCCCCTTCCTCAATGTTGAACGCAAGGGCATCCATGACCCGGAGAAGATCCGCGAGTTGGACCCGGCGGCGATCAGCTTGCTGACGTCGCTTCGCGGCGGGCGGACTCTGGTGACGCTTGCGCCTGAAATGACGACGCCCGACATGATCAAGAAGCTCGCCATTGCGGGCGTGGTGGTCTCGGCGGGACATACCAACGCGACTTACGAGCAGATCCGCGTCGCCTTACAGGAAGGGCTGACGGGGTTCACGCATCTGTTCAACGCGATGTCACAGCTGACAGGCCGTGCACCGGGTGTTGTTGGCGCTGCGCTGGATGACCCTGACAGTTGGTGCGGCATCATCGTGGACGGCGAGCACACAGATCCGGTGGTGCTGAGAATTTCGATGCGCTGCAAACGGCACGATCGTTTCATGCTCGTGACCGACGCGATGCCGAGTGTGGGCACCGACAACAAATCGTTCGACCTGCAGGGCCGCAGGATCACCGTGGCGGGGAACTTGTGTCTGGATGAGGACGGGCGCCTGGCGGGTTCCAACATCGACATGGCGAGCTGTGTGCGCAACGCTGTATCGCTGTTGGGTCTGCCCCTGCCCGAGGCTGTCCGGATGGCGAGTCTTTACCCGGCAGAATTTCTGGGTTTGGCCCACGAAGTCGGCCGGATTGCTCCGGGGTATAAGGCCAATTTTGTACTGGCCGACGATCAGCTGCGCGTACTGGACACCTGGATTGACGGGCAGCCGGCCGCCTAGGGCGGCGACTGGAAGCCGTCAGCGCGATAAGTCAGAACCAGTGTGTCCCGCACACCGCCTTCGCCGTCCGGCTGAATGGGCGTCGTTTCGTGGATGACCCGAGCGTCATCCATGAGCAGCAGCGACCACGGCTCGTCCATCGTAAAGCGAACGCCTGAAGGTCCATTTGCGTCGAAGACATGCGTCTCGCCGCCGCGGACGTTATGACGCTGCACGAGCAACAAAGCGACGAAGTCGACTCCATCGCGATGCGCGCCCTCTGGAGTGGGCCTGCCAATCCCGCTCGCCGTGTCGATGCGGAATTGATGCGCTTCGATAAACCACTTCTTCACCGGCCGTACTTGCGCGAATATCGAGCCAATGGAAGTCACGAGCTGCGTCCACACGGGGGCTTTCACCACCTCGGGTGCTATGGGTTCAAACCAGCGTTCGAGGCCGCCGTGAAGGGCGTTGTACGACGTTGGCTGCCAGTGAGCGCGATGAGGAGCTAGCGTCAGTACGCCGGCTTCATCGGTGAAACAGGCGTGTCGGCGAGACCGATATCGACCGCCGTCGCGTAAGTATTCGTCGCGCGGGAGAGATCCCCACCACTCTTGGAGAGCGTCTAACCGGGCGACATCTACGTGCAGGACAGAGCCCACCTCGGCCGCAGAAATGAAGGCGTACCCGCTATTCGACAGAGACTCGACAACGTTCATAACGCCGTTTTACCACGAGCGGCGCTCGCCAACATCTGGGCGGTCTGCGAATCCGCTGGAAACATCGATTCGATAGCCAGTTCAGCCAGGGTAATGTCCAAAGGTGTGCCGAAAACGGTCGTTGTGCTGAAGAACGACAAGACGCCTTGATCCGTCCGCAGACGCAGCGGGACGACCACGCCTCCGTAGGCGTCGCTGTGGTGACCCGTTTCCGCGAATGGATACGACTCCAGCTCGACAAGCAGCTCGACCAGCACAGGATCGGCCGTTGCATCAATCTGGTGACGCAGCCTGGTAAGAAGATGCGAACGCCATTCGCCGAAATTTTCGACGCGCGGAGCCAGCCCTTCCGGATGCAACCCGAGGCGCAACACATTCATCGGCGGCTCCAATAGCTTTGGCGCAACTCCGACTAGCATCGGCGCCACGACGGCGTTTGCCGACACGAGCGACCAATGCCTGTCGATGGCAAGTGCGGGATACGGCTCGTGTCCGGCGAGTACCAGCTCCACGGCTTTCCGCGCCTGTTGCAGCGCCGGGTCATCGAGCCTGCGTTCGGAGTAGACGGGAGCGAAGCCTGCGGAGAGGAGCAGTGGGTTGCGTTCGCGGAGGGGGATGGCCAGGCGCTCCGCAAGTCGCAGCAACATCTCGCGACTTGGTTGCGAACGGCCTGTTTCCAGGAAGCTCACGTGTCTTGCGGAAATGTCGGCGTCGCACGCCAGCTCGAGCTGGCTGAGCCGCCGGCGTTGGCGCCACATTCGCAGTTGATCGCCAATCGAATTTGCAGTGTTCATCATGGGGTCAATCCTACGGCGGCGGCTGTATGCCTTCCATTACCTGGGAGGTAATCGACTCGTCGCCATCCCTCGCAGACGATTGCGGGTGTCAACACTGCCAATACAGGACTGCTGATCATGAACAGCACCGCTACCCGTCTCGTTACGACCTTCAGTACGCCCTCATCCCTTCTGCGCCGAGCGCTGCTTGCAGATGCGACTCTCACGTCCATCGCCGGCGTCGTCCTGGTACTGTCGGCGAGGCCCTTGGGCGTTTTTCTGGATCTCCCTGCCTCGATGCTGCAGATCGCCGGCCTGATTTTCATTCCATTCGGCGCGTTTGCAGGCTGGGTTGGGACTCGCCCCCGCGTTCACCGTCCGCTCGTGTTCGTCGTTATTGTGGTGAATGCCCTTTGGGCGGTAGACAGCGTATTGATGCTACTCACGCGCTGGGTGGAAACGACGCCAATCGGTGAGCTCTTTGTGATCGGCCAAGCCGTTGTCGTTGCAGCAATCGCGGAAATTGAGTTCATCGGGCTACGACGCTCAACCCTCGTTGAGTCGTACGCCCGGCATTGACTGTGCTTCGGAACCCCCGGCCCCACGGTGCGTTAATGCGCATACCCCCGCGGGCTGGAGAGCAGATAAATGAACCACCTCAAGCAGATACAAGAGATTCGCGACCGCGCCCGCAAGCAGATCACGGAGGGCGCCGTGACCGACGACTACCAGCTGGACCGCAAGCAGGTCATCAGCATCCTCAATGAAGCGCTGGCGACTGAGATCGTCTGCGTGCTGCGTTACAAGTTTCACTACTTCATGGCGTCGGGAATCCACTCACAGTCGGTGAAGTCTGAGTTCCTCGAGCACGCGAACGAAGAGCAAGAGCACGCCGATCAGCTTGCCGAGCGCATCAAGCAGCTGGGCGGCAAGCCGGAAATGAATCCTTCGATTCTCACGAATCGAAGCCACAGCGAGTACAAGGAAGGCACGTCGCTGGCGGACATGATCCGGGAAGACCTCATTGCCGAGCGCATCGCCATCGAGTCGTACCGGGAAATCATCCAGTTCCTGGGCGACAAGGACCCCACCTCCAAGCGCCTCATGGAATCGATCCTGGCGAAAGAGGAAGAGCACGCGGATGACATGGCCGACCTGCTGTTCGCAGTGGAGCCTGACACCGGCGAAGGTTCGCGGAACCTCTACTTCAAGGACGAGGTCCCGGGCGCCACGACCGCCGGCAAGAAAACCGGCGGCAGTGACAAGCCATCAGGCATCAAGCCTAGCTGAGTCGCCCCAACGTCGACTTCACCGCCTCGACCACGTGTGCGGCGGTGAAGCCGAAGTGCTCGAACAACTCCCCGGCCGGCGCCGATTCTCCAAAGGTGGTCATGCCAATGACCTCGCCCGACCGCCCTACATACTTGCGCCACAGATCAGGCGAGCCTGCCTCAACCGCTACACAGGGAAGATCGGGCGGCAGCACCGAATCGCGATAGGACTGGGGCTGGCGATCAAATACGGACGTTGATGGCATCGACACGACTCGAACGGCCACACCCGTCTGAGCCAGTGCCTTTTGTGCTTCAACCGCCAGGCCAATCTCGGAGCCCGTCGCGATGATGGCCGCCCGCGGGATCGTCTCAGGCTCGACGAGAACATAACCTCCACGGGTGATGCTAGCTGCAACATCAGGGGAGCGTTTCTGGAATGGAAGGTTCTGACGACTGAAAATCAAACAGGCAGGACCCTCCCGACGTTCCAGAGCCGCAGCCCACGCAACCACCGACTCCTCCGTATCGCAAGGCCGCCACACGTCCATGTTCGGAATGAGCCGCAATGAAGCCACCTGCTCCACAGCCTGGTGCGTAGGTCCATCCTCGCCCAACCCGATCGAGTCGTGGGTGAACACGAAAATGGAGCGGATCCGCATCAAGGCCGCCATGCGCAATGCATTGCGACAGTAGTCAGAGAAAGTCAGGAAGGTGCCACCGTAGGGAATGAACCCGCCATGCAGCGTGATGCCATTCATGATGGCCGCCATTCCAAACTCGCGGACGCCGTAGTGGATGTAGTTACCGCCCTTGCTGCCAACCGACCGCGATCCTGACCAGAGTGTCAGGTTGGAGCCCGCGAGATCCGCGGATCCGCCCAGGAGCTCCGGGAGGCCGGGCGCCAGCGCCTCGATCACATCCTGTGAGGCCTTGCGGCTGGCAATGCTCGCGCTCTTTTCCCGAACTTTGTCAGTCAACGACTGGACGCGCGCCGCGAAGTCGTCCGGCAGATCACCCGCCAACCGGCGTTGAAGCTCACGCGCCTCAGCCGGATATGCCCGCGTGTACTGGCCGAACAGGGTATTCCAGTTGCTTTCCGCAAGACCGCCCGCCGCCCGCGCATCCCACGCGTCATACACGTGGGGCGGCACAACAAACGGCGGGTAAGACCACCCGAGCTGAGCTCGCGCTCCCGCAATTTCTTTGTCGCCCAAGGGTGCGCCATGCGAATCATGGCTTCCCGCTTTAGTCGGGGCGCCTTTACCGATAACTGTCTTGCAGCAAATCAGCGAAGGACGATCCTGCACAGCCTTGGACGCAATGATGGCGCGATCAATGGCCTCGCTATCGTGACCATCGACATTCGGAACGACGTGCCACCCATACGCCTCGAATCGTTTTGGCGTGTCGTCGGTAAACCAACCTTTGACGTGTCCGTCAATGGAGATGCCGTTGTCATCGTAGAACACGATGAGCTTACCGAGACCTAATGTGCCAGCCAGCGAGCATGCTTCGTGCGAGACGCCTTCCATCAGGCATCCATCGCCGATGAACGCGTACGTATGGTGGGAAAATAACTCGATGCCGATGCGATTGAATTCCTCGGCCAACAGCTTCTCTGCAATGGCCATGCCGACGGCGTTTGCTATGCCCTGCCCCAGCGGTCCGGTGGTTGTCTCGGCGCCGGGAGTAATTCCGTACTCGGGGTGACCGGGCGTCCTGGAACCCATTTGCCGGAAGCGCTGCAGCTGCTCCATGGGCAGGTCGTAGCCGGTCAGATGCAACAGCGCATACAACAGCATCGAGCCGTGACCGTTGGAGACGACAAACCGATCCCGATCTGCCCAATGAGGGTTTGCAGGGTTGTGACGCAGATGCCGCCGCCACAGGACTTCCGCGATTTCAGCCATCCCCATCGGCATACCCGGATGACCCGAGTTGGCCTTCTGCACGGCGTCCATCGCCAGCGCGCGAATGACGTTTACAACTTCATGCTCGCCCCCGGCGGTCCGCAGTTTTATCTCTGCATTCATCACGTTGCCCCCGTCGTGTAGAGTTTCAAATGAGGTTGCTCAGTCGGCGGCCGCACGCACAACGCCACGAGCTCAATCAGGTCATCAACGCGTCCGTCGGCCTGCACATCCCCGGCGCCAGCCGCATGGTCTTTGCCGTATCCGTAGCTGACTGCAATGACCGGGGAGCCCGCCGCACGCGCCGCCGCGATGTCCATACTGGAATCGCCGACATACAACATCTCAGCCGGCGCGATGCCGAAGCGCGAGCAGGCGGCCAGCAGCATGTTTGGACTCGGCTTGCGGTCTTCAGCCCGATCTGCGCACAGGGTGAAAGACAGAAGCTCGCTGAGTGCGGCCTGCTTCAACAGCGGCTCTGCGAATACACTGTCTTTGTTTGTTATACAGCACAGGGAAATGCCGGCCTCAGCCAGCGACCGCAGTGCCTGCGCGACGCCCGGGTATACTTTGCTGTGTTTGAACAGCCCCTGACCATAGAGTCGGCGGAAAAGCGCGAGGGCCGCGGACCGCTGGGCTGCATGTGTAGCGGAGCTGCCGACGCTCTCGTTCAAAGCACGCATGACGAGTTGATCCACGCCGTTGCCAACGAGCGCTCGCACGCGCGACTGCGGTAATTCCTTCGCACCCAGCATGCTGAGCATCAGATTCACCGCGGCGGCCAGGTCCCCCATGGTGTCAATCAGGGTGCCGTCGAGGTCGAAGGCAACTGCCCGGATACGTTCAGTGAGCTTTTGCATTACTACTCCAGGGCGGCATGCAGGTCTGCCAGCCGTTCGAGACTCAGATATCTGGCGCCCAGCCGCCTCTCATCGGCCGCCTCCAGGGGCTCGGCCGGATCGCCTAGAGAGGGCAGCAGCAGGTCAGCCGCGGTGAAGTCCTGAGTCTGAGTCCACATGTTCGGCGTGGCCACGGTGAACAGGCCCGCCGCCTTGGCCGAGGTCACACCGATCGCCGAATCTTCCACCGCGATGGCGCGCGCCGGATGGACACCCAGCGACTTCAGAGCCACATTGTATATGTCCGGCGCCGGTTTTTTATTTGCAACGACGTCGCCGGCGGCAATCGTGGCAAACCAGTCCATGGCCTGGCGCCCGAAACCCGCCGTAATCAGCGGCTCGATATTCTCCGGCGAGGTAGTCGAGGCGATGGCCACCCGGATGCCCGCATCCCGCGCCTCCATCATCAGGCGACGCACGCCGGCCCTGGGCCGCACGTGACCGACCTGGATCAGTTCCCGATATAGACGGGTTTTGGCCCGATGTATTTCAGGAATGAGCTCGTTGAGACAGCGCCGCTCGGGCGCAGGCAACAGCAACCGGTCTATGTAGCTCGCGATCCGCTCCTTTCCGCCGGTGACCTGCAGCAGCTCCCCGTAGAGCGGGGCCTCCCAGATCCAGTCGAGGCGGCATGCGCCAAACGCCAGGTTGAAGGCTTGCCGATGCACCTCCTCCGTATCGGCGAGCGTGCCGTCAACATCGAATATCAGCGCCTCACACTTCATCTGCGCACAACCTGCGAGCCGCGCGCCATCGTCTCCTTCCTGCATTCCATCAAGCGCCAGATCATCGGTGTGAAAATCAACTGTAGTGCCAGGTCCATCTTGCCGCCCGGACAAACGATCGTGTTGGCCCGCGACATGAACGAGTCGTGCAACATCGACAACAAATAGGGGAAGTCGATGCCCCGCGGGTTGGAGAAATGGATCACCAGGAACGACTCGTCGGGCGCGGGGATGTGACGCGCAATAAACGGATTCGAAGTGTCCACGACGGGCACGCGCTGAAAGTTGATGTGCGTCCGGGAAAACTGCGGACAGATGTAATGCACGTAGTCGTGCATGCGCCGCAGGATCACATCCGTTACTGCCTCGGCGGAGTAGCCGCGAGTCGCTTTATCCCGGTGGAGTTTCTGGATCCACTCGAGATTGACCACCGGCGTCACGCCGATCAGCAGATCAACGTGCTTCGCGATATTGACATCCTCGGTGACGACGGCGCCATGCAGACCTTCGTAGAACAACAGGTCCGTATCGCTGGGCAGATCTTCCCATTCCGTGAAGGTACCCGGCTGCTGCTTGTATTTGGCAGCCTCCGGCTCGTCGTGCAGGTATTTGCGGACCCGGCCGGTACCTTTCTGTCCATAGTCACGAAACAGCTCCTCGAGCTCGGTGAACAGGTTCGCGTCGGGGCCGAAATGACTGAAGATGTGGTCACTGCGCTCGATTGCGCTGGCCATGCGCTGTTTCATCTCAGCGCGATCGTAGCGGTGGAAACTGTCGCCTTCGATGAATCCGGCCGTGATGGCGTCGCGCCGGAAAATCTGCTCGAAGGTACGCATGACCGAGGTTGTGCCGGCGCCCGAGGAGCCGGTGACTGCAATGATGGGATGCTTGGCCGACATGTTGTTATTCCTTCATTACGCCGGTGACTTGAACAGGCCGCGGGTGCCGAACAGGGGAGCATCGTATTCAAAGTCGTTGTGATCGCGGTGGTAGCGCTCGATGCGCTCCACTTCGTGGCGGGCGCCGAACACGAAGCCGATCCGCTCGTGGGCCGCCTGCGGCTGCACCTCCAGAATGGGCTGATGGCCCGTACTCGCGCGGCCACCGGCCTGCTCGATCAGAAAGCCGATCGGGTTGGCTTCGTACAACAGGCGCAAACGTCCGGCTTTCGACAAGTCCTTGCGGTCGCGCGGATACATGAAAACGCCGCCGCGCATCAGGATGCGATGCGTCTCCGCCACCAGGGAGGCAATCCAGCGCATGTTGAAATCACGCCCGCGGGGGCCTGCCTGCCCGGCGAGGCACTCATTCACGTAGCGCTTGATCGCCGGCTCCCAGTACCGGGAATTCGAGGCGTTGATTGCGAATTCAGACGTGTCGGGCTCAATAGTGATATCCGGGTGGGTCAGCATGAATTCGCCGATCTCGCGATCGAGGGTGAAGCCATTCACGCCGCGGCCCGTCGTCAGCACGAGCATCGTCGAGGGGCCGTAGATGGCATAACCGGCACACACCTGTTGTGTTCCAGGTTGCAGGAAGTCCTTCTCGGTCGGCTCCGAAACCCCCTCAGGGCAACGCAACACCGAGAAAATGCTGCCCACCGATACGTTCACGTCGATGTTGGAAGAGCCATCCAGGGGGTCAAACAGCAGGAGGTACTTGCCGCGCGGATACTCCGCCGGGATGGGGTACGGATCGTCCATCTCCTCCGAGAGCATGCCCATGAGTTGGCCACCCCACTCATTGGTGCGCACGAAAATATCATTCGCCAGCACGTCGAGCTTCATCTGCGCTTCGCCCTGAACGTTGGTTGTGCCGGCGGTCCCCAGGGCGTCCGACAACGCACCCTTGCCGATGACCCGGGCTATGCGCTTGCAGGCGAGACGCACATCGTTGACCAGGCCGGTGAATCCGCCCGTCGCATAGTTGAAGCGGCGCTGCTCCTCGATGAGGAACCGCGTCAAAGTCTTGGTCGTGAAAATCTTAGTGTAGGCCACTGCCGCACTCCCCCGTTTCTCTTTGTTGCTCGACTGGCTATTGCTCAGCTGACTTGTCGTTGGCGAATACCCGGCTGGCCCGGATATCGGCCGCTGCAATCGTAATCAGGTCCTCTTTGGACAATGGGGCCCCACGCCGCTCGAACAGGCGGCTGGCCTGCCGCAGGCGGGCGCGGTCGAGGGCGTTGCGCACGGAGCGGGCGTTGGCAAAATGGGGCTGTTGGATCCGCCGCTCGATGTATTCCAACAGGACCGCGTCCGCTTCCGGGTCGAGCCGGTAGTGCATCTGCTCGAGCATCAGGCCCGCGATGGAATGCAACTCCGCCGGCGTGTAGTCGGGAAAATCGATGTGGTGCGCCACCCGGGATGACATTCCTGGATTGCTGCGGAAGAACGTATCCATACGATCCTTGTAGCCGGCGAAAATGACGACCAGGTCCTCGCGCTGGTTTTCCATGACCTGCAGCAGGATCTCGATGGCTTCCTGGCCGTAATCGCGCTCGTTCTCAGGCCTGTAGAGGTAGTACGCCTCATCGATGAACAACACGCCACCCATGGCCCGCTTGAGCACTTCCTTGGTCTTCGGGGCGGTGTGCCCGATGTATTGCCCAACGAGATCATCGCGTGTGACCGACACGAGATGGCCTTTGCGGACATACCCCAACCGGTGGAGAATTTCCGCCATCCGCAGGGCAACCGTGGTCTTGCCCGTTCCCGGATTGCCGGTGAAGCTCATGTGCAGCGAGGGCGCTCCGGCCGACAAGCCGAGCGAGGCTCTGAGCTTGTCGACCAGCAGCAGGGCCGCGATATCGCGGATGCGGCTCTTGACCGGCTCGAGACCAATCAACTCCCGTTCGAGCTTGTCCAACACCTCGCCGATGTGGGACTCCCGGAACGCGGCTTCGAGATCCAGCTGCGGAGCCGGCCCGTTGGGATCAGTCTGGCCGTTGTTGATAGTGTCCATGACAGCAGTCCATCAATATCGCTCGCCCTCTGGGCGTTCGGCAGCGTATGACTTCGTCGTGTATTGCACCTTGCGACCGCCCAGCTCGCGGCGCTCGAGCGCGAAGCCCGGCTCCCTGCTCGGCCGGCTCACAATGAACGACAGGCGCAGGGACTCCCTCCCCAACGATGAGTCGAACGCATTGATCTTGATGTAGGCTTGCGGAAACGTTTTGCGGCACGACTGCAGCTCACCCATGATGCCGGCAGCGTCACGGATGTCGAACATGGGTTGGCCGAACATTTCCCAGTAGGTGTTGCGCGGGTGCGGGTCGTCGGTGTATTCGATCGACACTGCCCAGCCGTTTTGCAGGCAGTACTCGATCTGGCTCGAGACCTGGGCATCCGTCAGGTCGGGCAGAAATGAAAATGCGCCTTGCGTGAGTCTCATGTTGTATTGCTCCTGGTTCAGGCGGCTGTGGGGGTGGGCACGAAGTCGAGTGTGTCCGTGCTGGTGTAGTTGAAGGTGATCTCGCCCCAGGTGTCCAGGGCCGCCTGCAGCGGTGCACAGCTCTTCGCGGCATTCTGGAGGATCTGCGGGCCCTCGTTCCAGATGTCCTTGCCTTCGTTGCGTGCCAGCACCATGGCCTCGAGTGCCACGCGGTTCGCTTGCGCGCCGGCCTGGATTCCCATCGGGTGACCGATGGTGCCGCCGCCGAACTGCAACACGACATCTTCGCCGAGGTAGTGCAACAATTGGTGCATCTGCCCGGCGTGAATACCGCCGGAGGCGACCGGCATGACACCGGGAAGTCCCGCCCAGTCCTGCTCGAAAAAGACACCCCGCTGCAGGTCGACCGGGTTGGTGTTCTCGCGCAGAATGTTATAGAAGCCCTGCACGGAATTCGGATCGCCCTCCAGCTTGCCGACCACCGTACCGGCATGAATGTGATCCACACCTGCGAGGCGCATCCACTTACAGATGACGCGGAACGAGATGCCGTGATTTTTCTGGCGCGTGTACGTCGAGTGCCCGGCGCGGTGCAGATGCAGCACCATGTCGTTCCTGCGGGCCCACTTCGACATGGACTGGATCGCGGTGTAGCCGATGACCAGGTCGATCATGACAATGACCGAGCCGAGCTCCTTGGCAAACTCGGCACGCTCGTACATGTCTTCCATCGTGCCGGCCGTGACGTTCAGATAATGACCCTTGATCTCACCGGTGGCGGCTTGCGCGCGGTTCACCGCTTCCATGCAGTTGAGAAAGCGGTCGCGCCAGTGCATGAACGCCTGCGAGTTGATGTTCTCATCGTCCTTGGTGAAATCCAGCCCGCCTTTCAGGGCCTCGTACACCACGCGGCCGTAGTTCTTGCCGGACAGACCCAACTTGGGTTTCACCGTCGCGCCCAGCAGTGGGCGGCCGAACTTGTCGAGCCGCTCGCGCTCCACGACGATGCCGGTGGCGGGACCCGCGAATGTTTTCACATAAGCGGTCGGGAAACGCATGTCTTCCAGCCGCAGCGCCCGCAGGGGCTTGAAACCAAACACGTTGCCGATGATCGAGGCCGTGACGTTGGCGATCGATCCGGGCTCGAACAGATTGATGTCATAAGCGATATAGGCGAAAAACTGGTCCGGCGAGCCCGGCACCGGCTCAACCTTGTAAGCCTTGGCGCGATACCGATCGCACGCAGTCAGACGATCCGTCCAGACAACCGTCCAGGTCGCAGTGGATGACTCGCCCGCAACAGCCGCTGCCGCTTCAATCGGATCGACACCCTCCTGCGGAGTGATGCGGAATAGCGCGAGGACGTCGGTATCGCGGGGCACGTAACCGGAATCCCAGTAGCCCATCTGGGCGTACTTCATTACTCCGGCCTTGTAACGCGCGGCGCCGGACTTTTCTTTTGTGGCTGTCCCGTTGCCGTTGGACAGGCCTTTGCCGTTGTCCAGACTAGTCTGCTGCATGAGAAGTCCCCTTGTGAGCTTGGCTTGTGAGGGGCGATCGTGGCGCTTGCTTTCTATTAGGTCTAGTTAGATATTGTTCGCCTGATCATAAGCATTCCTTATGGGCTGACTCTGAGCTTTTTTTGGCGAGTAAATGACACCGTGAGACATTCCGATGCGTAACGTCACTCTCAGGCAGATGAAGGTGTTCGTGTCCGTGGCCCGGCATCTGTCATTTACGCGGGCGGCGCAGGAGTTGCACCTGACACAGCCGGCCGTCTCACAACAGGTTAAATTGCTGGAGGAGGAAGTCGGGCTGCCATTGTTTGAGAAGATCGGCCGCAAGGTGCAGCTCGCCGCGGCGGGCGCCGAGCTGCTGCGTTATGCCACTCAGACCATCGAGCTGATGCGCGAGGCCACCGAGGCCCTGGCGGCCATGCGCGGCTTGAAACGTGGGGTTCTCAAGCTCGGAGCGGTGAGTACGGCCAAATACTTTGCCCCGTCCCTGCTGTCCGCATTCACCCCCGCCTATCCCGAAGTCACGATCAAATTCGGCGTCGGCAACCGGGAAGAAATCATCAAGCAGATGGCCGCGAACGAGATCGACCTGGTGATCATGGGGCGCCCGCCCCGTGAGCTGGAAACCATCGCCGAACCCTTCGCGAAACATCCGTTGGTCATCATCGCCGCACCGGATCATCCCCTCGCCTCGCGCAAACGCATGCCACTCAAGCAGCTCAGCAATCAGCAGTTTCTCATCCGGGAAGAAGGCTCGGGCACCCGGGCGTCCATGGAACATGTGTTCCGGGAACGGCACGTGCCTTTTCGGGTCTCAATGGAAGTGAGCAGCAATGAAACCATCAAGCAGGCGGTCATGGCTGGCATGGGAATCAGTTTTATCTCGGCGCACACGGTTGGGCTCGAGCTCGCAGCGGGCAAGCTCGTGTGCCTGGACATCGTCGGACTGCCCATCGTGCGCGACTGGTTCGTGATGCATTTGCGCGATAAGCACCTTTCGCCGATTGCTGCGGCGTTCCGCACCTTCCTGCTGGAGCGCGCCGGGCACATCATTCACAAAACCATCGGCGATCTGCCGGGTGCCCGGAGGCAATAGTGAAAGGTTTGTTGCTCGTTGTTTTGAGCCTGTTGAGTGGGCCGGTCTTTGCGGTGGAGCAGTTGAAGCTGGACGGAGTGGAAGCGCGCGTGGAATTGGATGGCGGTCAATTCCGCGGTGGCGCCGAGCCTCTGTTGCAGTGGATCAGGCGTTCCGCCGGCATCGTGTCGGCTTACTACGGCCAATTTCCAACACCGTCACTACGCATCCAGGTTGTGCCGGAAGATGGCGGCGGCGTGCACGGCGGCAAGACCTGGGGCTATCACGGTGGCTTCATCCGGATACAGGTTGGTCGCGAGGTAACCCCGGCACAGCTCATGGACGACTGGGTGTTGGTTCACGAGATGACTCATCTCGCCCTGCCGGATGTGGGCGAAGCTCAAAGTTGGTTTTCGGAAGGCCTGGCGGTATATGTCGAGGGAATCGCGCGCGAGCAGGCCGGCAACCGCTCACAGGAGGATGTGTTTGCCGAACAGATGAAACAGATGCCCCGCGGCATGCCGCAGCCTGGTGATGCGGGATTGGATCACACGCATACCTGGGCACGGACCTATTGGGGCGGCGCCATGTTCTGTTTCCTTGCCGATGTAGAGATTCATCGCCGGACGGGGAATCGGCTGGGATTGCAGGATGCGATGCGTGCGGTTGTGAAGGCCAGTGGAGGCCTTGCGGCTGACTGGCCTGTCAGTCGTGTGTTCGCTACCGCTGATGCGGCGACGGGCACGAAAGTGTTTGAAGAATTCTACGCGCGGATGAAGGACAGCCCGGTTTCACCGGACTTGCACGACGTGTGGGCAAAGCTGGGGGTCGTGTCGGATGGGGGCACGGTGACGCTGCGCGACGATGCGCCACTTTCGGATGTCCGTCGCGCGATCATGCAACCTCGGGCGAAAAAAACGTAGTCATCACGGCTGTGGCCGCGAGCACAATGCAGATCAGCACGTACTCGATCACTACGGTTCGCTTGAATGCGACCGTATCTCCTTCGGCACACGCGGGACCGAAGTGCCATTTGTTCAATGATGCCATTGCCATCAGGACGGCGAACCCGGTGACCTTCGCCAGTAGCAACTGACCGTAGGGTTGCCTGAAGGTCGCAAGGCTGGGGAGCAGCAATGCGGTGAGCCCGATGCCGGCCAGCAGGATCAACGGCACGACCCAGGCGGCTGCCATCGAAAAGGCGTCGATCACACGTGCGGTCACTGACGGCTGTTCCCTGCCGGCGGCCAGGTATAGCGGCCATAGGGAGCCTAGCCAGAATGCGATTACCAGTAGGTGTAGGGTTATTAGCACCGCTGCTGCTAGGCGGTGGGGGGTGGTGGAGGTGTGGCCTACCAGGGTGAAGGATGTGGTTGATAGGAGCGTGCCTAGCAGGGCTAAGCAGAGTGTTGCGCTGGGGCGGAACGGCGCGGCGAACGTGGGCGTCGCGTATTGCGGCGACTGTGCGGCCCGGCGCAATCCCCCTGCCACGAGCACCAGCCCGAGCATACGCATCGCAAATGCAGCGCCCACTGGCGATAGCAGTGCCATCTTCTGCATCGCAGGGTCCATGACGCCACTCATCTCGCCCGTCATTCGCGCTGCCTCCAGTGCGTGATGCGCCGCCACGAAAATCAACGCCCCCATCGCCAACCTCCAACCGAGTTTGGTTACGGCTGGGACGGTGGCGGGCATGAGGCGTCCAAACGCCGCAATGAAGATGGGTATGCCCGCTGCGCTCAGAAGCAGCACGAAGCTCACAGTCCGGAGCGCAACGGACAGCGCGTCCGGGCCATCAGTCATCATCAACTCGTTGAGCCGGGTGCCGACGTCGCTGCTGGCGATGCCCCGACCGTAAAGGTCACCTTGCCTGGCAGCACGTGACCATCGTCACCGACCACTCGCCAACTGAGTACGTATTTTCCCGGTTCCAGCTTCGGCGCCGGAATGGAGATCTCAGCGGACGCTTCGGTGGGCAGCGGTCCAATCTTCTTCGCAGGCTCAGCGTCCTTCTGCAACGACAGGGCGGTCAACTTTGCCGGCTCGCCGAACGTCAGTACGAACTTTGTCGGCGCCGCCTTTACGATGGTTCCATCGGCGGGATCAGCCTTTACCAATTTCGCATGCGCAAAAGCGAGCGCGCTGCAGCCGATGAGCAGCAGAGCGCAAGCAATTCGAGTGATCTTCATAACAACCCCTGTGATCGAATATCGTTTGACAAATCAAAACCATACGCGCAAACCGGCTGTCAGTTCCAAATCGCTTGCGGCTCCCCCACCCGATCGCACGAGATCCGCAGTTCCACCGAACCGGCGGAGCCAGACGAGGCCTATGTAGGGCGCGAATTCACGGCGGAATTCATATCGCAGCCGGAGGCTGATCTCCATGTCAGAGAGGCCTGAGCCGATCTGGTGCGCCGGATCGGAACGCCCATAGAGATTCGCTTCGGCAAACGGCTGGAGCACGAGACGCTGAGTCAGCAACAGATCATACTGCGCCTTGAAACGTGCAGCCGTCCGCCCCTCGTCACTGGCATACACGGTCGCCTCCGTCTGAAACCACTGCGGCGCAAGACCTTGGATTCCGACGGCTGCCCAGGTGCGTGATTGTCCGGGGCCAATGTCCTGGCGGCCCCCGGCTTGTAGGCTCCACCAGGCAGAAATCACTCGATCCCAAAGGATGTCGACGTCTGCGTCACGGATGTTGCTGCCGCTACCCGATACATACTTTCCTTCAGTCTTGATCCACAGCTTGTCGTAATCGCCGCCGTAGTAACCCTGGGCGTCCCAGTTACCTCGCCCCTCGCCCGCGTCACCGTTTCGCCACTCAAGTTGGTCGAGCATCACTTTGCCGAAACGGGTGGTGTCATCCATTTGCATAGTGTCGGCCATTTCACGGTAAGTCATCGAGTGCTCGGGTTCGGCAAGCACATCCGCTGAAAACGCACACAATAAAACTGTTACGGCTACCGCCCTCATGGGTGAGCACCCTGTTCCACTGCGACCTCGCGAAACATGCCTGCCTCCATGTGATACAGCAGGTGGCAGTGAAATGCCCACCGGCCCAACGCACTGGCGCTCACGCCGTAACTCAGTTGCTGACCGGGCTGCACGATGATCGTGTGCTTACGGACGAGGAATTCACCGGCGGGTGATTCCACCTCGCTCCACATTCCGTGCAAGTGGATGGGGTGATTCATCATGCTGTCGTTGATCAGCACAATGCGAAGCCGCTCACCGTAGTTGAACCGCAGTGGTTGGCTTTCCGAGAATTTTTGGCCATCGAAGGACCATACGTATCGCTGCATGTGGCCTGTCAGATGCAGGCGTATGTCGCGGCTCGGCTCGCGAGTGTCGATTGGGCCGCCGATGGTGTGTAAATCGGCGTACGTTAAAACACGGCGTCCGTTGTTGCGGAGGCCAACACCGGGGTCGGAAAGACTGGTTTTGGGTTGTTGGGCGACCATGTCGACGTTGGGGCCGAATTTTGGGGGCGGCGACGCGGCGGGTGTGCTGGACATGTCCATGCCGGGCATGGACATGTGGTCCATCGAGGCCATGCTCATTCCCATGTCCGCCATACTCAACACCGACGGCGGGTCCAGCGGCGGGATCTCTGCTTCCATGCCGGCCGCTGGGGCTAACGTACCCCGTGCGTAGCCGGTGCGATCCATCGACTGTGCGAATATCGTGTATGCGCGGTCGTCCTTCGGCTCGACAATGACGTCATAGACCTCCGCGGCGCCAATGCGGAACTCGTCAACGGTCACCGGTTCGACGTCTTGCCCGTCGGCGGCAACTACAGTCATCGCGAGGCCTGGGATCCGTATGTCGAAAAAGCTCATCGACGATCCGTTGATGATCCGCAGTCTCACCCTTTCGCCGCGTCGAAACAAACCAGTCCAATTCGCAGCGGGTGTTACACCGTTCATCAGATACGTGTATGTGTGACCTGACACATCGAGCAGGTCGGAAGCATTCATCCGCATCTGGCCCCACATTCGACGATCAGCCACCGTGGCGGACAAACCTTGTTTCCGCACATCGGCGAAGAAATCAGCGGCGGTCCGCCGGTTGTAGTTGAAATAGTCGCTTTGGACTTTGAGTAATCGGTAGATGTGCTCAGGATCGGTGTCCGTCCAATCCGATAACAACACCACATGGTCGCGGTCGGAACGCTGACGCTCACCCGCGCGCGGCTCGATGACGATCGGGCCGTAGAGTCCGACCTGCTCCTGAAACCGCGAGTGGCTGTGGTACCAGTAGGTGCCAGCCTGTGTTACTGGAAAACGATACTCAAATGTTTGCCCTGGGCCGATACCGGGGAAGCTGATGCCGGGCACGCCGTCCATATTGGCCGGCAGAATCATGCCGTGCCAGTGGATGGAGGTCGGGGCGGGCAAGCGGTTGGTGACCCGAATGGTCACTGTGTCGCCTTGTCGCCAACGTAACAGCGGCGCGGGCAACTGACCGTTGACCACCGTGGCGTGTCGCGACACGCCGGTGAAATTTACTTGGCTTGCGCCGACTTCGAGTTGGAAATCGGTTCCGGGGAGCACGCCGTCGCTGGCGCCGTTGGAGGACCCCGAGCCATCCCCGACGCCGTTGGCGGACCGCGAGCCGTCGATCCCGCCACCCCGAGCACCACCGGTGCCAATTCCCCACGACGCGCCGCCCGCAGACGAAGCCGACGCGAAGCGTCCTGGCGCAGCACTCCAACCTAGTTGGCGCCCGCCCACCAATACGAGGGCGCCGCCCGCAAGCCCTTGCACGAATCGCCGCCGCGACTCGAACCGAGATCGATACATCGAAAAACCTCCGCGATGCGCATCGTCAGAGACATGCGCAATCGATCGGCCATAGCGGCCGACGCCAAGTAGACCGTTCAATCACAACCCCAATTGCAACCGATCGCACTCGTTGCGATGGATCAGGCAATCGCCGTGGGTGGTGAAGCGATGGGACTATGGGTCAGGCGATGGGAGGTCGAAGAAACTCGTCGATGCGAGGCGCAACGAGTTGAGTGATGGCGAGGGAGGGAATCGCAACGGACGTCGCGATGTTGGCAAGTGCAGGGAGTGAAATCGCCCCCGGCGTATAGACGCAATGACACTGACACGCGCTGGCGTGGCAGCAATCATGGGTGCCCATTGGGGCGTGTTTGCCCCAGGGCGCATGGCCGCTGTGGCCCGAGGAGTTAGTCTCGGCGTGAACCCCGGCGGCGGTGCCGTGAGCAGTCGAATGATTTGGACAGTCTGGTTGCGCTGCCGCGTCGGCCGAAGACGCGGGCACAGAGGTCATTCCGGTGGCGGCGAGCGACGCGGAAGCCACACCAGCGGCGGGTGCGGCGGACGCTCCGGCGACGCCGGCGAGCACACCGTCCACGCGCGCGGTCATGAGCATCGACGCATGCATAGGCGACGCCACCGCCTGAGCAGCTTGCAGTTGCAGCCCAAGCACCAGCTGAAGCGCCAGTAACACGAGCAGCGCTGCTCTCGAGGAAAGGGTTTTGGCGACCATGCGACGTTTCACAGCAGCGAGCTTACACCCGAAACGCCCACCGTCGAATCACTGGCCGCGTTGCCGGCAGCCGAAGGAGTCGCGACACCGAGTAGTCACATTAACCACTCGGCGCCACCGTCGAATCACAGCCACGTTGCCGGCCGCTGCTTCATCGAGCAGCAGCCGATTTGACGCCTGCGCTAGCGGCGCCCGCTCGACCGCCCACCACCAGCGCGCTGCCGCTGACCGCCGCCGCCGCCAGGCGAGAAGCGACGCGTTGGCTGGCCAGGACGACCATGCCCACCGGTTTGCTGAGGGCGCTGATGTTCAGACCGCGCACGTGTTCCACCGTCGCCGCGATGCGTTGAGTGATCAGCAGCGTGACCTGCAGGCGGCTGATGTGACGAGTTGCCGTTGGCATCGCCATGCCCATCCGGGGCAGCCGCGTGCTGCGAGTTGCCACCGTTGCCAGCGGGTTGACCACCCTGCCCGTGGCCACCGCCATCAGCGCGCGCGCCACCACCGCGAGGTCCCGCTTGTCCCGGTCGGCCACGACCGCCACCTGGCGCGCCACCGCGGCCGCCGCCGCCAGACCCGCCATTGCGGCCACCGCCACCGCCACCGCCGGGTCGGCCACCGCCGAAGCCACCGCCAGCGTGGTGCCGCGCGCCACCATTGCCACCGCGACGCTCCGAAGGCCGCCGATCACCCGACTCACCGTCCCGCGCAGCACCCGGAGGCGCAGCGACAATCTCAAACTGCGGCAACGCCGTTACTGGCAACACCCGCTTGAGCATCCGCTCAATATCCTTGAGCAACGGAGTCTCGTCAGGCGACACGAGCGACACCGCCGAACCGGATCCACCGGCGCGCGCAGTACGGCCAATACGGTGCACATAGTCCTCGGGGACATTGGGCAACTCGTAATTCACAACATGCGGCAACTCTTTGATGTCGAGGCCGCGCGCGGCCACTTCAGTCGCCACGAGCGCCACAATCTTGTTGGCTTTGAAGTCAGCCAGCGCCCGCACGCGCGCACCCTGGCTCTTGTTGCCATGGATGGCGGCCGAACGGATACCCGCGGACTCGAGCTGCTGTGACAACCGGTTGGCACCATGTTTGGTGCGCGTAAACACCAGCACCTGGTGCCAATTCCCATCATCAATCAAATGCGCAAGCAGATGCCGCTTGTGATCCTTGGAAACGCGAAACACCTGTTGGTCGACCCGCTCCGCGGTGGCATTGCGCGCGGCCACTTCGATGCTCACCGGATTGCGCAGAATCCGGCCCGCCAGCTGGCGGATATCATCCGAGTAAGTAGCGGAGAACATCAGGTTCTGACGTTGCGCCGGCAGGAGCTTCACGACCCGCCGGATGGCAGGAATGAACCCCATGTCCAGCATTCGATCGGCTTCATCGAGTACGAAGCACTCCACGGAGCGCAGATCGAGCTCGCCCTGCTCGGCCAGATCGAGCAGCCGACCAGGCGTGGCGACGAGCAGATCGCAGCCCTTGTACAGGGCATCGATCTGCGGGTTGATGCTGACACCACCAAACACAACAACCGTGCGGAGCCCGACATATCTGCCGTAGGTCCGCGCGCTCTCGGCCACCTGTGCGGCGAGCTCGCGAGTGGGAGTGAGAACCAGGGCGCGGGGTGCACGGCCCCCGGGTCCACCCAGCTTCTGCAGAATGGGCAGCACGAATGCTGCAGTTTTACCGGTACCCGTCTGGGCGCCGGCCAGCACATCACCGCCCGCGAGTACCGCGGGAATGGCTTGTGCCTGAATGGGGGTAGGAACGCTGTAGCCCTTTTCGTCTACAGCACGCAGCAGCTCGGGCTTCAGCCCGAGATCGGCAAATGACATCGAAAAACCTCTCAGTGAACTCGCACGCGGCGCTACGCGCCGCAGCGGTCAGTTGCGAGGAAATTTGGTTGGATTTTGGGTTCCATCCGCTGGGGAGGAACGCCTTGGCCCGTTGAACGAGGCGCTGACCGCGCGCCCTTGGTAGGTGCGGGCACTTTACAGACTTTGCAATGCCACGTCCAATGAGCTGCAATCTGCAGCATGTCACTGATCACACTTCTCGATTCACATCTCGCCTACGGCGACCGCCCGCTCCTCGATGGTGCACAACTGTCTGTTCGTGCGGGTGAGCGCGTCGGCCTCATCGGCCGCAACGGCACGGGAAAGTCCACGCTTTTGCGCGTCATCGCCGGAATCGCTCAGCTCGACGACGGCGAACTGCAGCGCCGCGACAGCATGCGAATCACGTTCGTGGAGCAGGAGCCGTTGCTGCCCGACAGCCCGACTCTCCGCGAGAGCTTATTGGAACGTGCGGCACTCGAGCCCAACGCGGCCCATCTGCATGCTGACGAGCGCGAGCGCTGGCGAATGGAAGCGCGACTAACGGAATTCATGCAGCGCTTTGGTTTGGATCCCGAGCGCGCTCCAGCGACGAGCTCAGGTGGCGAACGCAAGCGTGCGGCGCTCGCGCTTGCACTCACTTTGCAACCCGACCTGCTGCTGCTCGACGAGCCGACCAATCATCTCGACATCGAGGGGATCGAGCGTCTCGAGGACCTGCTGCTCAAAGTCCCCGCCTCCATCGTGATCACTCACGACCGTGCGTTTCTCGATCGGATCACGACTCGCATCGTGGAGCTGGACCGCGGGATTTTGCGGTCGTACCCGGGAAATTTTGCGGCGTACGAGGAGCGGAAGGAACAGGAGATTGCCTCGGAGGACGTGGCTCGCAGGCGGTTTGAGAAATTCTGGGCCCAGGAGGAGGTCTGGATCCGCAAAGGCGTGGAGGCGCGGCGCACTCGCAACGAGGGACGCGTCAAGCGACTCGAAAGCCTCCGTGTGCAGCGTACGGAGCGTCTCGACCGCCTCGGCAATGTGAAGCTCAGTCTCGATGCCGGCGAGCGCTCAGGTCAGTTGGTGGCAGAGCTGAAGGATGTGGACAAGAGCTTCGGCGGCCGCAAGATCATCGATGGGCTGTCGATGCGCCTGATGCGGGGAGATCGGGTTGGCCTCATTGGTCCGAACGGCGCGGGCAAGTCGACTCTGATCAACATCCTGTTGGGTACGCTCGAGCCGGACGCGGGATCGGTACGGCTCGGCACCAACCTGCAGATCGCGTACTTTGACCAACTGCGGGTGCAACTCGACCCTGAGGCGACGGTCGCTGAAACGATCAGCCCGGGGTCCGATTGGGTGGAGATCGGCACCGAGCGCAAACACATCACGAGTTACCTCACCGATTTCCTGTTCCCCTCGCAGAGGGCCAAATCCCCCGTGAAGATGTTGTCCGGCGGCGAGCGCAACCGCCTGCTCCTCGCCCGGTTGTTTGCACGGCCGGCGAATCTCGTCGTCCTGGACGAGCCCACCAACGACCTCGATATCGAATCCCTGGAGCTCCTGGAGCAGAAACTGCAGGAGTACTCAGGCACCCTTTTGCTGGTCAGTCACGATCGCCGGTTCCTGGACAACGTCGTGACTCAGACGCTGGCCGCTGAAGGGGGCGGCGCTTGGTACGAGTATGTAGGTGGGTACAGTGACTGGCTGCGGCAACGCAGGCAGCCCTCGTCGGCAGAGGCCAAGCGCGCTGGGGCGCCGGCAGCAGTGCCGAAGGAAAAGCCGCGGGGCAAGCTCAGCTTTAAGGATCAGCGCGAGCTTGCCGCGTTGCCCGATGAGATCGAGGCACTGGAGCGCGAGCAATCCGAGCTGAACACCCTCATGAGCTCCCCTGACTACCACCGGCGCGGTCCACAGCAGATCCGCGACGATCGACTCAGAAGCGAGGCCATTGACGCCCTGCTCCTCACCAAGTTCGCCCGCTGGGAGAGCTTGGAAGAAGCTCGCAAATAATCACAATTGTCGCTCAATTATTCAGCGCTCCAGGGCTCGATTCTCAGGCCCCGGCGCGCCTAAGATACGGCTTCCGGAATGACGATGGCCGACAGGATGCTCATGCTGAAAATAAGGCGCTGGACTCCAGGGACTGGCTGCCTGCTGGCCGCGACGTTGGGACTCGTGGGCTGCGCGCCCAAAACCAATGTCTCAGCCACCGGAAACGTGCCTGCCGCGTACTCCCACGTTTATATGTCCGTGCAGGAAATCTGGTTCAACACCAGTGCCACGGCGGGCCCTGACGACACGACGTGGGCAAAGTATCCCCTGACGACGCCGACCACCGTCGACCTGGCTACCTCGGTCGAAGGCACGCTGAATTCCATTACCACCGGCCTGGCAGTTCCCGTCGGAACGTACGCGCAGATCAGGCTCATACCGGTTGATGCCTCAGCCACACTCCTCAGCTCGGCGTCGGCCCTGGGTGCGACGTACAACTCGGAAGTCGACTACACCGATAGCGCCGGCACCTTGCACCAATTGCCGCTGGAGCTTCTGAACCCTGACAAGGGCATCGGCGTCGCAACCACCGTGCAGGTGAAGGGCGATACGACCAACGTTTTCTCATCCACTTCCAGTACCAGTACCAGTACGGACACGAGCACCAGCAACACGAATACGACGCCTACGATCGATCCGGTGACGGGTCTTCCGACGACCGACACGTCGACCCAGACCACGCCAACGACGACTGACACCAGCACCGGCACTACTCCCGCCGCAACTTTCAATCTCGCAATAAACGTGGATGGGGCTAAAGACCTCGTTCCGTTTACGTACAACGCTTTGCCCGGCACCGCCAATGCCGTAAGCGGGATTCTTTTGAATCCGCATATCGTCGCCTACGACCAATCCGAAGTTGGAGCAATTTCCGGCACGTTGGACGTTACGAATTTGACGGGCGTTTCGAGTACGAGCACGAGCTCGTACCTCAACATCCAGGTTACTGCCGAATCGCTCAGCGCAGATGGCACGCGGCACATTGCGGTGAACAGCGCTCCGGTGACCGCTGGCGGCACTTTCACGGTGTATCCGCTCTCCACGAGCTCATCTTCTCCAACGAGCTATGACCTCGTGATACACGGCCCAGGAATTGCAACCGTTGTTGTAAAAGGCGTGACCGTAAACGTCGGGGATCCCTCTTCCACCACGCCTGTGAACGTCGGCACGATCACGCCCCGGGCGGCGACGTCCTTCACCGTCAATCTCAACGCCGCTACACCGCTACCGGCTGGCGCACTGGTGGGGTTCTACCAGACGCTCCCTGGCTCGAGCGAAGTCCCCTACCTGATCGATGCACAGCCAATCGATCCGTTCAGCCGAACATTTAATGCGGACCAGGCCGAGTCCACCGCCAGCCTCGACTACGGGACCTTCGCGTCGGGCGCAAACGTAACGCTGACTTCTGCCGACCCGACCGAAGGCGCCTCTACTTACCGGTTAGCCGGCACGGCCCCTCTTTTCACGGACGGCGTGCTCACAACCACCGTAAAGGCACCTTCAGCAAGCACGACGACAGCCACAATTGTCGCGGTGCCCACACTCACGGCAGCCTCGGGCGCGGCCCTGAATTCGACGACGTTTACAATTGGTAAAAGTTCGAACACGAAGTACAACATGGGCAATCTCATCGTCAGCCACGACGGCGCCATCGTGGCCACTGCCAGCATTGATTCCCTGCTGACTCAGAGCGCGACCGGTAACGTGACGATTTCAGGCATTCCCGGCGGCAGCTCATCCGGTCAGTTTGCTGACGGGCTCTACTACGTGTCAGTGCGTGCCTGGAATTCGGGCAGTCCCGCGACCACCCTGAATCGGGAGATCTATCCGACTCCCCTGGACCTGCGCACCGGCAACCTGAGCACCTACTCGCTCACGGTCAACTGAGGCCACGATGGGGGGCGCAGCCGGCGCCCGCATTTAATATAATCCCGCCGAACCGATGGGCGAATAAGACATCTAACCGACCGATTCCGGGCAATATGCGCCCCCCGGGCCTTACTCTGAAGGGAGACCTATTGATGACAGTTCCATCCGGTCGCGCCAGATTCGGCGCGCGCTCGGTATTGCGCGCCGCGTTCGTTGGCGCCGCCGCGATCCTCGGCCTGTTCGGCTGCGGCAATAACCAGTTCATAAACGGCACGCCCATCATCACGTTTTCGGTCACCCCAGGCCCGTTTACGTCCTACCTCGTCGAGATCGACCAGATCATGCTGACCCGGAGCGACAACACGCCGGTATACCCGCTGCTGCAGCCCCAGCTCGTCGACTTCACCAAGCTAGCCGATATGCCTGAGGTGTTCGGCTCCCCCGCCATTCTGGAGGGCACCTACACATCGGCGGCCATCACCGTGAACTACGGCGCCAGCCTCTACCAGACGGCCGCCCAGATCTTCATCAATCAGAATGGCCAGTCAGTCGCCGTAACGCCGCTAGACTCCACCGGCGCTGCTGCTGGCTCGGTGACCTACACCGTGAAGTTCGACCCGAACCACCCATTGGTGATCAAACGCGGCGTGTCCGTGCCGCTCGACTTCAATTTTGACTTGAGTGCGGGGTCCCAATACAACGGGACCACCGCGGTGACGGTGTACCCGTTCATTACCGCGAGCACCCTCCCGCAGTACAAAACACCACTGCGAGCGCGCGGCGTCTACGTGACGACCGACACCACCAACAATAACAACTTCACGATGAACGCGCGGTCGTTCTTCGACGTACAGGGCAGCCCCGTCGGCGCCATCGAAATTCAGACCAACGACAACACGACCTATAACATAAACGGCGTGGCGTACAAGGGTGCCGCTGGCCTTGCAGCGGTGAATGCACTCCAGATCAACACGATCATCGAGGCCTACGGCACCTACGGCGATCTGAACAACATCAAGCCTAATCTGGTGGCGACCGAGGTCTATGCGGGCGTGGCGGTGGAAAACCCGCTGACGGACCGTATTACGGGAACGATTGCATCACGCAGCGGCAACACGCTGCACATCCGTGGCGCGGAAGTTGAGGCTCGCAACTTCAACATCCCGATTGGGGTGGCGGTGTCGTTTCAGAACGACCTCACACTGACGATCGGCGACACCACGCTCATCACTGTCGATGGCCATCCGGAATTACAGGCCGTACCGCTCCAGTACCTGTCCATCGGGCAGCAGGTCGACATCGAGGCCCTGCTCGTTGTCGATGCCAACAACATCGCGATACTGGATGCCAACGGCAATCCGCAGTGGGATGCAACCAGCGGGCTGATTCGCCTGACGCCCACGACCGGCTGGGCAACCCTGGATGCGGCCCCTGCTGGCAGCAGCGTCACCGCCAACCTGGTCACGCTGGGAGGTGCACAGCCCGCGGGACTGACCTTCACGGGAACAGGTTCCGCGACCGGCGCTGACGCCGACCCCACACAATATGCGGTCGACACAACCGGCGTAGACACGAGCACAATTGCGTCGGCTCCGCTGTTCCGATTCGATGGACTGGTGACCCAGTTCGGGACCGCGCCGCCGGATTTCAGCGCCGCGAGCGTGACTCCCGTAGCGGCGACCGATCAGATCATGACGGTCTGGTGGACCGGCACCGGAACGACCGCCCCCTTTGCGAGCAAGGATGCCAACGGACTCGTGGTGAATATCAGCGCCGGGTCGCTCGGTTCCATGCATCTCGTGCAAGGCGGTCCGCTGACTGTTGCAATCCCTGAGGCCACAACCGATCTGGCCACCTTGCCCAGCAACCCGACGATCGTGGCGGATCCCACGCTCACTAGTCAGTTTGCCATCGGCAATCCGACGTCCACGACGGGCCTGTCCATCTTCCACGACTACGCGAGCCTGCTCACCAACCTGAACACCGCCCTGAACGGAACCAACACCATTCAGAAGCTGGTGGCGGTAGGCAAGTACGACCCGACCAGCAACACGTTCACGGCTTACCGGATCGACATGCTGCAGTTGCCCTGATTCAATTGCCCCGGTCGGAAGTTTGCAGCAGCTCCTGCAGATACTGCTTCCACAGCACAGCGATCGTATGCGACCCGTGACCGCGGGTCTGATCGCTGAAGGGAATGACCACCGCTTTGCCGTGCGGCACGCGGTGGATCTGCCTTTCCAGGATGCCGAGCTCAGGCGGGTTGACCAGGTCATCGGCTGAGTTCACCGCATACAGCGGCGCACGGATCTTCTCGAGGCCTGGACCCGGGTCATAGTCGTAGGAGGACTCGACCTGGTACAGGATGTCGTTTACATCATCGAGCGGCGCGTTTTTAGCAACGTAGTCGTCAATGGCCCGATCCGCCTCGGCAAGCGTTGGAGCTTCTTTCTGGCGCAGGGCCGGATTGCTCCCAACCAACCACGTCATCTCGAGCGCCGTGCGCAACGCCGGCGGTTGTGTGGTGTATTCGCCGGCCTTCCAGGCCGGATCGTTACGAATGGCGTCACTCACGAGCCGGCGCCAGACGCGATTGCGACCTGAAACTTGCGTCGGCAGACAAGCCAGCGGCATGAGTGCATCCATGAACTCGGCATGTTGCTCACCCCACAGCCAGGTATGCATGCAGCCCATGGAAGTTCCCATGATGAGCCGCGCGTGTTTCACACCCAGGCCGTCGGTCAACAGGCGATATTCCGTCTCCACCATGTCGTTGTAGCCGTAACGCGGGAATCGCGCGTGCAGCCCGTCACTGGGCTTGCTGGATTTTCCGTGTCCGAGTGCATCCGGCAACACGATGAAATAGCGCGTGGCATCCAACAACTGCCCGTGACCAAACAACTCACCGGAAAATTCCGGTCGGATGAGACTTCCACCCGTGCCGCCCGTGCCGTGGACTATCAGGACCGCATTGCGAACCACGCCGTGCGAATCCCGCTTGGGCTCGCCGAAGGCGTGATAGTGGATGCGCACCTCGGGCAGTGTCTCCCCCGAGGAGAGCTTGAACTTGTGGATGACGAAGTCGCCTTCCCGGGCTGCGGGAGCTTCCGCGCCCACAGCAAACTGACTGGCCAACACGAGTCCGGCCAACACAAATCCACGCATGGAATTCTCCAACCCGAGACTAAGCGAGTACGCGACGTACCGTGTCTATTAAAGCAGAGATGCGGAAGGGTTTTCGCAGGAACGCCGTGTAGCCATCGAAGCGTTCCCGCACGACGGTCTCGCCGACGGCACTCATCATGATGATGGGAATGTTCTTGAACGCCGGGTCGGCCTGCATGGCGCGGCCGAGGCCTGCGCCATCGAGCAGCGGCATCATGAAGTCGATGACGGCCAGGTCCACCTGCCCTTCGGCGAGCTTCTCCAGGCCATGGCGGCCATTGGCCGCACTCAATACGCGGTAGCCCTCGTCTTCCAGCGCCGTTGCGACGACTTCGATGGCTCCCAACTCATCATCGACAACGAGAATGGTTTGCACGGCTCGAGTTCCGTCAGCGCGTCAGACTTCGGAACTGCCGGAAGGAGGATTGGCCGCAGCACTTGCAGGCTCGCGGGCGACGCCGGTGGTGACACCCTCGACGCCTGAAAATACCTCTCCCACCTGCACGCCATGGTCGGTGATGTAAAACTCCCGCAGGCTCGGATCGTGGCCGCTATCCCTGACCTTGTGAACGGAAACGAACCGAATGAGGCTCGAGCCGCGCTCCACGAAGCGCATGAACACCATGTTTTCCAGCAGCGCCGACAACCCCGTCGAGGGAACCTTGACGACGGGTCCGGTGATCTCAGCTACCTCCATGGTGAAAACCGTGGTGGCGCCCAAAGCGCGCAGCTCATTCGTGAGACACGAGAAGAACCGGCTCACCCGCTGCGGTGAGGTGGCCGATTCCAGAAATCCACCCAGGCCGTCGATGAACAGTCGTTTGACCCTGCGCTTGCGCACGGCGCCGACCAGCCGATGAGCCAGCTCATCGAGCACGTTCTCGCGTTGTGGCTGCCACAGGAGCTCGACATCGCCGCGCTCAACCGCGGCGCCCATATGCAGGCCCAGGTGCTTCGCCTTCAGACACAGACGCGCCGGCGTCTCGAAGAAGCCAAACATCAGCCCCGGTTCGGCGGCGGTCGAGTTGGATAGAAAGTGCAGCCCGAACGTGGTCTTGCCAATGCCGCTGGGGCCTATCAGGCCGGTCGTGGTCCCCTCCGGCAAGCCGCCCAGCAACATCTTGTCGATCCCGGGGATTCCTACAGAAATCTTCACATCGCTGAGCACGTCCGGCTGGCTCGCCGAGGCAAACACGGCCTCCACCCGTGGGAAAAACTTCACACCTTCGTCGGTGATGCGGAAAGAATGGCGCCCGCGCAGGAAGCCGCTGCCCCGGAACTTGCGCACAATCAGGCTGCGCTCGGTGCGGAATTCAAACAGCTGATCTTCCAACTCGAACACGCCGTCCACCATGGTGTGCTCGGCGCTGACCTGGCGCAGCAGGCCGCTCGTCAACAACAGGACAGTGCAGCCGCTGGCAGAGGCATGCGCCTGCAGCTCATTGATGAACTTCTTGAATTCGCGGTCGGAGGGAGCCGACTCCTGGGCCGCTATCAACCCGTCGACCACCAACAGATCGGCCCGCTGCCCCTTGATCTCCCGGCGCAGCACATCGATGAGCCCTTTCAGCCCGTCGCCCTCGAGCGTGTGAAAGGCACTCACGTAGTAGAGTGACTCGGGAATGACCGACTCGTTGAAGAACGCCATGGGGCGCAGATGCTGCAGCAGCCGCGTGTGCATCTCTGCCAGCAGCGTCACATATGCCGCACGACCACCGCTCGAGGCGTGCCTGAAGCAGATCTCGTTGGCCAGCACCGTCTTGCCGGCTCCAGGTGAGCCTTGCAGGATGTAGACACCCCCTTCGAGAAACCCGCCGCGCAGGATGTCGTCGAGACCGCTGATGCCGCTTGGCAGGCGCGCCAGCGCCGGTACCGGATCGTCAGGCTTGATCATGGCGTTCACTCGTGATGGAGCCGGCATCCACCGGCAGGACGACCGTAAACGTCGAGCCCTTCGCGGGCTCACTGTGAACCTGGATGGTACCGCCGTGTGATTCAACCAAACCCCGCACCAGCCACAATCCCACACCTGCACCGGCCGGATGACCCGGCTGGGCTGACAATCGTTCGAAGCGACCGAAGATGCGCTCCTGGTCGATCTCCGCAATTCCGATGCCGCGGTCGCGAACTTCAAACTTCACGCTGCTGTCCTGTTTGCTTTCCAACGACACGTCGATGGACGCGCCGGCGCCAAACTTGATGGCATTCGAGATGAGATTGGAGACGATCTGCTCGAGGCCGAGCCGGTCCCAGCGGCCACACAGCGTGGCCGGAATCCGCATGGTCAGTGATGAGCGATTGAACACCGCCTCGGGTGAATACGATTCCACGACCTCGCGGACTACTTCCGCAAGGTCGACCGATTCGACCTGGGGGCGCATCCGGGTGGCATTCATCCGGCCCACATCGAGCAGCAGGGACGCGCGTTTAACATATCGGTCCACGATGTGCTGGACCCGCTCGAGGCGGCGAGCAAGTGGACTGGCACCCTGCTGGCGGGCGAGTTGCAGGGCGGCCGACACCTGCAGCAGGAGCGAGTGCATGGGGTTGCGCAGCTCATGGGCCGCGATAGAGAGGAATTCGTCGCGTGCCTGGAGCAGTTGCTCCAACTCCGAGATCCGCGCGCGCAGTCCGGCCTCATTATCGGGGAGACTGCTCTGCAAGCGAGTGTCTCCGCTCAAATCCAACTACCCCCCGAAAAATGGATGATGACGTCCCGTCGCGTGGTACGCAGGGGGCCGATCTTACACAATTTTTCCCGCGATGCGACGCAGGCGAAGGGCTGGAGGATAGCCGTGGCACCCGCGGACCTGGAACGGTCCACGGGTGCCCTAAAACAGGCTCGAGAAAGCCTTCGATCAGGCCTTCAGAACGCCCTTGGCCTTGGCAGTATGAGTCGCGATGGCGTCCATCAGCGGCGGGCTGAGGCAATCGTAAGGTTCGAGCTTCAGCTCTTTCAGGCGAGCCCGGACCTCGCCCATCCCTTCCGGCTTGAAGCCTGACTCGATGATCGATGACACGAAGGCGGCGAACGTGGGAGCAGACCAGCCGCTCTCCTTCGACAGTTCCGTGTGCACGAAGTCGAGACCGTAGAACGGGTGGTTCTTGTTTTCGATGCGGCCGTACATGTGCACGCCACAACCCGTACAGGCGTGACGCTGAATGGCAGCCGCTGCATCGACGACCTTCAGCTTCTGCTCGTTGGCGGTGACCTTCACTTTGTCCTTGCCGATCACTGAGATCTGCGCGAACACGGCGCCGTCCGGCTTCCAGCACTTCGAGCAACCACAGACGTGATTGTGCGCGACGTCGCCCCCGAGGCTGACGGTCACAGCCTGGGATGTGCACTTGCATGTGAGCGTGCCGCCGGAAATCCCGGTGCCCGGCTTGACCCCGTTGTCGACGGCAGGATGAATTTTAACAGCCATGATTTTTTCCTTTAACGGTGAATGATTCGAGGAGATCGTCCGTAACCGGTGCCCCTCAAAGGATTGGACTCTCGCCTTGAATATGAAATTGGGATCCTTGCATGTGACCCTTAGAAAGTGACGACTGTGCGGATCGACTCGCCCTTGTGCATCAGGTCGAACGCATCGTTGATCTTCTCGATCGGCATCACGTGAGTGATCAGATCGTCAATGTTGATCTTCTTGTCCATGTACCAGTCGACGATGCCCGGTACTTCGGTGCGGCCACGAACGCCGCCGAAAGCCGTGCCGCGCCAGTTGCGGCCGGTAACCAGTTGGAACGGACGGGTTGAGATCTCCTTGCCCGCGCCTGCAACGCCAACAACCACTGACGTACCCCAACCGCGGTGACAGCACTCGAGGGCCTGACGCATGAGGTCCACGTTGCCAACACACTCGAAGCTGTAGTCGGCGCCGCCGTCCGTCAGCTCGACCAGATGCGGCACGAGGTCGCCCTTGATTTCCTTCGGGTTCACGAAGTGGGTCATGCCGAACTTCTCGGCGATCCCCTTACGCTTGGCGTTGATATCCACACCGATGATCTTGTTGGCGCCGACCATCTTGGCGCCCTGGATCACGTTCAAGCCGATGCCGCCCAGGCCGAACACAACAACGTTCGCGCCCGGCTCAACCTTGGCGGTCTTGATGACGGCACCAATGCCGGTGGTCACGCCGCAGCCGATGTAACACACCTTTTCAAAAGGCGCGTCCTCGCGGATCTTGGCGACCGCGATCTCGGGCAGCACGGTGAATTCGGAGAAGGTCGAGCAGCCCATGTAGTGATGGACCTTCTCCTTGCCGATGGAGAAGCGGCTGGTGCCATCGGGCATCACGCCCTTGCCCTGGGTCGCGCGGATTGCGGTGCACAGGTTGGTCTTGTGCGACGTGCAGGACTTGCACTGCCGACATTCCGGGGTGTACAGCGGAATGACGTGATCGCCCTTCTTGAGGCTCGTCACTCCCGGACCCACATCAACAACCACGCCCGCACCCTCGTGTCCGAGGATGACCGGGAAGAGCCCTTCCGGGTCCGAGCCCGAGCGGGTGAATTCATCAGTGTGGCAGACGCCGCTGGCTTTGATCTGAATCAAGACTTCGCCAGCCTTCGGGCCATCGAGATCCAGGGTCACGATCTCCAAGGGCTTGCCCGCGGCATATGCAATTGCGGCTTTGGTTTTCATAGCTAGTGGATTTCCAGATTAACTAGTGCGGCATGGGCGCCGGACGGTGCGCGCAGTCTGCGCGCATCGGCTCGGCGAGTCCAACGGGGGAATCTATACATGTGGGCTGCAGGAGCAATTAAAAGCCTGTTTGCAGCGCCCCACGGAGGGTCAGTGTTCCAAAAGGGACCACTGATCAGGGGCGGTGTATCGATTCCGATGCTGGTCGGGCACGTTGTGCCGTGCACGTGGCATACTGACTCTCAGGAGGTGAGCGCAATTGCGAACACCCGGAGCTCCGCCAGACAGTGAGGGGGAGGCAATGCTCCAGCCGATTGGTAGTCATACCCGTTACATTCAGTCAGTTCTGAAAGGCACGTCCCGCGAAGACAGCGCGGCAACTCCGGACTACGTCAAACGATCGTGGGTCCGGTGCCTCAGTCAGTACCGTCTCGACCCGCAGTCGCAGCGCGAGCCGTTCGTGTTGCCACGCGAGGAGCGGCTCGCCCGCAAGGAGCTCAACCTCGAGCTGGTCTCTTTTGCAGATGCGGAAATGGCGCATCTGTATCACCAGCTCGCCGGCTCGGGATACTCCATCATCCTGACCGACCACGATGGCGTGCTGCTGGATTATTACGGCGATCTGAGCTTTCGCAACGCAGCATTCCGCACCGGACTGGTGCTGGGTGCCGTGTGGAGCGAGGAGCATGGCGGCACGAATGGAATGGGCACCTGCCTGTTCGAGCGCGCGCCCCTGATCATTCACCGCGATCAGCACTTCTTCTCGCGCAATACCGGCTTGACCTGTTGTGCTGCCCCGATCTTCGACTACCGCGGCGAGCTGGTAGCGGTGCTGGACGCCTCGGGCGAATCCGACCGGGCCCAACAACACACCCTGGTGCTGGTGAACATGTCAGCCCAGATGATTGAGAACCGGCTGTTCCTCAATCGATTCCGCGACGCGTTTGTGGTTCGCTTCCACAGCCGGCCCGAGCTGGTCGGCACCTGGGGCGAAGGCATCATTGCCCTGGATGCGGCCGGCGCCATCGCCGCACTGGATCGCAACGCCCTCTTCCAGTTGGGTTGCAAGGACGCCAGTGAGTTGCTCGGCGCGCCGCTGGAGCGGGTTTTCAACATCTCGCTGTCGGCCCTCCTCGGCCGCAGCCAGAAGAAATCCTTCCACGCCCTGCCGATCTACGAGACGCGCCACGGCGGCCGGTTCTTTGCCGTAGCTCAAGCGCCGCATTCCAAGCGCCAGCAGGCGGGTAAACAACAACTGACACCGGATGAAGAGCGCGCCGCGCCCTCCATCAGCCGCAGTGTGCTGGATGAGCTCGACCTCGGCGATCCAGCCATGGGACGCAACATCCAGGCGGCCAAGCGCCTCGAGTCACGCGACATCCCGCTGTTGCTCGTGGGTGAGTCGGGCACGGGCAAGGAGTTTTTTGCGCGCGCCCTGCACTCGGCGAGTGAGCGTGCCGACAAGCCGTTCATGGCTGTCAACTGCGGCTCGCTGCCCGAGATGCTCATGCAGAATGAGCTGTTCGGACGCGGCGGCAGCGCGGGCACGGGCGAACCCGATCGTGGCCGAATCGTCCAGGCCAACGGCGGAATGCTGTTTCTGGATGATGTTGGCGACCTGCCGCTGGAGTTGCAGTCGCAACTGTTGCATGTGATCGAAGAGCGGGAAGTCATGCCGCACGGCTGCGACTCGCCCATCAAGGTCGACGTGCGCCTGGTGTGTGCGATCCGCGGCAGTCTGCAGGAAAAGGTGCGGCGCGGAGAATTCCGTGAGGACCTGTTTTACCGGTTGCAAGGGTTGGTATTGCCCCTGCCGCCCCTGCGGGAGCGCCAGGACAAGGCCGCCCTCATCCGCCACATATTTGCCCAGGAAGTGGCCGCGACTCCGTCCGTCACGTTGAGTGAGGACCTGGTTGAGGCGCTGTGCGCTCATTCCTGGCCAGGCAACATCCGGCAGCTGCGCAACGTGTTGCGCGGAATGATCGCAATGCGCACCAGTGACCGGCTGGATATCGGCAACCTTCCGTCCGATTACGGAATCGGCCTGCCCGTTGCCGATACACAGTCACGCGAGGCTTCACCGGAAACCCAGTCACTCAACCCGCTGGAAAAGGCCGAGCGTGCTGCGTTGCTGCGTGAGATTGACCTGCATCACGGCAACATCAGCCGCGTGGCTTCCAAGCTCAGCATCGGCCGCAACACGCTGTATCGGAAGATGCGGCGCTTGGGTATCGCGTTCCCGGCGCGCCAGTCAGCGCGCCGCTAGTAGTCGTGATGGACTAGGTAAAAGTAGACGTACGCGGTAATAAACAGGACACACACGCCGCAGGCGATGAACGTCGCGCACGCTGCAGCGAGCAGAACAAAAATGCTTGGCGTTCCCGCAGTGGCAGCACCCCCTCCGAGGGCGTCGAAGTAGGAAGTCAACAGGACTGCAATGCTGCAACTGGCAGCCCACCTCAACATGCAGACCGGCAGGTGACCCCGCATCCGGCGATTGTGTCGATACGCCGCCATCCGCTCCTCGAAGGAGCCGCGGCTCACGTCCTTCATGAGACTGAAGGGTGAGAAAAATCTGAACAAGACCTGTAACACGTCGGTACTCGCGGATTGAATACTCAAATAGACGTGCGGGATCCGCACATGTTCCTCGTCACTGTGCCCGAGAATTTGACTATAAACCGGACCGGGCGCGCACTTTTTATCGCGCGCAGCCGCGCCTTGGCCGCATACGCGCGGCGCTTGCCCTATTTCGGTGCCGGGCGAGAATACGAACCTGAGTGACCACAGCCCCCTGGAGACGAGCATGGCCGACACCATTTTTGGGAAAATCATCGCGGGCCAGATCCCGTGTCACAAGGTGTACGAGGACGACCGGGTGCTCGCCTTCCTGGACATCAATCCACTGACCCGGGGACACACGCTGGTGATTCCCAAGGAGCCGGCGGAGACCCTCGACAAGCTGTCGGACGAGTCGGCGGCGGCGCTGGGACGGGTGCTCCCGAGAATCTGCCGCGCCGTGATCGCGGCCACCGGCGTGGCCCAATACAACGTCCTGGAGAACAACGGCGCAGGGGCACACCAGGCCGTCCTCCATGTTCACTTCCACATCATTCCGCGACCCGGCTCACACGAAGGTCTCGGCCTGAGCTGGGCGGCCCGCTCGCTCGATCCGCAAGAGGCTTCCGAGTTGGTAAAGTTGATCACGAGCGCGTTGCAAAAAACGCCCTGACGTGTCGTTTTTACGCGGCGGCCAGCCATCTTCCGCGGAACTCTAACTCCGACTCGACCGTAAGGGGCCAACGTCGTCTTCAGGTCTGCATCTTGCTGAAGTACGCTTTCAGTGATGCAACATTCGCACAACACTGGCGCGTCTGTCCGTGCCATCGCCAAATCGCCGACAGGCATCCAGGGGCTCGACGAAATCACGAATGGGGGACTGCCCACGGGACGCCCTACTCTGATTTGCGGCGGCGCCGGATCCGGTAAGACGCTGCTCGCGACCAGCTTCCTCGTCAACGGTGCGAAGCAGTTTGGCGAGGCCGGCGTGCTCATGACATTCGAGGAGAACGGTGAGGAAATTGCCAGCGATGTTGCTTCGCTCGGCTTCGACCTCCCCGGGCTGGTGGAGGAAGGCAAACTCTTTGTCGATTACGTGCGTATCGAGCGCAGCGAGATCGAAGAGACCGGCGAATACGATCTCGAAGGCCTGTTCGTCCGGCTCGAGCATGCAATTCGCGCAACCGGTGCCAAGCGCGTCGTGCTCGACACCATCGAGTCACTGTTCTCCGGCCTGGGCAACGCCAACATCCTGCGCGCCGAGCTGCGTCGTCTGTTTCGCTGGTTGAAGGACAAAGGTCTGACAGCAGTCATCACCGCCGAGCGGGGTGAAGGCACTCTGACGCGCCAAGGGCTGGAAGAATACGTCTCTGATGCGGTGATTCTGCTCGACCACCGGGTCACCGAGCAGGTCTCCACGCGGCGCCTGCGGGTGGTGAAATATCGCGGCTCCCATCACGGCACCAACGAGTACCCGTTTCTGATCGACCGGTACGGGTTGAGCGTGTTGCCGGTGACCTCGCTCGGACTGACTCACGAAGCATCCGTCGAACGCCTGTCCAGCGGGGTACGGGAACTGGATCAGATGCTCGGGGGCCAAGGCTATTTCCGCGGCAGCACGGTGTTGGTATCCGGGACGGCGGGCACCGGCAAAACGAGCCTCGCCGCCCATTTCGCAGATGCCGCCTGCCGCCGCGGCGAGCATGTTCTGTATTTCCTTTTCGAGGAATCCCCGCACCAACTCACCCGCAACATGCTCTCCATCGGTATCGATTTGCAGCCCTGGGTCGACGCCGGGCTGTTGCATTTCGAGGCGGAGCGCCCTTCCCGCGCAGGCCTCGAGGCGCACCTGGCATCAATGTATCAACACGTACGCGACTTCCGGCCCTCCGTAACCATCGTCGACGCCGTAACCAACCTGCTATCGGTCGGGACACAGAACGACGTGCGCGCGATGTTGATGCGCGTGATCGACTATTTGAAAGTGAGCGGAGTCACTGGATTCTTCAGCAG
This sequence comes from Gammaproteobacteria bacterium, assembly GCA_034668025.1. GTDB lineage: Bacteria > Pseudomonadota > Gammaproteobacteria > Steroidobacterales > Steroidobacteraceae > 13-2-20CM-66-19. The sequence continues at coordinate 26,365 of JAXDQF010000229.1, read as the reverse complement.
CCTCACCCCCGGAAAGAATGAGTCCGAGGAAACCGAGGCCGGCATTTCGTCGCTCATGGACACCTGGATCGTCATGACGTTCGATGAGGTCGACCGGGAGCGCCGCCGGGCAATTCGCATTCTGAAGTCCCGCGGCATGTCCCATTCGAACCACGTGCATGAATTCGCCCTGACGGACCACGGCTTGCGACTCACAGACGGGAGAGGATGACGTCATGCAACCCACCTTGCCGCCCGAAACCGCCGCCGAGCCCGAAAGTTTTGTGTTGCGCCTGTACGTCGCGGGTCAGACGCCCAAGTGCATGCGGGCTTTCGCAAACCTCAAGCGTATCTGTGAGCAATACCTCACGAACCGCTACCGCATCGAGATGATCGACCTGCTGCTGGACCCTGCCCTGGCGCGCGGCGACCAGATTCTCGCCGTCCCCACACTCGTACGGCGCGTGCCTGTGCCGGTCCGGAAGATCATCGGCGATCTTTCCAATACCCAGCGTGTGCTGGCCGGCCTCGATGTCATCGTTGGTGCCGCCTAGGGGCGTGCATGGCAACCTCGACTCCACAGGTGCCGATCGAGGACTCGGTGGATGAAACCGCCGAGAGATACATACTGCGACTGTATGTCGCCGGCATGACTTCCCGATCAACCCGTGCCGTGGAGAATGTGCGAGCCTTCTGCGAGAAGCACCTCGAGGGACGGTACGACCTGCAGGTGATTGACGTCTATCAACAGCCTGCCCTTGCCAGGTCGGAACAGTTGATTGCCGCACCCACACTCATCAAGAAGCTGCCGCTGCCTCTACGCAGGCTGATCGGCGACATGTCCAACGAGGACCGCATCCTCGTGGGGCTGGACCTCGTTCCCCGGAAGTAACAGTGACAGTGAACGGCGCAAGCACCGCGGAGCAGATTCGAAGTCTCACTGAAAGACTGGAAGAAGCGGAAGAAACGCTTCGCGCAGTCCGTTCGGGCGAGATCGACGCCTTTATCGTTCAAGGGCCTCGAGGCGAGCAGGTGTATGCGCTGCGCAGCGCCGAACAGCCCTATCGCAATCTCATCGAGGACATGTTGGAAGGCGCGGCCATCCTCACCACCGACGGTGACGTCGCCTACTGCAACAAACGTTTCGCTGAGCTGGTGGCAGTACCGTTGGAAGATGCGATTGGTGGCGCGATGGAGCGCTTCATCAACCATACGGATCGGCCGGCGTACCGATCGCTCCTGCTTGCGGGCTCGGGTAAGCGCCGTGCGCAGCTCAAGACTGCAGATGGGCGCATCATCGATGTACTCCTGTCGTTCACGACATCCACGTCAGATGATGTGGAGCGACGCAACCTGATCGTCACCGACTTGAGCGAGTTGCTCATTGCGCAGAGCGGCCGGGATCGCGCCGAACAGCAGAGCCAGGCGAAAGATGAATTCATGGCCATGTTGGCCCACGAGTTGCGCAATCCGCTGAGTGCGATTACGGCGGCCGTGCAGGTGCTGGAAGCGGCGAAGGGACACGAGGGGGCCGCTTCACGTGCACGTTTCATTATCGGGCGGCAGGTGCAACACCTGTCCCGACTGGTAGATGACCTGCTCGATGTCGGTCGCGTGGTGACCGGGAAGATTGCGCTCAACCGAAGGGCGATGGATTTTTGCGACTTGGTGCGGCGGACTGCGGCTGTGTTCACGGAGCGGGAAGCCGAACATCAGTTTTCAGTGAACACGACACCGGTCTGGATCGATGGTGATGCCGTGCGGATGGAGCAGATCGTCTCCAACATCATCGGCAACGCGGTGAAGTACACGCCGGTGGGCGGCAAGGTCACCATCTCATTGAGCGTCGAGGCCGATGAAGCCGTTCTTCGCGTGCAGGACGACGGCTTCGGAATCACGCCCGAACTGCTGCCACGAGTTTTCGACTTATTCGTACAGGGTGAGCGAACGCTCGACCGCTCTCAGGGCGGACTCGGCATCGGCCTCACCCTCGTCCGCCGCCTCGTCGGCCTCCATTACGGCACCGTTTCGGTGTCCAGCGAAGGCCCAAATTGCGGAAGTTTGTTCACGGTGCGCCTACCCAAGGTCGCCGCCGTCGGAACCACGAGCATCGTCGGCGACTCGCCTCGCGCGTGCGCGGTGCAGAGGCGCGTGCTGATCGTTGAGGACAATCGCGATGCTCGCGAGATGTTTCGGATGATGCTGGAGCTCGATGGGCATCAGGTAATCGAGGCGGAAGAAGGTTACGCGGGGCTGCAGTTGCTCAGAGCCCAGGCACCCGACGTTGCGTTCATCGACGTGGGCTTACCGGGCCTGGACGGATACGAGATCGCTCGGCGATTCCGCTGTGAATCCGATGGGAAGCGCCCGGACGGCCGCAAGGTCCTCCTGGTAGCTCTGACGGGCTATGGGACTCCTGATGCTCTAGAGCGCTCCAGGCGCGCTGGGTTCGATCACCATTTGATCAAGCCTGTGAACCCCGAAGCGCTTTACCGGCTGCTGAATAAAGATGAGGGACTTCGGTCGCATGGCGCCGTCAGCAGTGCCAGTTCTGCCACCGTCGCGGCGGCCGGTGGTGCTGGAGTAGTTGGTAGCGCGATGGCGATTTGAACCTACCCGCCGGCTTGCTCATGTGCGAGGGGTTGCTGTGCCTGGAGGAGCCTTGTACAATGCGCGGCTCAGCTGGTGCGGGGTGGAGCAGTCTGGCAGCTCGTCGGGCTCATAACCCGAAGGTCGTAGGTTCAAATCCTACCCCCGCTACCAATTTGTTGGATCAAGAACTTACAATAATAAGCTCGAAAGGACTCCGGGACTGACCCTCCCCTGTTTCGTTCAAAGCGCCCATCCGGGCGCGGCGCAGTTGCGCTCGTCGCCGGAGCCTGCCGCTGATGGGCTGGGCTTCGCGTTACATTCAAAGGCTGCTCGCTGGCGAGACGGTTTCGTTTCGTCCGCACGGGCAATCCATGACCGGTCGCATCGAATCCGGCCAACTTTGCACCGTCGTTCCAATCGACCGGGCAGTGTTGGAAGTTGGGGATATCGTGCTGATATTGGCACGCCCGGCTCAGAAGACCTGGCCTTCCACGGGCCTGGCCACCATTCTTGTGCCGGCATTGCTCTGTGCGTCGACCCCGAAGAAATCCGTCAGGTCTATCCTTTCCCAGCCGATGATCGAGCCGTTGCTGAACACACAGTCGTTTTTATTACCCGCGCCAAAACCGCCGCCGATGTAAATCATGGCGTGTCCCAACTGGTTGTTTGGTCTTACGAAGCCGATGAATGATCCTGGGGTGACGGCGTTGAAAGCCGACCGTACTCGGCGTGCCCGGCCCCCTGCGTCGCGACCTGGTCTGCGAGCGCCGCGGTGCGATTGCCGCATTCCGTCAGCAGGGCGCTGTGATCGATATGGGAGTTCGGATGAATTTACATCTTAGCCTCGTGCATGCGCGTCGGGACGACGGGGCAAAAGGATACGCATCCGCTGTGGCAACAAGTGTTAAGAGATCACTGGTGATGCAGGCGTCACTGCGAAAAGTCGCCAGGACCGCCTACCAGACAGGGCCGCTTTGGATTGAACTTCCAGCCGGGCACCAGGTACTGCATCGCCGCCGCGTCGTCGCGCGAAGCGAGCGACAGACTGTTGTAGAGGGCGTGCGCTTTTTCGACCTGCAGCAGATCGATCTCGATACCGAGGCCCGGCCGTTGCGGCACCTGCAACAGACCTGCTTCGATCTTCAGCGGCTCACGGGTCAGTCGCTGGCCGTCCTGCCAGATCCAATGCGTGTCGATCGCCGTGACGCGCCCCGGTGCGGCGGCCGCCACGTGCGTGAACATCGCCAGCGAGATGTCGAAGTGATTGTTGGAATGCGAGCCCCACGTCAGGCCCCAGTCGCTGCACATCTGCGCGACGCGCACCGAGCCCGCCAGGGTCCAGAAGTGTGGATCGGCCAACGGGATGTCGATCGAATGCAGCTGGATGGCGTGGCCCATCTGGCGCCAGTCGGTCGCGATCATGTTCGTGGCCGTCGGCAATCCGGTAGCGCGCCGGAACTCGGCCAGTATTTCGCGACCCGAATAGCCGTTCTCAGCGCCGCAGGGGTCCTCGGCATAGGCCAGAACCTCCCGCTTTCCGCGACACAGCCTTACAGCCTCTTCCAATGACCAGGCGCCGTTCGGATCCAACGTGATACGGGCACTGGGAAAGCGGTCCGCGAGCGCCGTGGCCGCGTCCATCTCAACCTCGCCTGCGAACACGCCGCCTTTCAGCTTGAAGTCGTTGAAGCCGTAGCGCGCCTGCGCCGCCTCAGCGAGGCGCACAATCGCTCCAGGCGTCAAAGCCGCCTCATCACGCAGCCGCAACCACTCGTCCGCGGCACTCGGATCGCTGCGGTACTCCAAATCAGTCTTGCGGCGATCGGCGATGTAGAACAGATAACCCAACACCTCCACAGCGTCGCGCTGCAAGCCTTCTCCGAGCAGCGCCGCCACCGGTACTTCGAGGAATTGGCCGAGCAGGTCCAGCAGCGCCGCTTCGAGCGCAGTGATCACATGAACGCTGACGCGTTGATCGAAGGTCTGCTGGCCGCGCCCGCCGGCGTCGCGTTGCGCGAATGCCCTGGCTACATGACTTAACACTTGCCGGTACGGGCCGATGCTCTGGCCGATGACGAGCGGCCTGGCGTCTTCGAGTGTCCGACGGATGAGCTCGCCTCCCGGAACTTCGCCGACCCCCAGGCGGCCGGCATTGTCGGTCAGAATTACGACGTTGCGCGTGAAGTACGGGCCGTGTGCGCCACTCAGGTTGAGCAGCATGCTGTCTTGGCCGGCAACGGGGACCACCTGCATGTTCACGATGCGCGGTGTGCCGCTGTACTGTCCGGACGTTGGATTGGGTTCGGGCGTACGGTCGATGCTCATCGCAGGATGTTAGAAGACGCAGCGCTGCGCGTCCAATCGATTCAAATCGGGCATCGACCGATTGAACCTTTGAGGCAGACCGCCTGTCGGCCGCTGTTATCATGGGCTGCAGGCGAATCAGGACACAGCCGATCATGAGCAACTCAACGCCCGCGGAGATGGCGAAAACCATCAGCGGAGGCCTGCTTTCTTTTCCGGTAACCCATTTCCGCGCCGATCTGAGCTTCGATGAGCCCCGCTATCGGGAACACTGCGACTGGTTATTGCAACACGGCGTCGCCGGCCTGTTCGCCGCCGGCGGCACCGGAGAATTTTTCGCGCTGACACCCGCCGAAGTCGAAATGGTCTGTCGCGCGGCGGTGGCTGAGACGCGTGGGCGCGCTCCGGTCATCGCCGGATGCGGATATGGCACGGCTATCGCCGTGGAAATGGCTCGCTCGGCGGAACGCGCCGGCGCTGACGGCATTCTGCTGCTTCCGCCCTATTTGATGACCCCGTCACAGGCGGGACTGGCCACGCACATAAGGACCGTGTGCGCGGCCACCTCGCTCGGCGTGATCGTCTACAACCGTGATAATTCGATCGTCAGCGAGCAAACACTGTCTGTCTTGTGTGAGGACTGCCCGAACCTGGTGGGCTTCAAAGATGGAGTCGGGGATATCGAGCTCATGATGCGCGTGTACGCGCGGATGGGCACTCGACTGACGTATATCGGCGGATTGCCGACGGCCGAGACGTATGCCATGCCGTATCTGGAAATGGGCGTCTCCACCTATTCGTCGGCGATATTCAACTTTCTGCCGGATTGGGCCCTGAGCTTCTACCGCGCCGTACGTGCGCGCGATCACAACACCGTCATCCGGGAGCTCAACGAATTCGTGCTCCCCTATATCGCCATCCGCAACCGCGACCGGGGCTACGCCGTTTCGATCGTCAAGGCCGGCATGACGGTCATCGGCCGGCCGGCCGGCCCGGTACGTCCGCCGCTCACCGATCTGACTCACAGCGAGCGCACCGAACTGCAGTCATTGATCGAAAAGCTCGCGGCCCGCAACGGCCGCCCGGGATGAGCGCTGCGATTGCAAAAGAACGGGCGGCGAGCCGCGTTCGGTTCCGGATCATCGCCGCCATCTTCCTTCTCACCACCATCAACTACGCCAGCCGGGCCACACTCTCCATCGCCGGAGCGCCGCTGGCGGACCAGTTGCAGATCTCCTCCGTACAGATGGGCTACCTCTTCTCCGCCTTCGCCTGGGCTTACGTCATCGGGCAGGTCCCCGGCGGCGCCTTGCTCGACCGCTTCGGCTCGAAAACAGTGTACCTGTGGTCAATCGTCCTCTGGTCGATGTTCACGGCAGCCCAGGCCTGCGTTGGATTGACGTCGCTCGTGCCCGTGATCGGCGGACTGTTCATGTTACGTTTCCTGCTGGGGATCGCGGAAGCGCCTTCATTTCCAGCCAATGCGCGAATCGTAGCAAACTGGTTTCCCAACTCCGAACGTGGCACCGCGAGCGCCATTTTCAACTCGGCCCAGTACTTCTCACTCGTAGCGTTCGCACCGCTGATGGGCTGGCTGACCCAGACCTACGGCTGGCGTTATGTCTTTATCGCGATGGGTGCACTGGGACTCGCGGCAGCGGCCCTGTTTGCGGCTGTTGTCGACGCCCCCACCCGTCACAAACGCATCAACCAGGCTGAATTCGACTACATCGAAAGCGGTGGAGCTCTGGTGCATCTGGACAAGGCGTCGGCCGCGCAGCCGCGAGCTCCGATTCGCTGGGAGACCCTTTCCCAACTGCTGACCAACCGGATGCTGCTCGGCATTTATCTGGGGCAATACTGCATCACCGCCCTCACGTACTTTTACGCCACCTGGTTTCCGGTCTACCTGGTGAAAGCACGCGGCCTCTCGATCATGGAGGCCGGATTCGCGTCCGCCGGACCGGCGCTGTGCGGTTGGGTGGGCGGCATCCTGGGGGGCGTCGCCTCCGACCTGCTGCTCAAGCGCGGGTCATCGCTCACCTGGGCCCGTAAGGTGCCGATCGTGCTCGGGCTGCTGATTTCAGGAACGATCCTGCTCTGCAACTTCACCGATTCGCAGGTCCTGGTGCTGACATTCATGTCAATCGCGTTCTTCGGCAAGGGTATCGCCTCCCTCGGCTGGGCCGTGCTGTCCGATGTCGCACCCCGCGAAGTAACGGGCTTGTCCGGCAGCATTTTCAACACGTTCGGCAATGCGGCCGGGATCGCTACGCCGATCATCATCGGATACATCGTTACCGCGACCGCATCCTTCGACGCGGCGCTGCTGTTTGTGTTCGCGCACTCGGTCGTGGCTCTGCTCAGCTTCGCGGTACTCGTCGGGCCAATCAAACGCCTGGTCCTGGTGGACGCCCACGCAACGGCCCGCTCACAACATTAATCGAACCAAGACGTGTATCGGTCGATACCGCCTTTGACTTGGACCTGTACTCAACACCCCACTAGCATCAACACAGACAATTGATGCCGGCACGCGCGGCGCATTCGAAGGGGGAGTTGATGAATCGCTATCTGCTTGCGGGATTTTCCGTATTCGGGTTGAGCACGGGCGCCGTCCAAGAGACTCGAGCGCAAAGCCCGGCACCCGTCGCCGCTGACACAGGCAAGGAGTCCGGCTCCGAAGCGCTCGCAGAGGTGACGGTGACCGGCTCACGCATCCTACGTGCCGGATTCGATGCACCAACACCGCTGACATCGTTGAGCGCCGATCAACTCGCCACCGCGAATCCGGGCGGCCCTGTCGACGCCCTGCGACAGTTACCCGTACTGGCCTTTTCCACAGGACCGCGCGGAGCGACGGGTTCGGCCGGGTCCGGAGGCAGCTTCCTGAATCTGCGCAATCTCGGTGCCAACAACACGCTGGTATTGCTCGATGGCAAGCGCTTTGTGCCGACTACAGCCAACGGCAACGTCGACATCAGCATCTTCCCAACGGCGCTGGTGCAGCGAGTGGAAATCGTGACCGGCGGCGCTTCCGCCGCATACGGCTCGGATGCTGTCACCGGCGTCGTCAATTTCATTCTCGACAGGAATTTCAAAGGCTTCAAAGCCACTGCGCAGGGCGGCGTCTCCACCTTTGGCGATGACGCCGAGTCCCAGTTCTCCCTCGCCTACGGCACCGATTTCGGCGGCCACGGCCACCTGTTGTTGAGCGGCGAACACTACCGGAGCGCGGGCGTCTACTCCCTGCTCGACCGCCCTCTTGGACAGCAGAGCTGTGCGGCGATCAACAATCCCGGCGGAACAACCGCGCGTACCTTCTCCTGCGACGTCCGGTCGTCCCAGGCGAATTTCACCGGCATCATCTCTTCGCCGGGCTCATTCAAGGGAACGACCTTCGACAACGCCGGCAACCCGATACCTTTCAACTACGGCTCGCTGGTCAGCACCACCACCATGGTCGGCGGCGACGGCATCAAGCCGCAGTTCCTTCCCCTGGCGGTGCCGGAAGATCGCGGCGTCTACTTCGCCCGCGCTAGCTGGGAATTCAACGACAAGCTGACAGGCTATGTCGAGGGCAACTACGGTACCGCGAACTACCAGTATCAGATCGGCTCGTACGACCAGAATCTCGGCTCCACGGCCCTGCTCATCAAGGCGGACAATCCCTATCTGTCGCCGGCGCTTGCCGCGGCGATGGCGGCGAAGGGAGTGGCCTCGCTCACCCTGAATAAATATTTCGCCGACCTGCCGCGCACCTGGATCAAGAATCTCAATCAGACCACCCGCTTCGTGACCGGTGTCGATGGACACGTGGGTGGTTGGACCTGGGACGCACATTTCGAGCACGGTGAGAACCTGATCCACACAACCGCGCTCAATGACGAGAATCTCAACAACATGACGCTCGCGGCGGATGCCGTGACGAATCCGGCAACCGGCCAGATTGTGTGCCGCTCGACACTGACACAACCCGGCAATGGTTGCCTGCCGTTCAATGTGATGGGTAATGCCGGTATTGCCGCGCCCAGTGACGGCACAGGTGTCAACACGGTCACCCAGGCGCAATTTAACTATCTCACCGGCACCGACTGGCTGCACGCGGACGTGAAGCAGGACAATGGTGCAATCAACTTCAGCGGCGAGCCGTTCTCGATCTGGGCCGGCCCGGTGTCCATCGCGACCGGTGCCGAGTGGCGCAAGGAATCGCTCGTTCAAACCATTGCACCGAGCGGCCTGGCCATCAACACGGCCTCCAACGTTCCAGGACCGTTCCGGGTAGGCAATTACCAGGCCTCGAGCGGCTCCTACAGCGCGACGGAAGGTTACGTGGAGACCGTCGCGCCTCTCGTGAAGGACCTGTTCCTCATGAAGAGCCTCGATTTCAACGGTGCCGTGCGCTTCACGAACTACAGCACCGCCGGCCATGCGGTCACCTGGAAAGCGGCGCTTTCCTGGAGCCTGACGGATGATTTCAGGATCCGCGCCACCCGCTCGCGCGACGAGCGGGCGCCGAATCTGACGGAGTTATATTCCGGCGCGGTGGCAAACCACTCCAGCATCATCGACTATCCCACGGGCCCCACGGTGGTGAACGCGCAGACCCTCGTCTACACTGCCGGCAACCCGAAACTCAAACCGGAAATCGGCGACACGACCACGGTGGGTATCGTTTATCAGCCGCAGTGGCTGCCGGGTTGGCAAACATCAGTGGATGGTTACCATATCAACATTGCGGACGCGATTGTCTCCATCGCCGCGCAGGATATCGTCCGGCAGTGCAGTCTCGGTAACGCGGCGGACTGTGCGAGCATTCAGCGCGACGCGGCGGGGACCCTGTTCGCAGTAAACAATTCTCCGCAGAACGTCCAGTCTCTGTTGACCACCGGCGTCGACGTAGAGACCAGTTACCGATTCCCGCTGCACCAACTGACTCCCTGGTTGAACGGCGATGTCACATTTCGCGGCCTGGTCAACTACGTATCGAAATTCGAAGCCAACACACTGGGCGTGGCCACCGTGAACCTCGCGGGCGAGCTCGACCATCCGACCTTGCGCTGGACCGCGCAAATGACTTATTCGAACGCACCCTGGTCCTGGTTCGTCCAGGCACGCTACAGCGGCTGGGGATACTACGACAAGACCACGGCGGCGACCGATCTGCCCCAACGGAAGATCGGCGGACAAACGCCCATCGACACCAACCTCAGCTACGATCTCCCGGTGGGAGGCGGTGCCGTTCAGTTGTACCTGAACGTAACGGACGTCTTCAACGTTCTGCCGCCGCCGTATTCGGGGTTGGGTCAGAATTACGATCCGCTCGGCCGTTTTTATCGGGCGGGGATACACGTGAGCCTGTGAGGAAAGGAACCGTCATGGATCGCCGTACATTTTTCTCCCTGTCGGGTGCGAGCGCCGTTGCCCTGACAGCGCGGGGCGCGCCCACGGCGCCGGGCGCGACCTCTGCAAACAGCACAGCGCCGAGCGGGTCCCCGCCCCTCAAAGCGCGGCTCGGCCATCAGATTCACCAGGCAACCGACGCGAATCTTGCCTATCTCGCGCGCTACGGCGTGGAGGGCATCAGCGCGGCCGCGGCCATTACCGACCCTGCACGGATTTTCGCGACTGCCGAGGAAATGATGCGGCTGCGGGAGCGGGTCGAGAAACATGGACTCAAACTCGATCTGACCGACAGCGTGCTGCTCACATCCTCGCTCATAGACGAGGAGCCGCATCCTTCGATCATGCTCTCGCGCAGCCCTGAGCGCGACCGTGACATCGAGGCTTTCCAGAATCACATCCGTGCCTGCGCCGCCGCGGGAGTGCCCACGCTCAAATACAACATGAGCATTCTGGGTGTCGTACGCAGCGGAACGACACCGGGCAGAGGCGATGCGCTCTACTCTACCTGGCGACTCAAAGACGCTGCTCCCAACCAACCGCTGACGCGCGCCGGAGTCGTGAACGCCGACGCCTTCTGGGAGCGCATCACCTATTTTCTGGAGCGTGTGGTACCGGTGGCGAATGAGTACAAGGTGCGCCTCGCCTGCCATCCTCAGGACCCGGGCATGCCCCCCGAAGGCTATCGCGGCGTCGACCGTGTGCTGGGTACCGTGGAGGGACTGAAGAAGTTCATCTCAATTCAGGAAAGCCCCTATCACGGACTCAACTTCTGCCAGGGGACCGTTTCCGAGGATCTCGCGGATCCGGGCACCCAGATCTTCGACGTGATCCGCTATTTCGGTGCCCGCAACAAGATCTTCAACGTGCATTTCCGCAACATCCGCGGCCATCGCAACGAATTCATGGAGGTGTTCCCGGATGAAGGCTCCGTCGATTTCGTCAAGGCGATCAAGGTGTATCGCGAAATCGGCTATGGCGGCCTGTTGATGCCGGATCACGCCCCACGTGTGTCGGGCGACGTACCGAGTGCGGAGATGCAGAACTTCGCGTTCGCGTTCGGCTACATCCGCGGCCTCATCCAGTCGGAAAGGCATGCCGCGTGACACTCCGGTCACTCCCCGGGTGAAGGCATCGATCCGGCTACACCCAAGGCCGTTTTCCCTGCAGTGGATTTTACGAGCTCGAGAAATTGGCCCAGGACCGCGTTGTCGCTGTCTTTGCGCCAGGCCAGGTACAACTCCACCGGGCATTCGGGGCTGGTCTCGATGACGCGGAATGTAACACCGTCAAAATGCAGACTCTGGGCCGCCGCCGGCACAATGGCGGCCCCCAGGCCCGCGCTCACCAGCGCCAGTATCGAATGGATCTGGGTCATGTACTGCACGTTGGTCGGGTTGACCTGTGCCCGGTTGAGCAGGACCGTGACCAGGTCATGGAAGTAACGCGCCCCGTCGGTCGAGTACATGATGAAGGGTTTTTTGTCGAAATCTTCCAGCCGCAGCGAGGATTTCTTCGCGCGCGAGTCGTCGGGGCCGATCGCAGCGACGAGCGGTTCCTCCAGGATGCGCAAGGCGGCGAGCTCCCGCCGGTCAATCGGCGGCCGAAACAGGCCAATGTCGATCCGGCCGCTCAACAGCCCTTCAATCTGCTCGCCGCTCACCATCTCCTTCAACGCCAGGTCGACGCTCGGCATCTGCGAGCGCATCAACCGGATCAGCCGGGGGAGGAAGTTGTACCCCGACGCCGCCGTAAAGCCGATCGAGAGGCTGCCGCCCTTGCCTGTCGCGATCCTCCAGGCCTTCACGGCGGCGCTCTCGCTCAGCTTGAGAATCCGGCGCGCTTCAATCAGAAAAGCGCGCCCGGCCGGCGTCACACGTACAGTGCGGCTCGTCCGCTCCAGGAGCGGGACGCCCACCGCTCGTTCCAGCAGTTGGATCTGCCGGCTCAGCGGCGGCTGTGTCATGTTCAGCCGCGCCGCCGCCCGGCCAAAATGCAGTTCCTCGGCCGCTGCCACAAAGCAACGGAGCTGGCTGAGTTCGAACATCAATCAGGCTGTCCTTTCGTCCACTGGCTTCATGACAGCCTACCACCTGTCGCGAGCGCGCCATCCCACCACGTGGTATGACCACATGGTCTTACAATAACTTGAATTGGTCATATATGCATGCCAGTATTGGCCATGCATGCTGGGCCAAAGGGCACAGGTTTCGGTCAGACCGCATGTAAAGCAGGTGTCTGACGAGGGAGGGGGAAACATGCGACTCATGCTGTTTTTGGCGGTGGCCGCCGGCTCGCTGATCACCGGGACGGTGGCAGCACAAAGTTCGCAGGTAGCGTTGAGCCCAGGCGACGCTCCTGGGCCGGCTCGTGAGAGTCGGCCCCGACCCGAGGGAGCTTCCGCGCGCTGCGTCGTCAATCCAACCGCAGGATCAGGTCGAGCGTCGAAAGCGCTGGCGGCGCGCCTTGATTTCGGTCTGCACCCGCTCCATGGCCTCGGTTTCGGTGGCCTTCAACAACAAATCGATCACTCGGGTGAGGTGGCGCTGCATCGATGCACGCGCAGCCGCCGGATCACGCTTGCGCAGCGCCGCCACAATGGCGCGATGCTCTTCTGCGACCGGCCTGACGCCTTTTGAGCGGGCCTTCTCCATCAGGTTGATGAACATCGGGCTGGTTTCGCGGATTTCCCATAGGTCATCAATGACCGCCGCCAGGGCAGAGTTCCCGGTGGACTCGGCTATGGCGACGTGGAATTGGCGGTCCGCGTTTTCTCCTTGGATCCCGAGCCGGTTTTCCTCCATGCGGTCGATGATGCGATCCAGCCGCTCGAGCTGCTCGTCGTCAATCAGTGTCGCCGCGAGCGCAACAGTCTCACTCTCAATGATCTTGCGCGCCTCCATCAGCTCGAACGGACCGATCGTGAGCTCCGGGCCGGCACCGAACACTCGCTCGGCAGCGCCGGGCTCGAGGACGAACACACCGGCACCGACGCGCACTTCGACGAGACCCTGCAGTTCGAGGGCAATAACCGCTTCGCGAATAGTCGGCCGGCTGACGTTGAACATCTCCGCCAGTTCCCGCTCTGCCGGCATCCGGTGGCCCGCCGGATGGCGTCCGGCGAGAATTGCGGTCCGCAGCTCATCGGCCACACGCTTGTATAGTCGCCCCCCCGGCGCCGCCCCACCCCGCCGACGCTTGCTCACTACGCCACGGGCTGGCACGCCGTCTTCGCCCATCTGATGCCCCGACAAAATTGGTCAAATAGGTTGGATGATCCCAGCCGGGGGGAACCCCTGTCAACCACCGCCGGTCAGTGGCTCGGGGCGTCTCAGCCGCCTGGCGCCATTGCTTCGTCCAACGAACGCCACTTCGATGACCCGTTGCGCGTCTCGTGGCTGTGCAGGGAATCCTTGGTGTTGGTTACCTGCGGATCCGGGCTGAGGAATCCCGAAGCGATGTTGTCCTGCATTCGCGCCACCAGCCGCAGACTGAAAGGCGTGCCCCCGGTTGGCCCGTAGTCGTTACGGTCGATGACTGTGATCGAGTTGGCAGCATGATCCACGCGCACGCTCTCGATCTGAGAAGTCGCGCAGCGACCCGGATCGAGATTCACATGGAGAAGCTGGTACAGGCCGATGCACTCCTCCAACAACTGATAGATGATGACCGTCCTGCCCGCTCTTTCCAACTGCAGATTGCCCGAGTCTGAACGTGTGACAGGCCCGTCATACATGCAGATGTGATACGTCCATTCGTAAGTGCGTGTTGCTTCCTGCCACTTGATGTCGACTCCGACCTTGATGGTGTGAAAAATATTCCCGTCCATGAACGTCCATTCCTCATTGCTGTTGCGATAGAAAGCGCAGATAGCCGGCTTGCCGATAACCGATCTGCGCCAGCCACTGCCTCGTGGCCGCGACTTTATCGCCTTCCCCAACACAGATATGAGCCCTCACCCACAAATCCTGCGTCTCGTAGTTGTGAGCGTCCAGCCGAATCAGTGGTTGTAGCGTTGTAATCGCTTCGCGGCATGCCTCCAATGCCGCCGCACGTTCCCCGAGGGCAACACGCACCTCGGCAAGACCAACCAGGCTGCGCGCCACTTTCTGCTGGAACTCCCGGGGGCCGCGCGCCTGCCCGGTCCCACGTCGTATTGCGTCGAGCGCTTTCTGCAACCGCTCGGCCGCCTCGCGTGGGCGACCCATGCGCAGTAGAGTCTCGGCAAGGTTCGTCAGATTGGCCGCTTCGATCAGCATCCCGGTCAGGTTAGCCGGATCGAGGGTGGTCAATCGGGCCAGATCGGTCGCGATCGCAATCTGCAGATTCAACGCCTGCGGCAGGTCCCCGAGATTTGTCTGAACAGCGGCACCGAGCACTTCAACATTCAGCAATTCTTTCTGCCACAGCCGATTGCTCGGATCATGTTGCGTCAGTGCCTGCGCCAACACCACAATCGGGCGCAGCTCATCCGCCGCCGCCGAATCGTTGCCGGTCGCGGACAACAGCAGTGCATGACGTTGCACGGCACCGACCAGCCGGTAGGTCCAGATGAGCTCGGTTGGAGCAGCTGCCCGTAGCGCGGTCAACTCGGCTTGCTCCTGGTTGAAAAGCTCGATGGCCTCGCTCAGCTCGCCGTTCTCCAGGCGGGCGGAGCCCAGCCATGACAGGCTGTCGGCCAGATCGGCCTGCAGGACGTGATCCCCGGGGCGGCGGCTCAGGGCCCGGCGCTTGAGCGCAATGGATCGCTGGTACGCCGCTGCGGCGGCGCGATTGTCACCGCGCGCCTGCGCCACGGAGCCCAGGCTGTTGCTGGCATAGGAAACCTCCACCCATGCGTCGACATTCCCGGGTTCGCGAGCCAACATGCGTTCGCTGTAACGCTGGTACTGCTGGAAATAGCTCTCGGCCTGATCCAGCCGTCCCTCATCGAGACTGATCTGTCCGAGCCAGAAGGCATCCGCGCCGAGATCCTTCAGCAGATTGGCGGTCTCATGACCCTGCGACAGGTTGGTATCGAGCAAGGTCTTCGCTAACAACAATGCGCGGCGCGCCCCGTTCGGATCGCCGCGCGAGCGGGCGACCTCGCCGATCGTCTGCAAAGCGCGAGCCTGCTGCTCGCGTGCGGCAGGTGGCAGATCTGCGGGCCGGATAGCACCGAAATAGCTCAACGCCTTGCCGCCGATGCCGGCCAACAGGTCGAGGCGCCCCAATGGACGCAACTTGTCGGCCAGGTCACCGACCATGAAGTCCATCAGATCTTCGGCCTCCCGGTGGTGTTGCTCGGCTACGGTTCCGGCATGATGGGCCCGCAAACCCAGCGCAACCGCGCACAGCGCGATCACCGCGAAGCCGATCAGAACGCCGATGCGGCGCTGGTCGGCATACCTCACCTTCTGGACCGAGGCGGCAATCAAGGACGTGATTTCGGCGTTGAGCGTGATAGGCGCGTGGCCGACCAACTCGCGGGCCTCTTCCAGCATTTTGCCCCGTGGCAACAGCAAATCGGCCGACCGGCCCTCCTCTACCCAGCGACGTGCCGACTCCTCCAGGCGCGAGCGCGTATGCAACGCTTGCCTGTGATCGGAAATCCAGGCGGCCACCCGCGGCCATTGCCGCAACAGGGCCTCGTGCGCAAGGCCGAAAACAGCTTCCCCGTCGTAGACCAGACTGACGAATAGCCGGTGCTCCACAAACGTATGCACGAGCGTGCGCTCGTGGTCATTGGCAAGGGCCAACCAGGGAGTGCGGCGACTGCGAACCGATTCGTCGTTGACGGTGACAATCAGTGACAGAATCCGCGGCAGAGAGCCCTGCGAGCGCTCCGGAAGTCGGTTCAGCGTCGCTTCAGCGCGCTTGCCGATTGCGCCGCCGATTCCACCCAGGGCACGATAGGCGGCTACTGTCAATTCGCGGTTGTTACTTCGTTGCAGATAGAGCTCGTGAAGCGTGTATTGCAACAGGGGCAAGGCGTCTGGATTGTCTGCAGTGCCCTCACAGAGCGTGTCGTCCAACTGTTCTGCAGTCTCGGGGTCGACACCGAAAGTCAGTCCCGCCGCCAGTGCCGGCCGGCGGATCATCTGGGCAATCTCCGCCCTCGTCGGGGGTCCCAGGTCGAAATGAGAGCCGGCCGACTTGCCTTGCATCAGCAGCGGTTCTTGCGCCACATCCGCATAAAAGTCATTCCGGCAGGCGGCGATCACTATGGCCGCACCGTCCGTCGCGAGACAGTCGAGCGCCTGCAGAAATTCGCTTCTGTTGCGCTCGCTGATGGTCGGGGCATTGAACAGGGCTTCCAACCGATCCACAAACACAACAACTTTGCCGGGGCTTCGATCGGGACACACACGGCCCAGCGCCGCCGACAGGACGGCAGCCCCGTCCGTTGTCAGAGCGGAGCCGAGGCCCTCCGCGCTGTGGCCATTCAGCAGAGCATGGCCGCCGACCTCCAGATCGAGCAATGCGCTGCCGATCGCGGTCATGGGCGGCATCTCACCGATATCGCCCAGGTCCAGGGTCGTCGTGGCGACGAGCCGAAAGTCGCGGTCGGGGCGCCGCAACGCGGGCATCAATCCAGCCTGCACGATGGATGTTTTGCCACTACCACTGGACCCCAACACGAGGACGAGCGCGCGGCCCAATCTGATCTGCGTGTCAACCGCACCGAGCAGCCTGGCGGTCGCCTCGTCCCTGCCAAAGAACACCGCGGCGAAGTTTTCTGTGAAGGAGTCCAGGCCCACAAAGGGCGAGCTGTCGGACCAACTCTCGGCGCGGCCGGCGAGGTGCATTCCGTGCAGCGCCTCTACGGTGGCGACGGTTCGATAGCCGCGCTTGCGGATATTCTCGATGTAGCGGGCATTGCCGGCGCTGTCTCCGAGGATCCGCCGGAGTTGGGCGATCGCCTTGTGGACCTGGTTTTCGCCGACGATGACGCCATTCCAGCACCGATGGAGCAGCTCATCGACACTCAGGACTTCGCCGGCCCGGGTACAGAGGACAACCAGGACGTCCATGGCCCGCGGCTCGACCGGAACGGGTTTCTGAGCCGTATCGTGCCTCAGCAGACAGGCTTCGCAGTCCACCAGCCAGTCACCGAAATGGAAGAATTTGGCCCGCGTCAACGCTACGTCATTTGTCATCAGATCGTCTTCAAGCCATGACCCTCAACATGCCCTCGCTCAACGGATAGTCCCGCTCCGCCGAATGAACCACGATCGCCGTCACCTGGCAGGTGTTTTCACCGTTCTGAGAAATAGTCTGCAGTGAATACCGGACCCTCCCACGCGGTGCGTACAAGGCGATGTCCAACTGATTCTGCTTGAAGAGCAGCTTCAGATCGTGAGCAAAGTGACTCACAATCGCCGCGTCGCGATCCTGCCTGCCGTTATCGCAGGCGATGAGATACAGAGACTGGAAGGCTCCGTTCTGGAACCCTTTGCTCGCCAGCTCGTTGAAGAACGACATCACGTCCCGGCCGGCAAAGGTCTCCATGTTGCCGGGTGCGTTGATGACGAGCTTTGTGCCCCGATAGGCATTTTCCTTGCTCAACGCGGTGGGCGCCAGCATCTGCAGGTCGGTCGGAATCGACTCCCGATAGTGCTCCTGCAACGCCTTCAATTTCGCGGCACGCTTCGCCGTATCGTCGGCGTCCATTGCTGCAAAAACCAACATAATCTGCCTCCGGGCACTCGTTGACGAATGTCCCGATGCTGCAGCAGCCCGACACAGCCATTTCTTCTGAAATTCTTCCCGTTCTAACTGGTTGATAATATTGGCGCTGGCTCCGCAACAGCGCCTGGCTAACCCGATCTCTCCACGTGACAGCGATAAGCGATGCCGCTGGTAGTCGCCGTCCGCGACACATTGAGCAACACAGTGTCGGCACCGACAGCGACACCCCGGCTGCGAATCTCCTTCTCACTGTCGCCAGGAAAAGCGTAGGGCGGAATACTTTGCACGGCTCCGATTGTCTTGCAGCGCTCGACATCAGCCGCGTTGCGGGTAATGCGAATGCCATCAATGACCGGGGGAGCACTCGCCTTGCAACCCAGCAATGACGTCGCGAGTACGATTCCGACAACTATCCTCATAACAGCAATTCCCGCCAGCAAGGTCCTTCCAAGCTAGCCGAGACCGGGATACTTCGTGCGTGACAGCACTCACGGATGCTGCTCACTCGCTCGCCTGCCGGCAGAAGATGTGAAAATGAGCCGGGGGGAGTTTCCATAAGGCGCGGAGTTTGCAACCCCTTCCTATCCCGTTCGGCCTGCAATCGCGACAGCTCGGACTCTCACGGTGCTGCTGCGCATACGCCGGCACGCAGGCTTCGTTACAGATGAAACGCGCAGTGACATCGGCATTGGGTACGCCCGGGATATGGTTGGGCTGCGCCAGGCAGGCAGTGCAACCTTGGGAGTTTGTCGATGTTAGTGGAAAACCCATCCGGCAAAGTTGTTTCATCCGGTGACCTGCAGTGCGAACAGATGCGCGGACCGATTGTCCACAGCCGCGCACGGGCCCTTCTACACCGCGGCTTCATCGGCGCGGGCGGGGTGCTGCTGATAGCCGCCTTCGGCACCGACTACACCTATTACACGACGGCGCTCTGGCAGTGGGCAAACTTCTCCGCCTGGCTCATCACGGCCGGGCTGATCGTCATGCTCATCGCCGTTATCTTGCTGCTGATCGACTTCGCGACGGGGCGCGCCGGCCGGCTCAACACGGGTTCCTTCATCCTGGTTACCGCGGCCGCCTTGCTGTCTTTGGTCAACGCGTTCGTTCATAGCCGTGATGCATGGACCTCCGTCGTACCACAAGGGATCTTGCTGTCCGCGGTGTCCACTATCCTGCTGCTCATCGCCGGCGCGCGAGGCTGGAGCGTCGCGATGAGCCGCGCGACCGGAGACCGCCCATGAGAACGACCCCTCTTCGCCCGATCGCCGCGCTGATCTCGTTTGTCGCCCTTGCGGCGTGCAGCTCAAAGGGCGGCGACCCGGCCCTGCAATATGGCCCGGACCCTTATTTGCCCGAAGCCCGCGAATACCTGCTGCCGCCCATGAGTGTTCCCAAGGCGATCAGTTGGAAACCCGGCGTGATGCCCACGGTTTCCGCAGGCCTCGAGGTCGAGGCGCTCGCGACAGGGCTCGAGCACCCGCGCACTCTCTATACTCTGCCCAACGGCGATATCCTGGTCGTCGAGAGCAACAGCCCGGGGACCGAACCCTATCGGCCCAAGGACTTCATCGCCGGAAAGGTGAAGGCGCGGGCCGGCGCCGCCGCAAAGGGCGGCAATCGCATCACTTTGCTACGCGACGCCGACGGCAAACCCGAGCTCAGGACAGTCTTAATCGACCATCTCCACTCGCCCTATGGAATCGTACTCGTTGATAACACGCTGTACGTCGCCAATACCGACGCGATCCTCGCCTTCAATTATGTGCCGGGGGTCACGCAGATCACATCGCCCGGCGTGAAGCTCACCGATCTTCCAGCAGGCCCGATCGACCATCACTGGACGAAGTCGATGACCGCGAGCGTGGACGGTTCGAAGCTCTACGTCGGCGTGGGCTCAAATAGCAACATCACCGAAAACGGCATGGACGTCGAGGCCGGCCGTGCCGCGATTTACGAGGTCGACCGGTTGACCGGCGCCAAGCGCATCTTCGCTTCCGGCACGCGTAACCCGACCAGCGTGGCCTTCGAGCCGCAGACGCGTCAGTTGTTCGCCGTCGTCAACGAGCGCGACGAAATCGGCCCCGACCTCGTCCCAGATTATTTGACCTCGATTCGGCAGGACGGCTTCTACGGCTGGCCCTACAGTTATTGGGGAAGCCATGTTGACGTTCGAGTCCATCCTCAGCAGCCGGACCTCGTCGCTCGAGCGATCATGCCCGACTATGGCTTGAGTTCCCACGTCGCCCCGCTCGGCCTGTTGTTCAGCGAAGGTCAGCACCTATCGCCGGCCTTCGCCAACGGCGCCTTCATCAGTGAGCACGGCAGTTGGGACCGCAGCCCCTTGAACGGCTACCAGGTGATTTTCGTACCTTTCGTGGATGGCCGACCGGTCGGCAAGCCGATCCCGGTCGTCACCGGCTTCCTCGGCAAGGACAACGAGACGGTTCACGGACGGCCCGTGGGCCTCGCGCTGGACAAGAACGGGGCACTGCTAGTCGCAGACGATGTTGGAAACGCCGTATGGCGCGTAAGTGCAACGCAGCCAGGAACCTAAACCCGGCCAGCATCGATTACGCGATTCCGGCTCAGCAGGAGACGGTCACGTTTCACTCGGCGATAATGGCCGCTGAGACATGACGGCGGCGACTCCGCACCTCGGATAGTTCAGGAGCAAAAGCACATGAAGTCGAAAATTCGTGCGAATTATTGTGCCGCCGCCATGCTGGTAGCGCCCTACCTCTGCCTGCAGAATAGAGGGATGCCTCCAATCGCCGGAACGAACACGACGGAGCCCGGGAGTGCCTATGCCATTCTATAGCCACAAGATCACATCCTTTGTCTGTCTTTTCTATCTCGTCGGTGGCAGCAGCTGTTGGGCGGCTGTTCCCACGGTTGCTGCGAAGGTGATCAGCGAGGCAGGCGCGCAGCAGGTGCTCAGTGCGGCCGAACACGAGGCCGAAGCGCTTCACGCGCCCTGTGCCATCGCCGTCGTGGATACCAGCGGTATCCTTGTGGCCTTCCTCAAGATGGACGGAGTCCGGGCTGGCAGTCCCGACCTTGCGATCGGCAAGGCGCGCACCTCCGCCTTACTGCAACGGCCCAGTGCAGAGACAGAGAGCGCGGTCAACAATGGCCGCCCTGCCTTTGCCACGTCAGGACTCATGGCTCTGCGTGGCGGTGTCCCGCTGATGGCGGGTGCAGAGGTGGTTGGAGCGGTTGGGATCGCCAGTCTCGACAAGGACAACGACGTGAAGATCGCGCAAGCGGCGGCCGCGGCATTTGCGTCCCTCTCCCATGGACAGCCAGCCGCGCGATAGCCGAGCCCCGGCGCAATCCGCTGAAACCAACAATAACTTTCCCTATCGGCTCCCCTCGACCGAGCCTTTCGATCCAACTTCGCGCGCTGGTGGGTGCCGTTGGGACCAAGCCACCGGCGCCGAAGTCACACTTCACGAGGACTGAATAATCGGGCGCGGCAGACAGGACGGGCGGGACAAGCAGGACGTTATTGGCACGCGCCAGGCCGATGAGGGTGACAATGCCAAACGGCAGGTTGATCCAGAAAATCCACGCCCAGGAGAAGTGACTGACTATCACGCCGCCGGCCAGCGGGCCCGCGACGCCGGCGGGCTATGACAGATGCACCTTGGCAAGCATCGCAGCGAAACGCGGATCGCCGCGCAACGCGGCTAACATCGGATCCGTCTTGATTCCACACAGGCCAGTATCGTGTTGTCGGTACGCCTGTGCCAACCATTCGAATGCACGGTCCTTTTGGCCCCGCCACGCGTAAACTTCGGCAATCTGGTACGAGGCGTTGTCCGCAGCCTTGGCGATCAACTCATCCAGGGCCTGTTGCGATTCCCGGGCATGACCCAGGGTATGCTCGGCGACTGCGACCCCGGACAGACGCAGTGACTCGGAGTCGACGTCGCGAAAAGCGGCCAATGCCTCGCTTGCATGGCCATCGCGTAAATTGAGTATCCCCAGGGAATAGCGGAAATAGCGTGATCCCGGCTGAATCTCGATTGCCCGCTGAAGGGCAACCCGGGCGGCGCCAAACTGTCCGTCCAACGCGCTGGCGTATCCCAGGTAGTTCCACGCCTGGGCCGATAACGGATCCGACCGGGTTGCCTGCTTGAGCAACGCAATCGCCTCCGGCAGTCGGCCGAGGCATACCAGCAACACGCCGTATCTGCGCTGGACATTGCTGTCACCTGGATCGAGCAACAACGCTTTTTCGAAATCTGCCTGCGCACCACTCCAATCCCAGTTGACGAGGTAACGCAGTGCGCCGCGCGAAACGTAGCCGTCGGCCTCATCGGGACCAAGCTCTACGGCGGTGTCCGCCTCCTTCACGGCTTCGCGCATCTGTGACATGCCGCCGGCGTAAGTCGCAAGCGTACTCTGCGACATTGCGAGTGCGGCATGAGCCGCTGCATACCCGGGATCCAACTCAATGGCCTTGCGGTAGGATTCGATCGCGCGCTGCCTGTCGTTGACCGTCCCGCGATCATGGAGTTGCCGCCCGATGAGGTACTGGTTGTATGCCTCCGTGTTGGAAGTGTGATGCGTGTTGGATACTGATAGTCGGGGGGCGAGCTTCAGCTGCAGTGCCCCGATCACGGACCCCGCAATCTCATCCTGCACCTGAAACACATCCTGCAACTCCCGGTCATAGGTCTCGGACCACAGCTCCTCACCCGTGGCAGCGCGAATCAGGCGGGTCGTGACGCGCAGCCGGTTGCCTGATTTGCGCACACTGCCTTCGAGAATGTTGTCGACGTTGAGCTGCCTGGCAATCGTCGGGATATCGTCGGTCTTGCCTTTGAAGGAAAATGACGACGTGCGGGCGATGACCCGCAGCCCGGGGATCTTGACGAGCAGATCGAGAAGCTCTTCGGCCAGTCCATCGGAGAAGTACTCCTGATCGCGCTTCTCACTCAAATCGACGAACGGCAGGACCGCCACTGAGCGTTCGACGCTGGCAGGAGCGACTGCCGGCATGAAACTCGCTATACCGCCCACGCTCGGCGCGATCTTGATCGGTGCGGGGCTCTCGTGAAGTATCGTATAACCGATCGTGAGCAGAACCACGGCCAGCGCCGTTGTGACGGCGCCAACCGCCACTCCATGACGCAGAACAAATTTTCGCGCCCGATAACCAAGGCGCGCCGGCTGCGCCTGAACGGGCTTCCCTTTCAAATAGCGTCGCAGATCCTGGGCCAGTGCGAGGACGGTCGGATAGCGTTGTGCGGGCTCCTTTTCCAGCGCCTTGAGGACAATCGCATCCAGATCTCCGCGCAGTTGCCGTGTTAGCCGTTCCAGTATGGTGGCCCTGACGTGGGCCGCCGGCTCAGTCAGCTGCAGGCTGGGTCTCTTGGGTTGCACTGTAGCGATGGCATGTTGGAGCAGTCCGATCGAGGCAGCCCGACTCAATTGGTAGGGGCGCGTGCCGGTCAACAGCTCATATAACAACACGCCGAGGGAGTAGACGTCGCCGCGGTCGTCAACCGGATCGCCGCGCAGCAGCTCAGGGCTGGCATAGTCCGGCGTGAGCGCCTGGCCGTGAACTTCGGTCAGTTGCGCCTGCTCCGACCCTTCCGCTTCCAACAACTTCGCCACCCCGAAGTCGAGCAGGCGCACCTGGCCGGACTGCGTGACCAGAATGTTGGAGGGTTTCAGATCGCGGTGGATGACTTGTTTCTCGTGGGCGTACTGAACGGCTTCGAGTACCTGCAGAAACAGATCGAGGCGAGCGGAAACTCCCAGCTGACGCGCGTCGCACCAATCCGTCAGCGCCTCTCCCCGGACGTACTCCATCGCCAGGTACGGCAAGCCTGCAGCATCGATCCCCGCATCGTAGAGCCGCGCGATATGGGGATGCTCCAAAGCAGCCAGGATGTCGCGCTCGCGGGAAAATCGCTCCGCCAGATCCGCCCGCTGGGGGTTCAGCATCGGCAGCTTTAAAGCCACCTCCCGTTTGAAAGCCCCATCGGCACGGCGCGCCAGCCACACTTGCGCCATTCCCCCGGTGCCCAGGGATCGAATCAATTCGTACGGGCCCACGCAGACACCGGGCTGCAAGTGGCTCGTGGCCCGTGTGCCAGGCTCAGCGACGGGCGCGAGCTTCGGCAGAGTCTCGAGCCCGGAAAAACGCGCAGCCTGAGACTTTGCCGGCAACAGTGCTTCCCGCAGTATCGGGGCCAGCGCCTGGTGTTCGGGGGGCAGCGTCTCGAGCCAGCGGTGGCGCGCGGCTTCATCGAGATCCAGGGCCTCATCCAGCAGGCGGCTCATCAGTGCCATCTGCGGAATCGAAAGGCCCAGTGGTTTACGAGTTGACGAATCGATCGCGGGGCTCCATCAGGTCTCACATCTCATCGCAGCGCCGCTTCGAGGATCAGGCGTGCTTTCTCCCAGTCGCGTTGCACGGTGCGTTCGTTCACGTCCAGCGTTTCAGCAATTTCCTGCTCGCTGTAACCGCCGAAGTAGCGCATCTGTGCGACCTGCGCCAAGCGAGGAGCGGCTTTTTCCAATGCCTCCAGAGCCTCATGAACATCCAGGACCGTCTGCTCACCCGCAGGAACTTCAGCCCCAAGACTGGTCGATAGTGTCAATGGCCGATCGTCCCCGCCTCTCTTCTGTGCGATGCGGTCACGGACGCTGTTGACGATCACTGAACGCATCACTTGGGACGCATAGGCAAAGAACGCACGTCGATCCTCGGCTCGAAGCTCCCCGGCGCGCACAAATCGCAAGTACGACTCATGCACGAGAGAAGTGGTATCGAGGAACGTATTGCGGCCCCCATCGCGAAGTCTGCCGCGCGCTAATCTTTGGAGCTCGGGGTAGGCAGCCGCAAATAGCGCATCACGCGCTTCCGTATCGCCGGCCTGCAACCGGACCAGTAGCTGGGTGAGCTGGTTCTTCAAATGCCTCAGCGTCTTTGCAGGGGGTCTGCAGCACGTAAATTAGCGTACCCCGGCACTCTGCGCCATTGGCGCAGACCTTCGCACCCTCCCGTCCGCCGGCGGCGGCGGCGTTCCCGTTCATCACTCGGTCGCGATCTTTTATGACGGATGTCGGGTCTCGGCGTCCGATGGTGTCTTGACAGAGGCGGGAACGAAATCGGCAGGGGCGGCAAGACCCCGGCCAGCGGCCGCACGTATTTACGAATTCTGACTGGATCACAAATCATGTTTCATCACACGCACACTTCCGGCCCATCGGTATTTGTCTTTGGGCCGTTCGAATTTCATCCGACACAACGGGTATTGAGGCGCGCGGGAAAGCCGCTTCGGATCGGTAGCCGCGCAGCCGAGGTTCTGCTGGCGCTCCTGGAATCCGCAGGAACGCTTGTGAAGAAAAGAGCGCTCATCGCACGCGTCTGGCCGGGTATCTCTGTAGAGGAAGGTACCCTGAGAGTTCACATTGCGGCGCTGCGCAAGCTCTTGGCTGACGGACAGAACGGACCGCATTACATTGAAAACGTTACCGGCATCGGCTATCGATTCGCGGCGCTCGTGACCCTTGGGAATGAGACGAATGGCGACGCCTCCTCCGGCGTCACAACCGTTGAGCGCGCCAAGCTGCCCGTTGTATTGACACGCCCAATTGGCCACGCGCAGACACAAGCCAGGCTCAGGTGTCGGCTGTCGAGCGACCGATTTGTGACGATTGTCGGACCCGGGGGAGTCGGTAAAACCACCAATGCCGTTGCGACGGCCAACCGTCTGCAGTCGTCCTATGCTCACGGTGTCTGTTTTGTCGATCTCGGATCGATCACTGATGGAGCCCGGATTGCTGTGGTCCTTGCTGCGGCGCTGGGCATCGCAATCCCCGCTCACAATCCCATGCAGAAGATCATGGAATTCCTGGACGACAAGCGGCTGCTGATCCTCTTGGACAACTGTGAGCACGTCGTTCACGATGCAGCCCTCCTCGCGGAACAACTGCTCAGTGAATCGAAGGTGCACGTCCTGGCCACCAGCCGCGAGCCGCTTCGTGCGCGGGGCGAGCATGTGTTGCGTCTCGAGCCGCTGGCGCTTCCACCGATAGGACCGCCAATGACGGCCGCCCAAGCGCTTGGCTTCTCAGCCATCGAGTTGTTTGTTGATCGAACGATGGCATGCCTCAACACATTCCGGTTTGGCGACGACGACGTCGCCACCATAACCTGCATCTGCCGCCGACTCGACGGCTTGCCGTTGGCGATCGAGCTGGCCGCGGCGCACGTGGAGCAATTCGGACTACGCGGACTGGCAGCTCGACTCGGCGACGGCTTGAGCCTGTTGGGCAACCGCCGTCGCACGGCGACGTTGCGACATCAGAGTCTGCGGGCAACACTGGACTGGAGCTACAACCTCCTGAGTCGGGTCGAGCAATTGGCATTGCACAGACTCGCGTTATTCCC
>JAXDQF010000228.1:0-5523 GCA_034668025.1 Gammaproteobacteria bacterium | reverse complement strand
ATTCCGTGCGGCATTGATGTCGCGGTCGTGGCAGGTCCCGCATTTCGGGCATGCCCACTGTCGCTCATCGAGCCGCAACTCATCGAGGGTGTACCGGCATTCCGAGCACCTCTTGCTCGAGGGATACCAGCGATCCACCGTCTCCAGGATCTTGCCGTACCAACTGCACTTATAAGTGAGCTGGCGGCGTATCTCGCTGAACGCGACGTCGTGGATCGCACGGGCGTGCAGCCCGCGCGCCATCCCCTTCACGTTCAGGTCCTCTATAAAAATCAGATCGAACTCGCGCACCAGCCGGGTCGTGAGTGCGTGCAGGGCGTACTGGCGCTGTTGTCTCACCCGGGCATGCGCCCGTGCCACACGCAGCCGCTGCTTCTCCCGGCGCCGGCTGCCTTTCTGCCGCCGGGCAAGACACCGCTGCTGCTGACGCAGGTACTTCAGGCGTGCGTGATAGCGTTTCGGATTGGGGATTTTCTCGCCGGTCGAGAGCGTCGCCAAATGCGTCAGTCCTACATCCACGCCCACCACCCGATGCGTGATGGGCATCAAAGACATCTCCGCCTCTGCGCAGAAACTGACGTGGTAGTGCCCCGCGGCATCGCGCGAGAGGGTCACCGTGCCCGGCCGCTCGACCTTGGGCAGCATTTCAGCCAGTTTGAGCGATCCCAACTTCGGCAGACTCACCACCCCTTCGTGCCCAGGCCGTTCCCACACCCTGAAACCGCAGGCTCGCGGCGCCACTCCTGCGCTTGAATTTCGGGTATCGCGCGCGGTGGGCAAAGAAGTTTCGAAACGCCGCATCCTGATCGCGCAAACATTGCGTCAGACACGTGGCGGGCACGGCGCCGAGCCACTCGTGTCCTGCGGTACGCTTCCACTGCGTCAGCCAGCGCGAGAGATCAACGCTGGTCAGATTCAATCCCCAGAGGCGATACGCCTCCGAGCGAATCCCGAGGGTCGTGTTCCACAGCCACCGAGAGGCCCCGAACCAACGTTCGAGAAGTCGGCGCTGCGCGCCATTCGGATAGGCACGAATCCGGTAACTGCGCGTGACAGTCCGCATGTCCGGATTCTAACACCGCTCCACGGGCCGCAGCGAAGACATTCCTGCAACCGCCTTTCGCGCCCGCTACGGAGCGACGCCTAGCGAGTACAGACGGCAAACAACCGTGGTACCCAAGCGCGGGTAGTCGGACGGTGTTCTCCGCGCGTTAAAACTGCGTCCGCGTCACTACTATTCAACAGTTGAATTTCACTGCAAAAACAGAAGTTATTTGGAGTACACACACTCATTTTCGGAGGATAGACTGACATCAGTTATCAACATGCGGAAAACTGAGATGCACACTCTGCAGGAAATCAAACAAGCGATTCTTCAGCTCCCGGCGATTGAGCGCGAAAGCATTGCCAGTTGGCTCGGCGACACAGCGCCCAGCCACTCGGTGGCCGAGCCCGCTCTCGCTTACGGCGCCGACCAGGCGAACCGGTTGCTCACCGCGGAGGAATATCTCGAATTCGAGCAAACCGCCGAACTTCGCCACGAATTCGTCGCGGGCACCCTCTACGCGATGTCGGGGCCCAGCGAGTCGCACCACCGGATCGCGGGAAATCTGTTTGCCGCCTTCCACGCTCACCTGCGCGGCGGTCCGTGCAATGCTTATATTTCGGACTTTAAGTTGCGACTGAAGGCCGGGCAGGAGGACGTATTTTACTACCCGGACATCATGGTTGCGTGCGGGCGAGAAGGCATGACCGAATACTACTTGGAGCACCCCAAGCTCATCATCGAAGTGCTATCCCCCTCCACTGAGCAGATCGACCGACGCGAGAAAGCACAGAACTATCGCCAGATCGCGACCCTGCAGGAATACGTCCTGATTGCGCAGAAGCACCCGCATGTCGAGATTCATCGCCGCGCCGATGGCTGGGGCCTGACCGCCCTCAAATCACTCGATGACGCAGCCGAATTCCGTTCCATCGGCCTGTCATTACCGCTGCAGCAGATGTACGAAGATGTGCCCTACACACGGACGGCAACGCTCACTTGAGCTCGCCGCACCCCAAGTGACACGCACGGACACCGGGGGCGGGGGTCTCGCTGGGGCGGCTGCCAACCCAACTGACACGCCCTGAAAAACGCCGAAGCTCATAGTTCTCAACACCAATCTCACCGAATGTCGGCACATCAGGAATGGCCCGCCATCCCAAAGCGCCAGGTGGACCCCTTCCACGTGGTGGCCCATTGCTGTGGGCGTCTGTTAGGCTCGTTCGATGCCATCCCTATTCGACAAGCTGTTCAAATCCAAACCCGCTGCTGCACCTGCCGAAGCGGCTCCTGCGGCACCCGCCGCGCCCGCTTCTGCCGCCGCCCAACCCGCGCCACCTGCTACCGCCAGGCAATTTGACGAGGCCTACGCCAAGGCCACCCAAGCGCTCGCCAGCCAGGATTTCGAGCGCGCCACCCGGCTGTACACGCAGGCTATCGCTGCGAATCCGACCCACGCGGAGGCCTATTACAAGCGCGGCAATGCACTCCGAATGCTGGGCCAATTGGATGAGGCCGTGGCGAGCTACGATCAGGCGATCGAGCTCAATCCCGACTACGCCTTTGCGTACTGCAACCGCGGCACGGTGCAGCGCAGTCTCGGGTTGCTGGATGAGGCTTTGTCGAGCTACGACCAGGCGATTGCCCTCACTCCCGAAGATGCTGTGGCCCACAGCAACCGTGCGTTGGTCATGCAGGACTTCTCCCGGTGGGATGAAGCACTGGCCGGTTACGACAGGGCCATTGAAATCAACCCGGAGAATGCAGACGCGCAATACAACCGCTCACTCACCGCCTTGTATCTCGGCGACTTCGAGACAGGCTGGGCCGGATTTGAGTGGCGTTGGGAGCATGCCGGGCGACTGAACATCGGTACCGTCAGACATTTCGAGCAGCCGCTGTGGCTCGGCGATGAACCCCTGAAGGGCAAGCGCCTGTTGATTCACAGTGAGCAAGGTCTGGGCGACACACTGCAATTCAGCCGCTACGCCGCCCTGTGCGCCGCCCAGGGCGCGACCGTGATTCTCGAAGTGCAGCGGCCGCTGCTCAGTCTCCTCAGCCACCTCCAGGGCCCGACGCAACTGATCGCCAAAGGAGCCGCTCTCCCACCCTTTGATTACCACTGCCCCATCATGAGCCTGCCCCTGGCGTTCAAAACAACTCTCGACACCATTCCCGCAGCCCCCAACTATCTGCAGGCTGATTCGAGCCGCGTTGCGGAATGGAAGGCGCTCCTGGGCGAGCGCAAGCGGCCACGCGTCGGCCTGGTCTGGAGTGGTAATTCCAATAACACGATCGACCAGCGTCGCAGCATCGCGCTCGCCGACTGGATACCGCACCTGCCTCCGGAGTTTGACTACTTCTGTCTGCAGAAGGACGTGCGCGACGCCGATCGTGCCGCGCTCGATGCGAGTGACCTGTTCTCGTTTGATGACGATCTGATGGACTTCAAAAGCACCGCGGCGCTGTGCGAATCCATGGATGTCGTGATCAGCGTCGACACGAGTCTGCTGCACTTGAGCGGCGCCCTCGGGAAACGGACCTGGCTCCTGTTGCCCTTCACTCCGGACTGGCGATGGCTGCGCGACCGCGATGACACGCCCTGGTACCCGTCCGTGAAGTTATATCGGCAGACAGCCGTTGGCGATTGGAATGGGGTGTTCGCCCGGGTGGCCGCTGATTTACGGCGGGAGATCAAATAGCGGCCGGTGCCGTTGCGTCGGCGCGCGCCCCTGTCGAGCCATCAGCCCGCGCGCCAAGATCTCACCCGCGCCGCTTGTTCTTGGGCCAACAGCACGGCGTACCGAGCCCTCACCCGCGCCGCGAAAATTGAAGCACGAGCTCCAGGGAACGCTTCACCGAAGCCCGCCGCACAGTCTCGCGATCGCCAGCGAAAACCTCCCCTTCAGCGATCAATTCGAAGCCAGGCCCGCCCGCAGCGTTGGGCCCACCGTCCTCGCCGCCGCCTTGCGCACCCGTGCCCGCGCCTCGAGCAGCCACACCCGACCCCACGCCAGCGCCAGAAGCACCAGCGCCGTGAGCGCCAACCGCATCACCCACTCTCCGCCCCACACAAAACCAAACCGTCCCCACCGGCTTCTCCGGAGAGCCACCATCCGGCCCCGCTATCCCGCTCACCGCAATAGACACATCGGCGCCGGTTACACGAAGAGCTCCCGCCGCCATCTCACGCACCGTCGGCTCACTGACGGCGCCGTGCTCCGCGAGCGTCCGCTCTGAAACCCCGAGATCACGCACCTTCGCCGCGTTCGAATAGGTCACGTAGCCGCATTCAAACCATCGGGAGCTACCGGCAGCGTCAGTAAACGCCTTGGCGATCCACCCGCCGGTGCAAGACTCGGCGGTGACGATACGGTGCTTCGCGCCTAGCGCCCACCGCGCAACGAGCGCCACCAGTTCGGACAGCTGATCATCAGTGACCATGGAATCGAGTGTAGCGCCGTCAGGAGCCCGTCTCCATCTGCAGCGACTCGCTCTCTTGATGTAGCCTTCGCCCGCATGAACGACGTCGGCACACCTCAGCACACCCCGATGATGCAGCAATACCTGCGCATCAAAAGCCAGAACCCGGACATTCTCCTGTTCTACCGAATGGGAGACTTCTACGAGATGTTCTACGACGACGCGCGACGTGCAGCGTCTCTTCTGGACATCACGCTGACTGCGAGAGGCCAGTCGGCCGGCCAACCCATTCCGATGGCGGGCGTTCCGTTCCACGCTGTCGAAGGCTATTTGGCCAAGCTCGTCCGCAAAGGCGAGAGCGTCGCGCTCTGCGAGCAGATCGGCGACCCGGCGAAGTCGAAAGGCCCCGTCGAACGGCAAGTCGTCCGGATCATTACGCCCGGAACGATCACCGATGAGGCACTCCTCGACGAACGCCAAGAAACACTCGCGGCCGCAGTAGCCCGCAGCGGCGAACGCTTTGGCCTCGCATGGCTGGACCTCGCGGCCGGTCGTTTCACCATCCTCGAATCAACGGGTCGCACAGCGCTGGCAGCCGAGCTCGAACGCCTCAAGCCTGCAGAGCTGCTCGTTTCGGAAAGTGAAAGAGACGACGACATCGGGCGAAACGGAACAGCCGTCCGCACACGGCCACCCTGGTACTTCGAGCTGGCCAGCGCCTCGCGCCTGCTGACCGACCAACTCGGCACCCTCGATCTGAAGGGTTTCGGCGCCGATGACCTCCCTCTCGCGATCTCAGCAGCCGGCGCGCTCCTGCAGTACGTCCGTGACACGCAAAAGGCAGCCGTCCCCCACATCCGCGGCCTGCATGTCGAGGAGCGCGCAGAAGCGCTGATACTGGACGCGGCAACCCGCCGAAATCTCGAGCTCGACGTCAGCATGTCGGGCAACCCCGATGCGACCCTGTTTGCGTTGCTCGACCAGTGCGTCACAGCCATGGGCTCGCGGCAGCTGCGTCGTTGGCTGAACCGCCCGCTGACAGACCAACCAACACT
>JAXDQF010000227.1:0-13951 GCA_034668025.1 Gammaproteobacteria bacterium | reverse complement strand
ACCTCACGTGGCAGAATTTCCGAATAAGCCGGAACCAGGAGGACATCATCGAAGGTCAGAGCTTCTTCGAGGATACGCATGGACCGCCGGGGTCGAAGATAAAGCGCGCCATGCTACTCGATTCAATTCGCCGGGTAAACCCGTCGAATTGGCGCGGCACTGGCCGCGCGGAGCCCGACCCTGTCGCACGCCACCAAAAGGCGCGACTTTTGGTGGCTGCATTGGAGGTGGCCCGGCCCTGGCCGGGCGTAGAACGGCTCCGTCGCGCACGCCCTTCCGCCGGCCACCCAAAAGGCGTGACTTTTGCGGGCTGCGTTGTAAGGTTCGGGGCCATGCCGTCCAGCAGTACCCCGGCGGGCAATCAGCCCGAGCGCAACGTCTATACAGTCTCACGCCTCAACCGCGAGGTGCGGGTCCTCATCGAGCGCGGACTAGGCGTAATCTGGGTCGAGGGAGAGTTGTCGAACCTCTCCGTACCCTCCTCCGGCCACTGGTATTTCTCGATGAAAGATCGGGACGCGCAGCTGCGTTGCGCGATGTTTCGCCAGCGGAATATGAGTGTCGGGTTCACCCCGAAATCCGGGCAGCAGATTCTGGCCCGTGGCCGCGTCAGCCTTTATGAGCCGCGCGGCGACTATCAATTCATCGTCGAGCACCTGGAAGAGGCCGGCGTCGGCGCCCTCAAGCGCGAATTCGAGCGCCTCAAGGCGAAACTCGCCGCCGAGGGGCTTTTCGCGCTCGAGCGGAAGCGCAGCTTGCCACGGTTTCCACGACGCATCGGCATAGTGACTTCACCCACAGGAGCCGCGCTTCGGGACATCCTGCACATTCTGGCCCGTCGGTTCCCACCTGCGGCCGTGCTTATCTACCCGACTCCTGTCCAAGGCGACGCGGCCATTCCTTCCATCGTGGAAGCCATCGAAACAGCGTCAGCCCGTGCGGAGTGCGACGTTCTGATCGTGGCACGTGGCGGCGGCTCGATTGAGGACCTCTGGGCGTTTAACGACGAGCGTGTGGCGCGGGCGATTTGCG
Organism: Gammaproteobacteria bacterium; assembly: GCA_034668025.1. GTDB lineage: Bacteria > Pseudomonadota > Gammaproteobacteria > Steroidobacterales > Steroidobacteraceae > 13-2-20CM-66-19. The sequence goes on along the minus strand of JAXDQF010000227.1, from coordinate 12,919 downwards.
CATGCGCGATACCAATCGTCTCTGGCGTCGGACACGAAATTGACTTCACCATCGCCGACTTTGTTGCAGATGCACGCGCGCCGACGCCGTCCGGAGCAGCGGAGCTGGTAGCGCCGGACAGGACTGCTTGCCTCGAAGCTCTCGCGCGAACGATGGAGCGGCTGAGCGTGAGCATGCGTCGTGAACTGCGCACCGTAGGCACACGGTTCACCGCAGCCAACGCGCGATTGAAGCTCTCGCACCCCGGAGTGCGATTATCGCAGCAGGCGCAGCGTTTGGATGAGCTCGAGCAACGACTCACCGCGTGCGTGCAGCGCGAACTTCGCACCATCGCTTCTCGGTTTGAGGGTGTGAGTCAGCGCCTGAAGCTTGCGCATCCGGGATTGCGATTGGCGCAACAGACCAAGCGGCTCGAAGCCCTGGACCAACGGCTTGCAGGCGCGATGCGCAGCGCACTTCACACCGACCGCGCACGCATTACCGATATGTACACGCGACTCATTCACGAGTCACCTGCGAATCGCGTGCGGGAATTCCGAGTTGAGCATGGTGCGCTGGAAGGACGTCTAGACCACGCGATGAAGCAGCTCATCTCGCGTGCGGACCACCGGCTCGGCCTCGCCATTCGCACGTTGAACACGGTCAGTCCGCTGGCAACGCTCGGCCGTGGGTTTGCGTTGGTCAAACGCGTCTCTGACGGGAAATTGATCACTGACTCAAATACAGTGTCGGTCGGGGACGAGATCGAAGCGCGCCTGGCAAATGGCACCGTGACCGCGCGCGTCACTGGCAAGGAGTAAGCATTCGATGCGATCTATTCGGGACGTGCTGATATTTGTGGTTGCGGCTGTCGGAGGAATCAGCGGTGTCGTTCAAGCCGCCACCCCGAAATCGTCACTCGAGCTTCCCAAAGCCACCCTCGTCCCGGGCGGTGTGTTCATCACGCCGTTGGAAGGCGGAGCGGACAGCCCGCCGGTCGTAACGTACGAAGGCAACCGCGTTATGGTCCTACGGTCGAATGATCGATGGATCGCCGTCGCTGGCGTTCCGCTCTCGACGAAGCCGGGGCACCTGAGCGTTCTGGTGAAGGCGGCAGATGCGACCGAAGTCGCTGTTGGTTTCAACGTAGTCGACAAGCAGTACCCGGTGCAATCTCTGAAGGTCGCACCCGGCAAGGTGGATCTGTCACCCGAAGACCAGCAGCGCTCGTCGAAAGAGTCCGAACGGATCCGCACAGCCCTCGCCACCTTTTCTTCCAATGCGCCCGCTACTCTGCGTTTGCTGCAGCCGGTTCCCGGAGTTCGCTCCAGCTCCTATGGATCGCGACGCATTTTCAACAACGAGCCCCGCAATCCACACACCGCGATGGATATCGCCGCACCGACGGGCACACCCATCAAGGCTGCTGCGGACGGTCGGGTTGTCGAGACCGGCGACTTCTTTTTACCGGGCAACACTGTGATTGTTGACCACGGCGAAGGGCTCATGACCATGTACTGCCATCTGAGCAAGATCGACGTGAAGGTTGGCGACGAGTTGAAGCGAGGGGATGTGCTGGGCAAGGTGGGCGCAACGGGTCGCGTGACCGGGCCGCACCTGCATTGGGCCGTGGCGTTGAATCAAACTTTTGTCGATCCGGCGCTGTTTCTGGCGGCGCCACAGCCGCATGGGAAGCCCGTGCCCCGGCGCGCCAAGACAGCGGCACGCAGTTAGGCAAGCGCACGTCAGTCGCGGTTGGCGGGTGGCCGCGGCTTCGAAGGCCGGCGCTTGGCTGTCGTCTTTCCCTTTTTCTTCACCCTGAACCGCGCCGGCGCGCCCGCAGGCCTCGCACGAGTACCGTTGCCGCGCCCCTCCGGCCCGCGGCGGGTCGGTTTGTCGCCAGGCGTGCCGGGATGCGGCTTGTCACCGGGATTCTTGTAGTAGGGATTCGAATCCGTTCGATACTCCATGGCCACCGGAGTTGCGAACAAATCAAACTTCTTGCGAAACACATTCGCCAGGTAGCGGCTGTACGAATCGGGTACCAGCGCTGTCTGGTTGCCGTGCACGATGATGCGCGGCGGATTTCGGCCACCCTGGTGCGCGTAGCGCAACTTGATCCGCCGGCCGCGAATCATCGGGGGCTGGTGTACGGTCATGGCCTTTTCCAGCGTGCGAGTCAGCTCGCCAGTCGGCATCTCGCGCATGGCCGCCTCATACGCGCGAACCGTGAGTTGCATCAATTCGCCCACGCCGGTGCCATGGCGTGCGGATATGAACTGCAGCGGCGCGAACGGCACAAAATCGAGCTTCAATGACAGTTGCCGCTGAATCTCTTCGCGTTGCTCCGGCGGAATCCCGTCCCACTTGTTGATCGCAATGATCAGGGCACGCCCGCGTTGCAGCGCTATGCCCAGCACACTGGCGTCCTGCTCCGAAACCGTATCGTGGGCATCCAACACCAACACGACAACATGCGCCTCTGCAATCGCCTGCAGTGTCTTGACGACGCTGGCCTTCTCCACGACACCTTCAACTTTTGAGCGTCGACGAAGTCCCGCCGTATCGATCAGCAGAAAGTCGCGATCGTCACGGTGGAACGGCACGAGGATGCTGTCTCGCGTGGTGCCGGGCTGATCGCTGGCAATCACGCGCTCTTCGCCGAGCAGGCGGTTGACCAGCGTCGATTTTCCGACGTTCGGGCGGCCGATGATGGCGATGCGGATCGAGTCGGGCTCAGCGTCCTCGGGTGGAGGCGGGTCCAACCCGGCGAGCACATGCTCCATGAGCTCTTCGCAGCCCTGGCCGTGGCTCGCGGAGATTGTCAGTGGCGTGCCGAAGGCGAGCGCATGGAAGTCCAAGGACACGGCGTCAGCGTCGAGTCCCTCAGCCTTGTTGAGGACGAGAGTGATGGGCTTTCCGGAGCGACGCAGCTCGCGCACCACAAAATGGTCCTGGGGCGTGAGACCGGCACGGGCGTCGCACATAAAAATCACCCGGTCCGCCTCTTCAACCGCACGCTCGGTCTGTTCCCGCATCTGAGCTTCGATGCCGGTGGGATTCTCGACGAGTCCGCCGGTATCGATGACGACGTAGGGAATGGGCCCCACCCGACCATAGCCATATTGGCGGTCGCGGGTCAGCCCAGGCACATCCGCGACGATAGCGTCACGGGTACCGGTCAGAACATTGAAGAGCGTTGACTTGCCGACGTTCGGACGGCCGACAAGCGCAATAGCAGACAGCATAGGCGGACTCTTGTTACGGCGCCTCCGGCGCCGCTACATGTTGCCGGTTCGTCCCCGAACCGGCTGGAAAGTTGCGCGCAGCGCATGAGCAAGGCCAGTGTACGGCTACGAAGGCGGCGGCTGTGGCTGGGTCTTCTGCTCTGGCGGCAGTGGATCCGGAGTCGGTTGCGAAGGAAGCGGCGGCTGCCCTGTTCCAGGCGAGGGCGGAACCGGACCCGAATCTGGCGGCGGCGCGGTCGCCGGCTCGTCAGATGTAGGTGCTGGCGGCATAGGCTGAGGGCCAGGCGCAGGCGCGGGCACGGACGACTGATCATCCTGCGGCGGCTGTGCGGCCGGGGGTTGAGCCGACGGGGCAGGTGGCACGGCCGAGCCTGAGGACGGCGTAGTCGTCTCAGTGGCAACACCCTGCGCCGCGGCATCCGCAGGCGACGCAGTCGCCGGCTCGGTTGGGCTCGCCGAAGTGCCCGCTTCAGCAGGCGTTGCAGCACGCTTGCCTCCCATCGGAGTCATGCGAAACGCGCTGATCTTTCCTGCGTCATTGACGACCAACACCAGGTTCCCAGCGACGACGGGCGTATTGCTGATGCGGACCTTCCCAGTTGAAGCGCGAGCAGCAAGCGCACCAGTGGCCTTGTCGAGCCAATGAACGTATCCCTGGTAGTCGGCAGTCACGATCGACGTGTCCGCCTCAACCGCAGCCGACAGGCGGCGGTGCAACAGCGCCTTTTGACGCCAAAGCTCCGTCCCTGTCCGACGTCGAAGCGCTACGACTTCACCGTCGGACGTCGAGACGTACAGGGAGCTATCGTCGAGACCGATCGCTCGAAAACTCGACGCATCGTGCGACCACCAGGTTTGTCCGGTGTCCAGCGCGAGCATGGAAACGCGACCTTGGAAACCGATGGCGTAGACGTCCGAACCTGACACTCGAACAGTGGAGTCGACATCGTCCATGCGCTCCAACTCAGTCTTTCCGTGCGCGGGGGAAATTGTGGTTTCCCACTGCACTGAGCCGTCGTTGACGTTGACCGCCTCTACTTTTCCGTTATCGAAACCGCTGAGTACCAGATCGCCCGTCATCACGGGCGAAGCAGTGCCTCGCAAAGACAGTCGTGGCACCTGCTGTTCCTGTGACCACAGCTCTTGTCCATCTTTCGGCGAGATTCCACGAAGCTTGCCGTCAACGGTCCGCAGCGCGATGAGACGCTCACTCACGGCAGGGGCAGACAGCACCTCGCCGTTCAGACGTGTTTTCCAGCGTACGGCGCCATCGCTCGAATTCAACGCGACGAGATCACCGAACGTCGAGCCAACTACAACCAAACCCGCGCCTGAGCCGGGCCCTCCCGACAAAGCCAGCTTGGTCTTGGTACGCCACAGCGTGCGTCCGGACTGGAGGTCGAATGCCGCAACCTCGCCCTTACGCCCGGCGGCATAGACCCGATTGCCATCAATCGACAGCCCGAGCCCCAGGCGCAGAGGCTTCGCGCCCTTGTCAGCAACAGAGGCCGTCCAGACCCGCTCGGCCTTGAGGGTCGCGTTGAAATCGGTGAGCTTCGTCGGCTGATCGACGTCTTTGTCCTTCGAACACGCTGCGAGAACGAGCAGCGCGCACGCAGCCAGCCAACGTCGTGAGCTTCGCATCGAATTCCAACCTCGCAGCGCCGTAGCGTCTCGCATGTGTTATTTGGCAGCAGCGGAGGCAGCGGGCGGTGTTGCCGCCTGGGCCATCGCGTGCGGATTCTCGGCGGTCAAATCGTCGATCTTGAGGTCCAGCCCCTGGGTATCCAGGGAGGAGCCCGCCATATCAACGACTTTTGCGCTCATATATTCTTTCAGGGCGTTGGTCTTATCGCCCTTGGCGTAATACGCGTCGCCCAACACTTCGTGATACCGAGGCTCGAAAGCTCCCGCCTTCAGCCCGTTGAGCGTGGCCAATGCCGCGTCCGGCTTCTTCTGCGCAATTTCCACGCGAGCCAGCCGCAACCGTGCGATCAGGCCCAGCGCGTTATCTTTCGAGTGATCCGTGACGGCCTGCAATTCGGTCGCCGCTTTATCGAGATCGCCCCCATCCACATAAACCCGGGCGGCCATCAGCTTCGCCTGGTCAACGTAGGGGGACGACGAGTAATCCCGCTCCAGCTCGCCCAGGAGTACAAACGCCTGCGTCCGATCGCCCTTTACGAAGGCCTGGACAGCCTCGGTGTACTTCGCGCTCGCCGCAGCACCGACCGAATCGACGTGATCCTGGTACCAGCGCCAGCCGCCCAAGCCCGCGGCTCCCACCACCACTCCGGCGATGATCCACAGTCCGTTCTCGCGCAACCAGCTCTTGATCTGGTCCCACTGCTCTCTTTCCGACAGATACTCTTCCACGCAACGATCCCCCGATTACGCGCAGCCCAAAGACGCCAGCGCCGCTTCGATCCCCTGGGCAAGCTGTTCAATCGGGCATTCCGTCTGACCCGTCTCCTGCCGCAAAGGTTTCATTCCCACTACGCCTCGAGCGAGTTCGTCGTCACCGACGATCAACGCCAAGGGGGCGGCACTACGGTCCGCCCGACGAAATTGTGTCTTGAAATTGCCGCCGCCCAGATTGATCTCGAACCGGCGTTGCGGCAGCTCATTGCGCAGCCGCTCTACGAGCCCGAGGCCCATTGCGGACGCGCGATCGCCGTTTAGCACCACGTAGACATCAGGCTTTGCGGGCGCTGGTATCTGCCCCGCCTGCATTAGCAGTGCGACGACACGTTCCATACCCATCGCGAAACCTATAGCGGGGGTCTGCTCACCCCCCAGCTGCGCGATCAGCCCGTCGTAACGGCCGCCGGAGCATACGGCATTCTGGGCACCCGAGGATTCATTAATCCACTCGAAGACCGTGCGGCTGTAGTAGTCGAGGCCACGCACCAGTCGCGGGTTGACCTCATATTCCACCCCGATGTCGCGCAACATGCTGCAGAGCGCGTCAAAGTGCTCCCGCGACTCCTGGTCGAGGTGATCGGTCAGCAACGGAGCGCCCGCCACGAGCTCCTGCATCTCGGGATTCTTACTGTCCAGGATGCGCAGTGGATTGCCTTCGAGGCGCCGGCGGCTGTCGGCGTCGAGCCGGCTCTCGAAGCCGCGGAAGTAGTCGACCAGCAGTTCGCGATACGCCTTGCGGGATTCCGACGTGCCTAGCGAGTTGATCTGCAAACGGACGCGCTGGATGCCGAGATTGCGCCACAGGCGCGCGGTGAGCGCGATCAACTCAGCGTCAACATCCGGGCCCGCGTAACCAACCGCCTCGAGATCAACCTGGTGAAACTGACGATAGCGTCCCGCCTGCGGAGTCTCGTAGCGAAACATCGGGCCAACACACCAGAGTTTGTGCCGTTGGCCGCGCAACATGCGGTTGGAGATGACGCCGCGAACCATCCCCGCCGTCGCCTCGGGGCGCAGCGTCAGATGCTCACCACCCTGCGATTCGAAGCTATACATCTCCTTGCCGACGACATCGGTGAACTCACCAATGGATCGCTTGAAGAGCGCAGTTTGCTCGACGATGGGCACGCGCATCTCTTCGTAGCCGTAGGCTGTCACGAGGTCACGAACCGTCCGCTCGAGATACTGCCAGGCACCAATCTCCGCCGGCAGGATGTCATTCATGCCCCGGATGGGCTGGATCTGCTCCGCCAAAATCAACCTCCGTCAGCGACGGGTTTCGCGCGGACAACCTGTCCTGAGCGATTGATGGAAAATTGCACGCTGCCGTCCGGCCGCGACATTTTCGCGATTGGCTTGCTGTGCCCGTTGTACTCAACAGAAACGCCGGATGCATTACCCAAAACAACTCGCAGCGGCGGCGTGCCGACTACGGTTTGTACGGAGTTGGCCGCGCCAACGTCGTAGAAGAGCCTGGCGCCTGAAGCGTCATACACCTCGGTCCAGCTGTCAGATGAGTAGCGCAGGGTAATTTGCGACTGGTTCTTCGCACGCGGCGGGGCGGCAGCTGCCTCGGGCGCGCTGACAGCGGCTGACGCCGCGGGTGCTCCTGAAGGCGCCGGTGCTACCGACGCCGCGGTTGGTCGTGCCGGGCTAGCGGAAGCAACACGCGTCGGCGTTTGCGGGACGGCCGCGGCGCCAGGGGCCGTGCGTGACTCCGCGGCGCGAGACTGCGTTGAAGTGGCCCCCGAGCCCGCGCGCGTCGCGTCAACGCCTGACGCCGTCCGTGCGGATCCACCTGACGCCGAGGCCGCAGGGCCGGAATTCGTGGACCGCGCCGCCTGCGCTGACGTCGCGGCGTTCGAACCACTGGCAGCCCCCGATCGCGCGGGCGCCGTGCCTCCGGCATTCGCGCCGCCACCCGTACCGCCGCTACCCGGGCGCGGTTGCATAGTCATCGCACCGGGCGATCCAGGGCGAGGCTGCATGGCCATTGCACCCGGTGGCTGGCTGCGGTCAGCGGGCGATGTTGCCCCACCCTGTGCACGTGTCCCGCCTTGTGAGCCGGTCTGCGCGGACGCCCCACCTGCACTTGCTGCCGTGCCCCGACCCGTTGCGCCGCCGGCCGCTGTAGCGCCCCCGGGGGCGGTCGCTCCTCCGGGCGTAGCCGCACTTTCGGGGCCTCCGGCGACGGCGGAATCAGGAGGTGCGCCGGTGGCGTCGCTGGACGCCTCGTCGCCGACAACATGCGTCTCCGCCAGCTGCGGCTTCTTCTTCGACAGCGCCGACACCCACCAGATCGCACCGGCGACAGCGAACACGGCGATCACCAACAACGCGGGCGCGACCAACTTGCTGGAATTGGTACCGGCCGGCGCCTTGACGATGCGCGTCAGGTCAGGCTGCGCAACCTTGCTCTGGTTGGAGTACAGCTGATTCAACTCGCTGCCGGACTCACCGACGAGCTCGGCGTAGTGGCCGATGTGGCCACGGGCGTACACCGGGGCGCCGAGCGCCTCGTAGTTCTCGGCCTCGATGGCTTCGACGATCTTCGGGTCCGTGTGTATGCGTTCAGCCACCTGCAACACGGTCAACCCGAGTTTTTCGCGGCCCGCACGCAGACGCGCGCCGATGCCGCCAGCTTCCACTGCCATGGGGATCAGCCTGAGTTGCGACGGTCGGTCAGCGCCCGAGTCTGATCGGATGACGGGAAGTCCATACGCAGCTTGCGCGCGAACTTCTCCTCCGCCATTCGATCACCCTGCTGGCGGGAGATCTGCACTCCGAGCAGCAACAGATCAGGCGTAGGCTCGAAGGAAGACATGAATTGATCGACAGTCTCGCGCGCCGACCGCACTTCACCGCGCCTGAAGTCCAGGTCGGCGAGCTGGTAAGCGGCTTCCGCGAAGTTGGGTCTGACCTTCAGCGCCCGCTGGAAGCTCATGGCGGCCTGCGTATCGCGCTTTGCGCCGCGCAGACAAACGCCGGCGTTGGTGTAGGCAGCCTCAGGGGTCCGATACAACGCGTTGTGGGCTGCTTCCTCGAATGCCTTCACGCCCTCGTCCACGCGGCCGGTGCGGCACAAATAGACGGCGTAGTTGTTGAGCACATCCGGATTGCGCGGTCCGAGACTCAACGCAGCCTTGAACTCCTTGTCGGCCTGGTCGGGATGCCCGAGGCGATCCTGCAACATGGCCATGGCGCTGTGCACGTTCGGGTCGCCGGGTCTTTCAGCCATCGCGCGATCGAGCTTCTCCTTCGCCAGTCCCAGGTCGCCCTGGTTCAGGTAGGCCATGCCCAGCTGCATGTTGTAGTTGGAGGCGTCGCTTTTCTTTTGGGCGCGGTTGTTCGCGGCAGAGCAGGCAACGAGGGCGAGCACTGCCGTGCCAACCACCAAGAGGGAAGTGACCCGAGCCATTCGCGCTGTCATGGTTGAACCGCCACACCGAAGACTTTGTTGCCGAGCCGTGCCGTCGTCCGATCGATCACGCGACCCGCGAGTTGACCGCAGGCAGCGTCGATATCATCGCCGCGAGTGCGGCGCACTGTCGCCAGCACGCCGCGCTGAATCAACTCATCGCGGAACCGTTGAATCACCGGTGCCGGTGAACGGTTGTAACGGGTTCCCGGGAAAGGATTGAACGGAATCAGGTTCACCTTCGCCGGATGGCCGCGCAGCAGCTTCACGAGCTCGCGCGCATGGGCCGGAGAATCGTTGATGCCATCCAACATGACGTATTCAAACGTCACGCTGCGGCCGTTCTGCTCGTCGATGTAGTGCCAGCAGGCTTCCAGCAATTGCGCGATGGGATGCTTGCGGTTGATCGGCACGAGCTCGTTGCGCAACTCGTCGGTCGGTGCATGCAGCGAGACGGCGAGTGCCACGTTCGTTTCTTCAGCCAGCTTGTATATCTGCGGCACGAGGCCCGATGTCGACAAGGTCACGCGGCGACGCGACAAATCAAAACCAAAATCATCGAGGAGAATACGAAGCGCCGGCACGACATTGCGAAAATTGGCCAGCGGCTCACCCATTCCCATCAGCACCACGTTGGTGACGATGCGGCGGTCGCCGATGGCGCCCGGCTGTTGCTTCGATTCAGCAAACTCGGCCAGCTCGCGCTTCGCGAGCCAGACCTGCCCCACGATCTCAGCCGTGGTCAGATTTCGATTGAACCCCTGCTGTGCGGTGGAACAAAACGAACAATCCAACGCGCAACCCACCTGCGACGAGATACACAACGTCCCCCGATCAGCCTCGGGAATAAACACCATCTCGAACGCCTGGGAGGAATCAGCGCGCAACACCCACTTGCAGGTGTCGTCGGCCGACTTGTGCGTGGTTACGATTTCAGGCGTCCGAACCACCGCGCGCTCCTTCAGCTGCGCGCGGAAGTCCTTCGCCAGATCAGTCATGTTGTCGAATGAGCCCTCGCCGCGCTTGTAAACCCAGTTCATGAGTTGACGGGCGCGGAACGGCTTGCTACCCAACTGCGCGACGAACGCTTCCAACTCGGGACGGGGAAGTCCCAGAAGGTTGGTTTGGGCAGGCGAGTCCATGATTGTCAGGCAACACGCACGGCATCAGCCGCGCGGGTGCAACTCCGTCGTCCGGAAGAAATACGCGATTTCGACAGCAGCCGTTTCCGGAGCATCCGATCCGTGAACGACGTTCTGCTCGATGCTGAGCGCGTGATCGGCGCGGATTGTTCCAGGCGCAGCCTTCTTCGGATCCGTTGCGCCCATGATCTCGCGGTTCTTGGCGATGGCGTTCTCGCCCTGGAGGACCTGCACTACGACGGGGCCGGATGTCATGTACTTCACGAGGTCCTTGAAGAACGGACGCTCGCGGTGGACGGCGTAGAAACCTTCGGCTTCACGCTGTGACAAGTGCAGCATGCGCGAGGCAATGATGGACAAGCCGGCCTTTTCAAAGCGGCGATACACCTCGCCAATGAGATTGCGGCTGACGCCGTCCGGCTTGACTATGGACAGAGTGCGCTCGAGCGCCATGCGGAAAATCCTCACGAAACTGGGGGAAGAGTCGCAGCCGACCAGACTGCAAACTAGCCGCGCAGTTTACCTTGGGATCAGCGTGCGGAGCAATTTAAGCGGTGCAGCCAGCGTCCCCCGGAAGTACCGGTTCCATAAGGACTTTTGGCGGGGCTCGCAGCTGGGGCGGCCCAATCGGGGCGCACACCCGCGGCCGTTGAGGCCGGGGCACATCGCCGGGGCGGCCCACGTCGCCCGGGGTCGCCTATACCGAGAAGCTCTCCCCGCAACCACACTCCCCCTTCACATTGGGGTTGAGGAAGCGGAACGCCTCATTGAGTCCTTGCTTGACGAAGTCCACAACGGTCCCGTCGATCAGCGTAATGCTGCTGGGGTCGACGAACACCTTCACCCCACGATCCTCGAACATGAGGTCGCCGGGCGGAGCTTCATCAGCATAGTTGATGACGTAGGCAAATCCGGAGCACCCGGTCTTACGCACTCCCAAGCGCAGGCCAACGCCATGGCCGCGGGAGACGAGGAACGTTTTGACCCGAGTGGCAGCAGATTCAGTCAGGGAAATAGCCATCGTTTCAGGGGGTCCGTTGAGGTGGAACCATTCTACGCCCGTTCCGGCCAACGCCGAAGACAAGCCTGTAGCGCGTCTTCGACCACCAGCAGCCGACCGAGTTTCTCGACCGGCACGCCGTGGTCCGTGGCCCACTCCGTTGGGGTGCCCGGCTGCAAAGCTTCACGATGTCTACCCGGCAGTGCCTTAGCTATCCATGCGGCCACAGCCAGAGTATGGGGGCATCCGTACGCTTGAAAACGGGCATCCCTCACAAGGTTGTCCGCAACGAGCAAATGAAAACGAATCCAAGTCCCTTCATTGGCCCCGCCGGCCTCCCCCCGTACTGCAGCGACGTCGGGCCATGTCACCGCTGCACTGCCAGGTGACAAGGCGCGAAGACGCCGAACCTCGCGGTTCACGGCAGCAATTGCGGTATCGACGTCCGCCTCCGTGGTGAAGCGCCCGAGGCTGAATCGAAGTGAGCTCTGAGCGAGTTGCGTATCGCGGCCCAGAGCGCGCAGCACATAGGACGGTTCGGCGGAGGCCGAATTGCATGCTGATCCGGTGGAAATGGCCAGTTCCTGCAGACCCACCACGAGGCTCTCGCCCTCAACCCCTTCGAAGGAGACGTTGAGTATCGCTGGCAAGCGAGCTGCACCTTGGCCGTTCAGGTGCACGCCACCCAAGTCGGCGATGCCGTCCCAAAGACGGTCGCGAAGAGCTGCCAAGCGCACCGATTCCGTAGGCAGCAATTCGCGCGCTAGTGCGCAAGCCGCTCCCAATCCCACAATCTGATGCGTCGCCAACGTCCCGGGCCTCAACCCACGCTCTTGCCCACCCCCGAAAGTGACTGGCTGCAGACGTGGACGGGCCTCCCGATACACGTAGAGGGCGCCAGCACCTTTGGGGCCATAGAGCTTGTGCGCGGTAAATGAGAGGACATCCACTGGTAACTCGCCGACATTGATGGGGATCTTGCCGATAGCCTGGGCGGCATCCGTGTGAAAGGTGACGCCCTGTTCGCGGCAAATTGCGCCGATCGTGGCGATATCTTGCAGCACCCCGATCTCATTGTTCGCGAACATGATCGAAACGAGAATGGTATCCGGGCGAATGGCCGCCCGGATCGCCTCCGGATCGATCCAGCCCGAACGATCGGGCGTCAGATACGTCACCGAGAAGCCTTCTTTCTCAAGGCGTTTGCACGGGTCGAGAACAGCCTTGTGCTCAGTGCGAGAAGTAATGATGTGGCGGCCCCGGTCGCCGTTAGCGCGGGCGATGCCCAGCACCGCCAGGTTGTTCGACTCCGTGGCACCGGAAGTGAAGATGATCTCGTCCGGCTGCGCCGAGAGAAGGGATGCGACCTCCGCCCTCGCCTGGTCCACACGGGCTGCTGCCCGACGACCAAACCGATGCGTAGCTGACCCCGAGTTGCCGAAGTCCCCATCCGGGCCCATGCAGGCATTCATCGCCTGAACCACCGCAGGATCGACCGGCGTCGTTGCCGCGTAGTCCAGATAGATAAGGCCGGCGGTTGCCCGCTCACGTGCCATCGTCGTGCCCGCCTGCGCGACGCCGGCGGCTCTGCACCGCCGTCAGTAATCCCCGCAGAATATTCACCTCGTTTTGATCCAGCTCGGCACGCTGCAGAAACCGCCTGATCCGCGCCATCAGGTTGGTCCCGCTTTGCGTGCGGTCGCGGAAA
>JAXDQF010000226.1:0-3294 GCA_034668025.1 Gammaproteobacteria bacterium | reverse complement strand
TTTCCTCTGCACGCCCCTTGCGCCTCTCGCCGCTGGGCTCCATCGACACCAAGAGCACGAGGGTGTTGGATGAGCGTTCGCGCGGCAGATCGCCGGTCACGCCTGAGATGCCGCTTCAACAGCGCGTTATTGAGGTCATCACAAAAAGCCTGGGCGGAGCCGAATCGAAAAGAGTGGGACCGTCCGCCTCGCTCACACGGGATTTGCGGGCAGACGCGTTGGACAAAATCGAGATCATCCTGGCCCTCGAAGATGCCTTCGACATCAACATTTCGGATCTGGATGCCGAGCGCGTCGATACGGTACGAGACGCGGTCGATTGTGTGTTTCACGCCCTGAACCATTCCCGCCGCTAGGAGTTCTCGCACCTCGCGACTGGCGGTTATCGCGCCGCCGCCGGTAGATCTGTCGAGCGTGTTACCTGTTCCCAGCGGTCGACTTCATCGATGACGGCGTCGAGCTTCTCGCGCGCGCGTCGCAAAGCGTCCGAGCCGAGCAGGAGATGAAGTGGCGGGGAGTCAGAATCCGCCACGGCAAGGATGGCCCGAGCGCCGCTCGAGGGGTCGCCGATCTGTTTGCCATCCATCGTGCCCAAGGCTTCGATGATCTTGCCTGCCGAATCCGCGTAGTCATCCGACCAGGCGTGGGTTTTGTGGATCGAACGGTCAGACAGAAAATCGGTGCGGAATGCGCCGGGGGCGACGGCGGTCACTTTGATCCCCAGAGAACCCACCTCCTGGGAAAGCACCGCCGACAAACTTTCCAGGGCGGCCTTGGTCGCGGCATACACACCGGAACCTGCAAGTGGAGCACGACCCGCAATTGACGTGATGTTGATGATGTGACCTGACCGCTGTGCACGCAGCCGAGGCAAGGCTGCCCGGATCACGCGCAGCGGTCCGAAGACGTTTACTTCGAACAGTCGAGACGTCTCCGCATCGGTGGCATCTTCAATCGGGCTCAGCAATCCGTAGCCCGCGTTGTTGACGATGACATCGAGGTGGCCAGCGAGCTCGAACGCCTTCGACACCGTCGTTTCGATTGCAGTGGGATCCCGCATCTCGAGTGATAGGCAATGAAACACACCCTGCCCTTCAGAAATCTCTGGCTCTTTCTCGCGCACAGTACCGACCACGGTATCGCCCCGAGCCAGCGCAGCCTCCGCCAACGCCTTTCCGAGGCCACGCGATACGCCAGTGATAAACCAGTTCTTCATGAGTAGCTCCAACGTTTTATCCGAAGGTCGCACTCTAGCGCCCGCAGCCCTGGCAACTAATGGTCCGGCGCTTACAGGCCTTGTAAGCTGGGCTCACCAATCGCCCGATGAGCACAATGGACCCCCTCCTCTCCACCACCGACTTCGGCCAGCTGCGAGCTTTCGTCGCGGTCGCGGAAACGCTCAACTTCACCCGTGCGGCTGAAAAGCTCGGTGTGTCGTCGTCGGCTTTGAGTCAGCTGGTGCGGTCCCTCGAAGAGCGCGTGGGAGTCCGATTGCTGCATAGGAACACGCGGAGTGTTTCGCTGACAGAGGCCGGTGATCGGCTGTTACAGCGGGTGAAGCCTGCTGTCGAAGAGTTGGGAGCTGCGATTGGACAAACCAGTCATTTACGCGAGCAGCCCGTCGGACGGGTGCGCGTTCACTGCTTCCGAAGCGCCGTGGAGCTGTACGTGAGGCCCATCCTTCGCCCCTTCGCTGAGATGTATCCGGATGTCGTTCTGGACATTACATTGGATGACGAGGTCGTGGATGTTGTGGCGGGCCGTTACGACGCTGCCATCCGGATCGGCGAGGTGATTGAGAAGGACATGGTCGCGATTCGGCTCGGCCCGGACCTTCGTCAGATTGCCGTAGCCTCGCCTGACTACCTTGCCCGTCGGGGAGTGCCGCAACATCCCCGGGATCTGCTGTCACATCAATGTATCGGCTGGCGCTGGCCGGGACACGAGCGCCCCTACAAATGGGAGTTCCTGGAAAACGGGCAATGGTTCGAGGTGGCTGTCGAGGGACCGATCATTGCCAACAGCAAGGAGTTATGCGTGCAGGCCGCCATCGACGGGGTCGGCATCGCATTCCCGACTGAACAACTGTGCGCTTCCCACATCGCAGCGGGTCGGCTGGCACCCTTGCTGGAAGCCTGGTCGGCACCGTTTCCGGGATTTCATCTGTGCTTTCCGGCTCAAAGACAGATGGCGCCGCCGTTGCGCGCGTTTATCGATGCGGTGCGTGCGAATGCGGCTTCGCGCGACGCCACCGCCTAGTGTCGCGGAGAGGTTACTTCGCTGCGATGTTGGTTCAGTCATCCGAAAGGAGGATCCCCGTCCTCTACTTTGTAGGACCATTCCCTCCCGATGAAGAGTCGCTATGGCGCTTGGGCGTCCATTGCGGCTTGCATTCAAAGTCCATGGCCACACCTACCCTGGTGACATCCGGTGGGTATGCAACGTGCGACCGGTGTCAGGGAGTCAGGTCGTGCGAGCATCCAGGTATATCGAACTTTATTCTTCGGCAGTGCGTTTGGCCGCGTCTGCGTTTATTCAAGATCCCCTGACCGTCGATGTGGTCGTGAATGCGCCTGCGCTGACGCATCAAGGAATCGTGATTGCGCGGGACCGGTTGCGGAACATCTCATTCAAGCGCGCACCACGCCCGCCGAAAACTCCAGCAGACGGCATCCGGCCAAGCTGAACCGCTGAGCACCCCCATAGACGCGGGTCGCGCGTGCGATACTTTCGGCAACGCATTGCTTGCGGGGCTTCGAATGTCGCGCTGGTTTCAGATCTTTCGATATTGCCTGTCTGAAGGGGTGCCCAAACGCTCATTGGGCGTGGCATTGATTGTCGGCACGGTGCTCAATCTCATCAATCAGGGCGATGCGCTGCTCGGAAGTGTCCCGATTCACCTGCCGAAGCTCCTGTTGACGTTCGCCGTCCCCTATTTCGTCGCGACCTACGGCGCCGTGTCGTACAGGATCAGGAGTGAATGCGCCCGTGGCCCAGGCTGATCAGCAGGTCACCGGTTGATCCATAGCCGCCGTTGCCGTCGCAACACGCAGCGCAGAAGAGAAATTTGATCATGAGTGCAATGCGATCTGATTGAGGCGACCTTCCGGGTCCGCAAGCAAGGAACGGATTTGATGTCTGCACGAATTCGAACACTGCGTGGATTGATTCTTGCGATATTGATCGCCGGTTGGGCCGCAAACGTCAGTGGGGAGACTCCACCGGCACCGGAGTATCAGCGCGACATTCGGCCGCTGATGGAGCGTCGCTGTCTCGTTTGCCACGGTTGCTATG
>JAXDQF010000225.1:0-4816 GCA_034668025.1 Gammaproteobacteria bacterium | reverse complement strand
CCACGTTTTACTCTTGCCATGATGTCCCCTTATTTGTGATTCGGCAGCAGTGCAGTTACACGCCCGAGATCACTTTCGTGGACGAGGCTCGAGCCGCCGGAACGCGCGTGGCGTTTGACCTTGCGGTCCTTGTGACCGAGGTTGTGGCGACGTTTGGACGAGTAGTGCTTGAAGCTTTTCGCAGTCTTGCGGAAACGCTTCGCAGCCCCACTGTTGGTTTTCAACTTGGGCACGATTCAACTCCTATAGCTTCCGTTCGCAGGTTGCACCATGCAACCGCTTGCGGGCGAACAACGTCAGGTCCTGCGGGACCGTCGGCTGTTACTTCTTTTTTGGTGCAAACACCATGACCATCTGCTTGCCTTCCATCAGCGGGTTCTGCTCGACCACGCCATGCAGGGCGAGATCGTTCTGAACCCGGTCCAGAAGCCGGCGTCCGATATCCTGGTGCACCATTTCCCGGCCACGGAACCGTAAGGTCACCTTGGCCTTGTCACCCTCGGTCAGAAAGCGGATGAGATTACGCACTTTGATCTGGTAATCACCCTCTCCCGTACCGGGACGAAACTTCACTTCCTTTACCTGGATCTGCTTCTGCTTGCGCTTGGCAGAGTGGGCTTTCTTGTTTGCTTCAAACAAGAACTTCCCGTAATCCATGATTCGCACGACTGGCGGCTCGGCCGTCGGCGAAACCTCAACCAAATCCAACTCGGCCGATTTCGCCATTTCCAGGGCGTCGAACCGAGACATGACACCTGCCTGCGATCCATCAGCGGCGATCACTCGCAGTTGTGGCGATGTGATGTCGTCATTGCGCCGAACGCGCTTACTTGCACTAGCGATGCGTCATCCCTCCAACGTCTGGCGCCCGCGGCTGTTGAGCTCGATGCGAAGCCGTTCTGCGAACGTCTCCGGGGACATCGTGCCCAGATCCTTGCCGCTTCTTGTGCGCACTGAAATTAGGTTTGCGGCCACTTCCTTGTCGCCTGCGACCAATAGATACGGCACACGCTGTAGCGTGTGTTCACGGATTTTAAATCCGACCTTTTCGTTACGCAAGTCGAACTCGACTCGAAACCCCTGATTTTTCAGGGATTCCGTAACGCGTCGGACATATTCGTCCTGGCGGTCAGTAATACTGAGAATCACGGCCTGCACGGGAGCCAGCCAGGCCGGCAGCCGGCCGGCATGGTGCTCGAGCAAAATGGCGAGAAAGCGCTCCAGGGAGCCGAAAATCGCCCGGTGCAGCATGACCGGGGTCTTCTTTGCGCTATGTTCATCAATGAAGTAGGCGCCGAGCCTGCCGGGCATGTTCAAGTCGACCTGCAAGGTGCCGCACTGCCAATCGCGGCCGATGGCGTCCCGTAGCACGAACTCCAGCTTCGGACCGTAGAAGGCACCCTCACCCGGGTTCAGCGTGTACTCGATTCCCGCGGCCCTGGAGGCGGCAACCAACGCCTTTTCGGCGGTGTCCCACACCTCGTCCGAGCCCACCCGCTTCGGCGGCCGGTCCGCGAACTTGATGCGCAGGTCGTCAAACCCGAAATCCCGATAGATATCCAGGATCAGTTGCACGATCGCCGTGGCTTCGGCGGTGATCTGCTCTTCGGTAATAAAGACGTGCGCATCGTCCTGGGTGAACGCGCGGACCCGCATCAGGCCATGCAGCGCACCGGATGGCTCATAACGGTGCACCTTGCCGAACTCGCTGAAACGCACCGGCAGCTCACGATAACTGCGCAAGCCGTGCTTGAAGATCTGCACGTGTCCCGGACAGTTCATGGGCTTGATGCAGTAAGTACGCTCATCCGGGGTCTTGGTGAGATACATGTTCTCGCCGAAGGTCGCCAGGTGGCCGGACTGCTCCCACAGGCTCGAGTCCATCAGCTCCGGCGCGCTCACTTCCTCGTAACCGGCTTGCCGCTGCCGCTCGCGCATATAAGCGATCAGCGTCTGAAATACCTGCCAACCCTTCGGATGCCAGAACACGGCGCCCGGCGCTTCTTCCTGCAGGTGGAACAGATCCAGCTCGCGGCCGATGCGTCGATGGTCGCGCTTCTCCGCCTCTTCCAGGCGGTGCAGATATTCATCGAGCTGTTTCTTGTCGCCCCACGCGGTGCCGTAGATCCGCTGCAACATCTCGTTCCGCGAGTCACCGCGCCAGTAGGCACCGGCCACCTTCGTGAGCTTGAAGGCTTTCAACTTGCCGGTGGACGGCACGTGGGGGCCGCGACACAGGTCCACCCACTCGCCATCGCCCTCTCCCTGGCCGTACAGACTGATCTCGTCCTTGTCCGGGATGCTGGCAATGATCTCGGCTTTGTAGTGCTCGCCTTGATGTTTGAAATACCTGACTGCCTCATCGCGAGTCAGTACACGCCGCGTGACTTTCAGGTCCGCCTTGGCGAGTTCCTGCATCTTCGCCTCGATAGCGACGAGATCCTCCGTAGTGAAGGGTCGCTTGTAGGCGAAGTCGTAGTAGAAGCCGTCGTCGATGACCGGGCCGATGGTCACCTGGGCATCCGGGTACAGTTGCTTGACGGCCTGGCCCAACAGGTGCGCCGTGGAATGACGGATTACCTCGATGGCCGCCGGGTCTTTGTCCGTCACGATCGCCAGTGCCACGTCAGTGGAAATGAGATGCGAGGTATCGACGAGCTTGCCATCCACGCGGCCGGCGAGCGCTGCTTTGCGCAAGCCCGCGCCGATGCTGGCTGCAACGTCGTCAACCGTCACCGGTTGATCGAAGTGGCGCTGACTGCCATCCGGCAGAGTCACGACGGGCATGGAAGATTACGACCTTGGCGGGCACACAAAAATGGTAGTCGCGAGTGGGATCGAACCACCGACCACCTCCATGTCAAGGAGGTGCTCTACCACTGAGCTACGCGACTGTATCCCTCGGGCTTGCCGAGGGTCGCGAACGATACAAGAGGTGCCTTTCCGAAGCAAGGCAACCTCAAGGGTTCCAAGTACTTACGTTTGAGCGACAGGCCCCAGCTCAGGCATTTTCGCAGGCTCGGGCGTCGCGGGGGGTGCCACGGAGGCGTCCAGGAGCTCAACGCACTCGGCGAAGCTGATTACGGTTCGGGTTGCGCCTGCGGCGGCCAGTCGCTGGCGTGGCCGGTCAAGGTCGCCCACGGCATTCCATAGGCCTACAAATACCGGGACATCGTTGTTGCCGGTGCGCAGGAGCTTGCAGACCGCCCGTGCCGCCGTCACCGCCTCAGGCGGCAAAGCAGAAATGACTATTGCGCGAGCCGTCAGGCCCGCCGCGGCCAGCTTAATGGCGTCTCTTGGGCCTATGATTTTCGCGCTGAGCTTGCGTTCCACCAAGGCTGCCTCGAACAGTTTGGCGATGATCTCGTCCGCCCGATCCGATGCGGGGACGCACAAGATGGCCGAGGGGGCCTCCAGAGGGTGCGGATTGGCAAAGAGGGACTTCGCCGGAGTCATCATTTCGAGCCGCTCGTCCACCCACTCGTTGACGTGTTCCAGGATGCTTTGCCGCTTGGCGTCGGTGAGGGTGCCGCGATCGTGGTCTTCTTCGGCTCTGAGCATTGCGGGGACGATGATTGCGTCGCAGACCTCCAGGATGGTGCTTTCTCGCAGGGCGTCCTCCAGCACGACATCGGCTTCGTCGCGATTGCTCGACAACAGCCTTTGGTACAAACGCTCGTGCGGCTGCAGGACCGGCTCGTCGCCCAGAAGTACCTGCAGAAATTTCAGTTGCGGGATGTATTTTCCCATCACGACGGCACACACCGTCATCGGCACAGCCAGGAACAGACCGGCGAATCCCCAGAGCCAGGTCCAGAAGCCGGCAGCGAGTAGCAAAGCGACCGGCGAGACGCCTGTATGGCTGCCATAGAGCCAGGGCTCCAATACGGACCAGTCGAACAGCTCCAGAATCGCGAAGAGGCCAAACACCATCAGCGGCCGGGTCCAGTCGTCAAACACGGCAAACGACAATGCCAGAGGGATGGCAGCGGCCATCCAGACGCCGATATAAGGAATGAAGCGCAGCGCCAGGGTCAGCGCACCCCAGAGGACAGCGTTGGGAACATGCAGGGCCCACAACCCGGCTGCGACGGCGAGTCCCGTCCAACCGTTGATCACGATCTGCATGAGCAGATAACGGCTGATCCTTCCTCCCGCGTCGTTCAGCGCCTCGGTTGTCAGGTGCAGATACCGGGCTCCCAGCAACCTCAGAATCCGCTCTCTGAGATCCGATAGCCGCAGCAGCATGAATGCCACGAGCACAATCACAGCGAGCGTGGTCGCAACCGGCCGAACCACGGGACCCACGATGCTCCGAATGGTTTCCAGCGCAGTCGCCGGCGCATCGACCACTTGGACCTTGGACACGCCCCGCGGCTTGGGCTCGGACGGCGCGACCCGATCGATCTCCTTGGTCAGTTGCTCGAATGCGGCCGTCGTCTCCGCGACGCCGCCCCTCAGCAGGCCACCCCACTGGGTGAGATTGGTCCGCAGCTGTCGCTGGTAGCTCGGAAGCTCACGAGCAAGATCGGCGAACTGATTGAAAACCAAGGTTCCGAGGCCGCCGATCAACGCCAGCCCAATGCCCAGGGACAGGACCACCGCCAGCAGACGGTTGACGCGGAACCGGGTGAGCAGGCCCACCATGGGTGCCAACAGGAAGGTGCACAGGATGGCGAGGGCCAGGGGGATGAAGACTTCCTGCGCCAGCTTCAGCACCGCCACCACAATGACGATGGAGAACAGCGCCATGCGGGTAGTTCCAGAGACTTGGACTCGGCCATTCATGGAGGCGAGTCTCGCAGGAATCGTGCCG
>JAXDQF010000224.1:0-11752 GCA_034668025.1 Gammaproteobacteria bacterium | reverse complement strand
GGGGTGGTTGTTACCGGGCGCCGCTGGAAAAGAAGCGCTTCACGCCCTCAAAGAAACCCTGCTCGCGCGGTGCGTGCCGGTTTGAATCCTGTTTGAGCGCGTCTTCCAGCTTGCGGATGATTTCCTTCTGCTCCGCAGAAAGATGGACCGGCGTCTCAACTACTACGCGACAGAACAAATCGCCGCGAGGGCCACCGCGTACGGGCTTCACGCCCTTGTCGCGCAGCCGGAAGACTCGGCCGGATTGGGTTTCGCTGGGCACCTTCAAGGTGACATCGCCATCGAGCGTGGGGACTTCGACGGTGCCACCGAGCGCGGCCGTTGCGAAGCTGACCGGGACCTCGCAGCTGAGGTGCTCGCCGTCCCGCTCGAAAATCGCGTGCTCCCGCACATTCACTTCGACATAGAGATCGCCTGGCGGACCCCCGTTGCGCCCCGCCTCGCCCTCGCCACTCAGGCGAATCCGATCTCCGGTGTCGACTCCCGCAGGGACTTTGACGGACAGCTTGCGAGTCCGGCGCACGCGCCCCTGGCCGAGGCAGGTGTCGCAAGGGTTCTTGATGATCGTGCCGTTACCGCGGCAGCGCGGACAGGTCTGCTGCAGCTGAAAGAATCCCTGCGAGATGCGGATCTGACCGGAGCCGCCGCAGGTGTCACAGGCCGCAGCCGTGCTGCCCTTCGCCGACCCGCTGCCATGACAGGTCTCGCATTCGGACAGCTTGGGGACTTCAACCTCGGCCGAGTAGCCGAACACGGCCTGGTCCAAATCCAGCTCGAGCTCGAAGCGCAGATCGGCACCCCGGAATTGCTGGGTGCGGGGGTCGCCGCCGCCGCGTCGGGCCGCGCCGAAGATGTCGCCGAACACATCACCGAATATATCGCTGAACGCGTCGCCACCGGATGAGCGACCGCCGCCGCCGCGTGAAGACGCCTCGATGCCCGCATGGCCGTGCTGATCGTAGATCGCCCGCTTCTGGGCGTCAGTCAGAATCTCACACGCCTCTTTGGCCTCTTTGAATTTCTCTTCCGCATCTTTGTCATTGGGATTGCGGTCGGGATGAAACTTCATCGCCAGCCGGCGATAGGCCTTTTTGATTTCCGCCTCGGTCGCGGTTTTAGGTACGTCGAGTACCTTGTAGTAATCACGTTTGGACATGCGTGTTGATCAGCCAGACCTTACAGACTTCAACATAGTACCGGCGGTGCGAGCGCCGATATCCAACGGGGTTCACTTTGTGCAAGTGAACCCCGCCCAGCCAGTCTTCAAAACAGACAAGCCGACTTTACGAAGCTTTTCGGTCTTTGTCCTTCACTTCTTCGAACTCGGCATCGACGACGTCGTCGCGGCCGGCCGCGCTACCCTGCGCTCCCGCACCCGATGGACCACCAGCGCCCGCCGCTCCTGCGGCGCCCGGGCCAGCACCCGCGCCCTGCTCCGACGCATATGCACGCTGGGCAATCGCTGCCGATGCCTGTGCAAGTGCATCCGTCTTTTTCTCGATCTGGCCCTTGTCATCGCCCTTCAGAGCGGTACGCAGGTCCGAGATCGCCGACTCAACTTTGGCACGCTCGGCCGGATCAACCTTGTCACCCAGGTCCTTCAGGGTCTTCTCCACCGAGTGGGTCAAACCGTCCGCCTTGTTGCGCACGTCGACCAGCTCGCGGAACTTCTTATCCTCTTCCGCATGTGCTTCCGCATCGCGGACCATCCGCTTGATCTCTTCCTCGTTCAAACCGCTCGAGGCCTTGATGATGATCTTCTGTTCCTTGCCGGTGGCCTTGTCCTTCGCCGACACGTTCAGAATGCCGTTCGCGTCGATGTCGAAGGAGACTTCCACCTGCGGCAAGCCGCGCGGTGCGGGCGGGATCTCGGTCAGGTCGAACTTGCCCAGTGACTTGTTGTCCTGCGCACGATCACGCTCACCCTGCAGTACATGGATGGTCACTGCAGTCTGATTGTCATCGGCCGTCGAGAAGGTCTGCGCTGCCTTGGTAGGAATCGTCGTGTTCTTCTCGATCAGCTTCGTCATGACACCACCGAGCGTCTCGATACCGAGCGACAGCGGAGTCACGTCGAGCAGCAGCACGTCCTTCACTTCACCAGCCAGCACGCCACCCTGAATGCCTGCGCCAACCGCAACGGCCTCATCGGGGTTCACGTCCTTGCGCGGATCCTTACCGAAGAAGTCCTTTACGTACTTCTGGACGAGAGGCATGCGCGTCTGGCCGCCGACCAGGATGACCTCGGCGATATCGCTCGAGGACGTACCGGCATCCTTCATCGCTGTGCGACAAGGAACGATGGTCTTCTGCACCAGGTCCTCAACAATCGACTCGAGCTTCGCTCGCGTCAGCTTGATGTTGAGATGCTTCGGGCCCGACGCATCGGCCGTAATGTACGGCAGGTTGATGTCGGTCTGCTGGGTCGAGGACAGCTCGATTTTCGCCTTCTCAGCGGCCTCTTTCAGGCGCTGCATGGCGAGCGGGTCCTTGCGGACATCGACGCCGGATTCCTTGAGGAATTCCTCGGCCAGGAAATTGATGATGCGCAGGTCGAAGTCTTCGCCACCCAGGAAGGTGTCGCCGTTGGTCGAGAGCACTTCGAACTGGCGCTCGCCGTCGACTTCAGCAATCTCGATGATGGAGATATCGAACGTGCCGCCGCCCAGGTCGTACACCGCAATTTTGCGGTCCTTACCCTGCTTGTCCTCGCCGTAGGCGAGCGATGCCGCGGTGGGCTCATTGATGATGCGCTTCACTTCCAGACCCGCGATGCGGCCGGCGTCCTTGGTCGCCTGGCGCTGCGAATCATTGAAGTACGCCGGCACGGTGATCACGGCCTCGGTGACCGTCTCACCCAGGTAGTCCTCGGCGGTCTTCTTCATCTTCATGAGCACGCGCGCCGAGATCTCCTGGGGGGCCATTTTCTTGCCCTGGACCTCGACCCATGCGTCGCCGTTGTCGGCCTTGACGATCTTGTACGGGACCATCTTGATGTCCCGCTGCACGATCTCATCGTCGAACTTGCGGCCGATGAGGCGCTTTATGGCGAACAGCGTGTTGGCGGGATTGGTGACCGCTTGGCGCTTGGCCGGCTGGCCCACGAGAACTTCGCCGTCCTTGCTGAATGCGATAACTGAAGGAGTTGTGCGGTCGCCCTCGCTGTTCTCGATCACGCGAGGCTTGCCGCCCTCCATGATGGCCACGCAGGAATTGGTGGTCCCGAGGTCGATGCCGATTACCTTACCCATTGGTTTACTCCGCAAGAAATCAGTTGTATTCCAGTAGCTACACTTGTTGGGTGCTTCGCCCTACCTATTCAAGTAGAGGCAATTGCAATAAATGACGGTCAGCCGGGGGCGCCTAGGCGCGCGCCTTGGAGACGATCACCCGGGCCGGCCGCAGCAGGCGTCCGTTGAGCTCGTACCCAGGCTGGACGACCTGCAGGACCGAATTCGGCTCCGCCGTGGCCGACTCCTGGGCCATCATGGCTTCGTGGCGCGCCGGGTCGAACGGCTCGCCATGGGGGTTGATGGCGGCGATGCCTATTTTCTCCAGAGCCTTGGACAGAAGCTTGAGGGTAGCCTCCTGCCCCTGGACCAGGGTGCGGACGTCCGGGGTCTTGCCGGCGTTCTGCACCGCGAGCTCCAGGCTGTCCCATACCGGCAGCAGCTCGGCAGCGAATTTCTCGAGGCCATAGCGATTGGCCGACTCGATATCGCGCAGCGCCCGCTTACGAACGTTGTCGAGATCCGCGACGGCCCGCAGATACTGCTCCCAATGACTCTTCGCCCGCTCTTCAGCTTCGGCCAAAGCCTGCTGCAGCCGCTCGAGCTCGACGAGCTGGGCCGCTGTCTCGGGGAGCACGGCTGTGGGCTCGCCGGCCCCTTGCCGCTCGTGTCCGGACTCGTCCGTATTCATTAAAAACCTCCTCGACTTGCACTTGGCAAAGGGATCTTGCACCCCTAAAGCGGGGGCGAAGAATGCCTGAAAACAGGCCCTTCCGGTTAATCGTCGGTACTTTGCGGTTCAGCGCCGGGAGTTCAAGGCGGCGCCGAGCAACTTTGCGGTCATGTCGACGATCGGGATGACCCGCTCGTACGCCATCCGTGTCGGACCGATGACTCCGACCACACCTACGACGGAATCTCCGGCCGCGTAGGGAGCTGTCACGACACTGCAATCGTCGAGGATCTGATACCCCGACTCGTGCCCGATGAAGATCTGCACGCCTTCCGCCTTCAGGCTGTTGTCGAGCAGGTGCAGGAAGTCCCGCTTCTCATTAAAAGCCTCGAACAGCCGCCGCAGCTTCTCAACGTTGGTGAGCTCGGCCACCCCCATGAGATTGGTCTCGCCCTTGATCACGTACTCGAGGCGATCCTCGCCTTCGCCCGCTTCGAACACGTGCTGCGCCACGGAAATGGCGTCCAGCATGATCTGGTTCATGTGCGCGTGAGTCTCCGCCAGCTGGCGCAGAATCTCCTCGCGGACCTGGGTCAGTGTGCGGCCGCGAAACTGGTCATTGAGATAATTCGAGGCGCGCCGCAGCTCATCCGGTGAGTAATAGCGCTCCAGCTGGATGATGCGGTTCTGTACTTCACGGTCGTTGAACACGAGCACCGCGAGCACGCGATTCTCCGACAGGACGACGAACTCGACATGTGTGATGGACGCCTGCTGGGTGCGCGGCACCGTCACGACGCCCGCGAGTTTCGTTACTTGGGAAAGCAACTGTGAAACGGACGAGATGAGGTCCTTCGCGTTTTCGCGTTTGCCATCCACCTGTCGGCGGATCTCGGCAACCGCGCTTTCATCCAGCGGCTGCATACGGAGCAATGTGTCGACGAAGAAGCGATAGCCCTTGTCGGTGGGTATGCGTCCAGCGGAAGTGTGCGGCGAGGAGACGAAGCCATACTCCTCGAGGTCTGCCATGACGTTGCGAATCGTGGCTGAGCTCAACTGCAGACCGGAGTCGCGCGAGAGCACGCGGGAGCCGACAGGCTGTCCGTCGCGGATGTAGCTTTCTATCAGAATCCGGAGGAGGGTTTGAGCACGGTCACTCAGACTCTCGGTTTCTCGACCTTCGTGCGCCATGTGGTGATGGGTCAGCGCGTCACTTTTCGCTAAAACCTGCCTATTGCGTCAGCCACGCTAGCGATGGCAGCCCCCAGCGTCAAGCAATCGTCACAGAGACCCTCCTCGTGGGGCTGCGAGCGCCGCAAGCGGGGTTGCAAAGGCCGGGGCCGGGGTTGCGAGCCGCTCGGGGCGGGTTGAGAGCGCTTGGGGCCGGTTTGCGAATGCTCGGAAGATAGTCGCCGTTGGCGGGCAATTGGGCGCATTGGCCCTGCCACAGGGTCGTGCTACAAAGGCGCCGCCTCGTACCTCGAGGTGAGAACTGAGGCACCTGATGGGCTTTCCCGTGCGACTGTGCGCGCTGGTCGGCAGATTCTCGGACCTGCGTGTGGCGGAATCCGTGAATGCGCTGATCCCGCACCTCCTGTCCCGACAGGTCGAGGTGATTGTCAGCACCGAGACGACTTATTCGGGTAATGCGGCCGGCATAGTGCGGCTCCCCGAGGCTGAAATCGGGGCGAATGCAGACTTGGTCATCGCCATTGGCGGTGACGGCACCCTGCTGTACGCAGCCGGTCTCGTGGCGCGACACAAGGTGCCCCTTCTGGGTGTCAACCGTGGGCGACTCGGGTTTCTGACCGATGTCATGCCGCAGAATATGTTCCCCTGCATCGATGCAGCGTTGGAGGGTCGGCTGACACCAGATGAGCGACCGTTGCTCGCGGCGTGTGTGTATTACGCCAACGGCAAGGTCTCCGAAGCGCTTGCGCTCAATGACGTTGTTATGCAGAAGCTGGTGACTGGTCGAATGCTCGACTTTGAAACACATCTGGATGGGATGTACGTCAACACGCATGCCGGCGATGGCATCGTCGTCGCCAGCCCGACGGGGTCGACTGCGTATGCACTGTCGTGTGGAGGTCCGATCATCGAGCCACACTTGGACGTACTCGTAGTCGCGCCGATCTGCCCCCATACATTGTCCGATCGGCCGATTGTCGTATCGGCCAGGTCGGAGATCGAAGTGAAGCTGCTCGAGCGGCCGGACACCCGCGCCCAGGTGACCTGCGACGGCACGGTGCTGGGAGAGTTGGAGCCGGGCGACCGGTTGACCATCAAGGCAGCGTCGGAAACCATTACCCTGCTGCACCCGGCAGGCCACGACTACTACAAGTTGCTGCGCTCCAAGCTTCATTGGGGTCGCGGCAGTTTCGAGCGTTAGAGCCACCATGCTGACTTACTTGCAGATCCGCGATTTCGCAATCATCGATGCCATCGAGCTCGAGTTGCGTCCAGGATTGACTGTGCTGACCGGCGAAACCGGTGCCGGCAAATCAATTCTGGTGGACGCGCTGCAGCTCCTGGCCGGCGGCCGGGCCGGCGCTGAAGTGGTCCGCCACGGTTCCGAGCGTGCGGAAATCACGGGCACGTTCGATCTGAGCAAGACGCCTCGCGAGTTGAAGCGCTGGCTGGAGGAGCAGTCCATCGCCGCAGGTGTTGGCGATGAGCTTTCCATTCGCCGTGTCGTCTCGAGCGACGGCCGCTCACGCGCGTATTTGAACGGCCAGGCCGTTGCCGTCCAACTGTTGCGCGAGGCGGGGAACATCCTCATCGACATCCACGGCCAACATGAATTTCAATCGCTGACCCGCAGCACCGCGCAGCGCGAGTTGCTCGATGGCTATGGCCGGCTCGAGCAGGCTGCCGGACAGGTGGGAATCACCCACCGGGTGTGGCTGGAGATGTTGAATCGCACACTGGAGCTCGAAAGCAAGGCGCGCGATCGCGACGCGAAGTTGGAGCTGCTGCGTTACCAGGTATCGGAGCTGAACGCACTGCAGTTGAAGGATGGCGAATTCGAGACCCTCGTCGACGAGCGTGCGCGGCTGGCGAACCGTGGCAAGCTGGCGGAAGCAACCCAGACTGCGCTGACACTCTTGTATGAAGGCGAAGAAGTTAGCGCCCACGCCGGGGTGAGCCGTGCGCTGCAGGCGCTGCGCGGACTCGAAAGCGTGGATCCGAAGCTCAGCGCCATGGTGCCTTTCGTTGAAGAGGCGGCTATTCAGATTCGCGAGGCGGCTCGCGAGTTGACTCACTATCGCGATGGCCTCGAGTTGGACACCACCCGGCAAAACCAGGTGGAAGACCGGTTGGCGGCTATTGAAGAGCTGGCGCGTAAGAATCGCGTCACGCCACTCGAGCTAACGACCCGCTCGGCTGAGCTGACCACGGAGCTGGCGTCCATAGAGCGCGCCGATACGGACCTGGCAGCGTTGCGTAAGGACCTTGCAGCAGCCCTCGAGGAGTTTCGAACACTTGCTGGACAGTTGTCGGCAAAGCGGACCACTGCAGGCCGCGCGCTCGCCAAAGACATCACGACGAGAATGCAGACGCTCGGGATGTCAGGCGGCCGGTTCCAGGTTGAGGTGACGCAGGATGGCTCGCAGGAGCCCGCACAACATGGCGTCGACCAGATTGAGTTTCGCGTGACCGCCAACCCCGGGCAGCCGCTGCGCGCTCTGTCGAAAGTCGCTTCAGGCGGTGAATTGTCCCGACTATCGCTGGCTGTACAAGTTTCTGTTGCGGCGCGTGAGACGCGCTGCATGGTGTTTGACGAAGTCGACTCGGGGATCGGCGGCGCTATCGCGGAGATTGTGGGTCGCGAGTTGCGTTCGCTTGGAGAGCGTGGGCAGGTGTTATGCGTGACTCACCTGCCGCAGGTTGCGTCGCAGGGGCATCATCATCTGCGGGTCGCCAAGACGACCGATGGCCGCACGACGCGCACCGCATTGACGGAGCTCGCGCCGCAGGAGCGCGTGGAAGAGATCGCACGCATGCTGGGCGGGGTCGAGGTCACCGGTAAGGCGCGTGAGCACGCGCGCGAGATGCTAAAGACCCACCTGGATCTACCGCCTGAGCCCTCCCCTACGGATCGGATGCCCGCCTTGAAGGTGAAGGATATGTTGGTGCAGGCGAAGGTGGCAGCGCAGTCGGGGAAGGATCCCGCTGCGGAGCCGAAGGCGGTGGGTGGGGATCCGCGGTCTACCGCGGGGGAATCTAAGGCTGTTCTTGCCGCGCGCGCTGGTGATGCGAAGGCGACGGTTGGCGCCGCCGCTGCCGGTAAAGGCATTCCCGCGGCTGTCGACGCCAAGGGTTCCACGGGCGCTCCTGCGGGCGCGGGCGCCAAGGTTGCCCCGCAGGGCGTCAAAGGTACGGATGCCAAGGGTGCACGAGTTGCCGCCGAGGAGGCCAAAGTTGCCCCTGCTCCGTCCGACAAGGTCCCTGCCGACCAGTCGCCTAAGTCGCCGCCGGCTAAGGACGCTGGCTCGTCCGGTGCCAAGAGGTCGGGCGACGACAACGTCATTGACCTCAATGCAGCCAAGGCTGCCGGTCGACCTGCTGCGAAGCGACGCTAGGGGCTTTAGTCAGGCTGGGGTGTCGCGGGGCGGGCCCCTCACCTCAGTACGCCCGCGGTCCCGATCAGCTCGTGGCCTTCTTCTTGCGGTACGCACAATTCGTACGTCGGCAATTCCCGTACATAATCAGCGAGTGATCGCGAATCGTGAACCCCAGGCGCTGCGCCACCGAGGTTTGTCGCTCCTCGATACCCGAGTCCATGAACTCTTCGACTCGGCCGCAGTCCAGACACACGATGTGATCGTGATGCGTGCCGTGGTTGAGCTCGAAGACGGCCATGCCGTCCTCGAAGTGATGACGGGTAACGAGCCCGGCCGCCTCAAACTGCGTCAAGACGCGGTAGACGGTGGCCAGCCCGATATCCTCATTGCCATCGAGGAGCGTGCGATAAATGTCTTCGGCCGAAAGGTGCCGTGTCGTGCTGCTCTCGAGGATTTCTAGAATCTTGAGGCGCGGCAGCGTTACCTTCAGGCCGGCTTTGCGGAGGTCTTTGCCTTCCACTGCTGCTCTCCGTCTATCTCAAATGTACCGACAAAATTCACGGGCTACGCGCGAGCCGCGAATGATGCACGATCAGGTATGATTCGCCCGCATTATTGCCTATTGGAATCCGATGCGCTCAATAAATAACGGGCCGAGCCCGGTCTCGCGAGCCCGAAAGCTACTGCTGACGCTGTCGCTCGTCGCTGCTTTTTCAGCCACTTCAGGCTGTGTTTACCGTATGAACATCCAGCAGGGAAACTTTCTGGAAGCCCGTACTGTGAATCAATTGCAGGTGGGAATGACTCGCAGTCAGGTTCGCTACCTGCTCGGTACACCCATGGTGCCCGATGCGTTCGACAAAGAACGATGGGACTACTTGTACTTCTTCAAGAAGGGCCGGTGGCGAAAACCCGAAGAGCGGCACCTGATCGTGTTCTTCAAGGAAGACAAGGTGGATAAGTTCGAGCGCAACAATGTGCCGGACAAGGCGCCCCTTGGCCCGGACCAGGGACCGTCTGTTTCAAAGTTCCCGGTTATCTGATTCGGTCGTTGATCCTGTGATCTGAACCTGTGGCGCGACCCGGTCCTTTGATCGGGTCGTCCGAGTTCCATCATTTGCCGCTGGATTTGCGCTGCTTTTGAACACGCTCGCGACGCCTGTCGCGAGGGTCATTCGGCAGCGGGCGGTACAGCTCGACGCGATCACCTTCCGCCGGACGATCCGATCGCTCGCGCGG
Organism: Gammaproteobacteria bacterium; assembly: GCA_034668025.1. Taxonomy (GTDB): domain Bacteria; phylum Pseudomonadota; class Gammaproteobacteria; order Steroidobacterales; family Steroidobacteraceae; genus 13-2-20CM-66-19. Next base: position 2,042 of record JAXDQF010000224.1, on the reverse strand, counting down.
CTCTCCGAAGATCCCAACGGGTGCCGTTTCCCACGGCACATCCGGCTCATCGGCTAATTGACGCGCAGCCTCTATAGCGTCGCCGATTGTGCCGTCTGCTGGAACGTCAACTGCCCAAAGATATTGCCGCTCACGAGTGGCATAGGCCACCACACATCGCTTGCTGCCACCTTCTGTCATGGGGCCAACGCTCTCATGCTGTCAAAGGTTTCATGGGGGAAGAGTACGCGCTCTCGCAACGAACGCATCCATGAGTGATGAGGCGGTCTCGGCAAACTTCTGCTCAAACAATACCGCCGTCAGCGCGTTTTTGAAGGCGAATTTCATGGTCAGTTGAACTCGGCAACCCGCGCCCTCAGTAACCGGGATCGGCGTCAACAGCCACTCGCCTTCCAACATCTTGAACGGCCCGTCGACGAGGTGCATGAGGATGCGGTTATCCGGTTCGAGCTCGTTGCGGGTGGTGAATTCGCTCTGCAGGGGCCCGCGCTGAACGCCGATGGTCGCGACGATTTCGCGGTCGGAGCGTGACAGCACCTTGGCGCGCGTACACCACGGGATGAAGGTCGGATAACTGTCGATATCGTTGATCAGGTCGAACAACCTGCGGGGCGGCTGGGCCACCAGCGCGGAGTGCTTGATTTCTCGCATCCGGGCATTGTCACAAGACACCGGCGGATTGTCATTCACGGTACAATTACCGCGCTGAACGCCCCGGTATAATTACCGGGCTCAACAAATAAAGTTCCCCTGTACATGGCCAAGCCCGAAAGAACCGAACGAGTCATTGCCGAGAATCGCCAGGCGCGCTTCGAGTATTTCATCGAAGAGCGTTACGAGGCGGGCTTGGTGCTGAAGGGCTGGGAAGTTAAGGCTATGCGTGCGGGTCGTGCACAGCTGAAAGAGGCGTACGTTTTTGTGCGAGGCGCCGAAGCGTTTCTGTTCGGTGCACATATTTCGCCGTTGAATTCGGCGTCGTCCCATGTCATCGCAGACCCTGTACGGACTCGCAAGCTGCTGCTCAACGCCAGCGAGCTATCCGGTCTCGTGGGCTCAGTTGAGCGTAAGGGTTACACGCTCGTTCCGCTCGAGCTGTATTGGAAAAACGGCCGCGCTAAATTGGCCGTTGGTCTCGCCAAGGGAAAGAAACAACACGACAAGCGCGCAGTCGATAAAGACCGCGATTGGCAGCGCGACAAAGCGCGAATCATGCGCGGCCGCTGAGCGTCAGCGCGCCCCGATATTCGCCCTACCGCTGAGCTCCAGCGCCCCCGACAACGCGCGCGGCAGCCCTGTTGCGTGCGGCCCGCACCCCTTGAACTTCGCCCGGCCGGGTCGATTTTAGGGTATGATCGACCGTGCATTGGGGGCGACCGGTTTCGACGTGGGTAGCGAACCTCCAAGTGCGTGCCGAGGCGCAGTAACCTCGTTAATAATGCTGTAAATCATAGTTGCCAACGACGACAACTACGCTCTAGCCGCCTAAACTCGGCTGACCTCTGACCAGTTTGTGCCTATGCAACTGAATCAGAGGTAATACTCATAGGATGGCGCTCCGGTGTGTCTCTGGCCGGATCGCGAATAATGACAGTGGCTGGCCTAGCGTTTTCCCTGCTCCTCGGGTAGCGCGAAGCGAGAAAACAATGAGTGAGCTACGCACGTAGGTCTTGGTGTCTAGCGCTTGCGGACGGGGGTTCGATCGAGGGTCGCACCAACCCGTGAGGGTTGGTTGATAACGGAGCTCACATCGGTGAAACCTGACGGCATCTTTCTCACGAAGGATGGCATGGCAACGCCGAGGGGTAGGAAGAGGGCCAACTTCAGGCCTGCCCTGTAGAGACTCATAGACTCGCCGACGGCGAAAGCCTGGGGTGGGCACTAGGATCCAACTGATTCGATCAGTGGGATAACACGCTCCGCATCCGCCCGCTCAGGTGAGCGAACGGATGAAGGCATAGTCCAGCCCGCGGCGAAAGCCGTGGATGTGCTGTCCCCCCGCCTCCACCAGTGGTGGTTCCCGGCCGAGAGGCCGGGAACCACAG